>WQSH01000049.1 GCA_009787995.1 Oscillospiraceae bacterium
CGAATTGCGCTACAACGCCGAATTCGTAAGGTATATCAACCGCCGCAATTTCACATATGACAACAGCCCCGCACTGAGGGATTTGGCCCGCAGATGGCTAAAATACATGCCTTTTTCGAGGCGGTATTTTGAGATGCCGCAAGATGCCAATCCTGAGGGAGGGTACGAGTGGGGATTTTCGCTGGGGATGCAATATGTGGAGGAATTTGAGGTGGAGGTGAAGCCGCCGGTGGAAGTTATGCCTGTCCGGCTTTGCATCCACTCTGCGTTTAAGATTGTGGGCAGGGATCAATTTTCGTCGCAGCATATAGATTATATGGCTGAATATGCAAGCGAAAATGAGCTGGAAGTGATTGGCGCCGCTTTTGGAAATCTCGCTTGCAGCGTGGTCGAAGACGGCGAGCCGGCAGGCTATTTCGAAGCGTGGCTTCCGGTGCGCAGCAGGGATTAACAGTTTATTCACCAAAGAGTGAGGGGCTGCATGTAAAATAAGGGCATATATTTATCCAAATCACGAGGTGTGAAAATGTCAAAGAAAGTGCTTATCGTAGAAGATGACGATAATATCGCCGAGCTGCTCAGGCTTTATTTGGAAAAGGATGGGTTCAGCGTTGCCATTGCCGAAAACGGAGCAGTGGGCGTGGCTGAGTTCGAGCGGTTTTCGCCGGACTTGGTACTGTTGGACATAATGCTCCCTGTGCTGGACGGCTGGGGCGTTTGCAGGGAAATACGCGCTGTTTCGAATGTGCCGATTATAATGCTCACGGCAAAAGGCGAAACAATAGACAAAGTGACCGGGCTTGAAATGGGGGCAGACGACTATATCGTAAAACCCTTTGAAGTAGGCGAGCTTATAGCGCGGGTCCATGCAGTCATGCGTCGCTTCGATTCGACAGGGGTGGCAGAAAGCAAAAGGCTGACATTTGAAAACCTCATAATAGACATGGACTCCTTCGAGCTTTACGTTAACGGAAAACGCGTCGATGCCCCACCAAAGGAAATGGAGCTCCTATTCCACCTTGCATCATCGCCCAACAGGGTCTACACGCGCAACCAGCTGCTTGATGAAGTATGGGGGTTTGATTACTTTGGCGACTCGCGCACAGTTGATGTCCACGTTAAGCGCTTGCGCGAAAAGCTTGAAGGCGTAAGCGAAAAGTGGTCGCTAAAAACAGTGTGGGGAGTCGGATACAAATTCGAGCTGTTTGATTGAGCAGTCGCGAAAGGACAGGATGAAACAAAGTCTCTACTTCCGAAACTTTCTAGCAATCGCCCTAATAGTGTTTATTAGCTTCTCGCTCCTTGGCGTGCTGTCGTCCGCTTGGAACTACAGGCGCCAGGTATCGGAAAAAAGGGCTAGGATGACTTTGACGCTTCAAGAAACAGCTAGATATGTGACAGTGCAATACGTGTACAGCGGTGTGGATCTGGGGGGGCTAAGCCTGAGCATGTGGCTATCGTTTACCTCCGGAGTGTCGGGCTTTGACTTGCTGGTCACAGATGCGGACGGAGTCGTTGGGGCATGTTCGGGGAGAACTTTCCAGCACTTTGGGATGCAAGTGCCCCAATCGTCGCTTCAGTCTGCATCCGCAGGCGGGTACAACGTGCGGCTGACGACAATGGGGCAGATATACCCGGAAGTGCGCAGGATAGTGGGCGTGCCGCTCACAAGAATGATAGGCGGAGAGCAAATCATCTTCGGCTACCTGTTTGTCTCAAGCGATATGATAGCGTTTGCCAATGAATGGCAAGCATTTTCCGGGGTGTTCATACTTATTGCGTTGAGCGTTATGGCCCTTACTTTCGCAATATCATTTCTGGTGACAAAAAAGATGGCGGAGCCGCTCAAAGAAATGGTAGGGGCAGCCAGGCGCTTTGCCAGGGGGGACTTTTCCGTGCGCATTGCTAGCTCAAGCAGGCAGGATGAAATAGGCCAGCTCACGCAGGCCTTCAATGCGATGGCTGACTCTCTGGAAAGCTCTGAAACATTCCGGCGCGACTTCATAGCGAATCTTTCGCACGAGCTCAAAACTCCGATGACAGTCATTTCAGGTTTTGCCGAAGGCATGCACGACGGCACCATACCGCCGGAAAAAAAGCAGAGGTATTTGGATGTGATTGTTTCCGAATCGCAAAGGCTGTCCAGGTTGGTTAAAGGCATGATGGAGATGTCGTCGATTCAAACTGCAAAATCAGACTCGATACTAGACAGCAGCTTCGACATAACCGAAGTGGTAAGGCTTGCCCTGCTCAGCCTGGGCGGGAAGATTGAAGGGAGGCGGCTCGATGTCGAGGCAAATTTTCCCGAAGAAGCGATAATGACCCGCGGAGACAGTGATGCAATCACGCAGGTGGCCTACAACCTCATAGACAATGCCATCAAGTTTTCAGAGCCAGGGGGAGTCCTCGGGCTTGAATTGTGGAAGCAAGGCGGACTTGCATATGTTTCGGTAGAAAACCATGGGGAGACGATTGGAGACGACGATTTGCCGCATATCTTTGACCGATTCCACAAGGCGGATAAATCAAGGAGCTTCGACAAGAGCGGGGTCGGGCTGGGGCTATATATCGTAAAAACCATTTTAGACAACCACAACCAAGATATTTTCGTCGAGAGCCGTGGTGGCGTAACTAAGTTTATATTCACTTTAGCGATAGCGCCGCCTGCCCAGCAAGCAAAACAGGGGGCAGTGGCAAGAGAGCATGGGCCAGGGTCTAAGCCGCGATCGGCACTGTAGGGGCGCAGCTATGGAGAGCTCTCTATT
The DNA here is from genome assembly GCA_009787995.1 of Oscillospiraceae bacterium. Lineage (GTDB taxonomy): Bacteria > Bacillota > Clostridia > Oscillospirales > Oscillospiraceae > WRMH01. The sequence goes on from WQSH01000049.1 coordinate 2,766, forward strand.
TAATCTTGTCCAGAGATATGGGTCCTTGTCAATTTCCGGGATGTGCAAAAATGCGGGAAAAACAACAGCTCTGAACAGCCTGGTAAAAAATTATCCGGAAAACGAAACCCTGGCGCTGACATCCATAGGTTGGGATGGGGAGAAAACGGACACAGTCACAGGTACGGAAAAACCCGGAATATACGTCCGGGAAGGGAGTCTCTTCGCCACATCAGAAAAGCTCCTGCGCAGCTGCGACGTAACAAAAGAGATACTGGAAACAACAGGCATATCCACGCCCTTGGGAGAGGTAGTGCTGGTAAGGGCGTTGAGCGATGGGAACGTCCAGCTTGCAGGGCCCTCGATTGTGGTGCAACTGATTGGAATTTCAAAACTATTTCGTGAGCACGGTGCCAGCCGTACAATCATAGATGGGGCTGTAGGGAGAAAAACGCTGTGCTCCCGAGCGCTGGCAGAAGCCACGGTCCTGTGCGCAGGCGCATCCTATAGCCCAAGCATGGAGGAGACCATAGCCGAAGCGGCCCACATGTGCAGCATTTTAACAACAGCAGAGCTTCCAGAGCTCAAGCAGCAAATGGGGGAAGGTCAGCCAAATGGGAAATACATTATCATAGGTCAGGAAAACCGGCACCTGCCGGACGAAGCCGACATATTAGCGGAGATAAAGCAATCAAAAGCCCCCCGTTGTCTCTACATTGAAGGTGCGCTAACCGACTCCATGCTAGACCCTCTCGTGCGCTCAGGGCTGCTTAGGGAAATGAAAATAGCGACCAGGGATGCGAGCCGCCTATTAATTTCACGAGAAAGCAGCCGAAAGCTAAAGGCAGCGGGAGGAGAGCTCGCCGTACTAGAAAGCATAAACCTAGCGGCAGTGACAATAAACCCATACTCAGCCTATGGCAACCACTACCACAGAGAGATGTTTATGACAAGAATGAAAGCCGCCGTCCCCTTGCCGGTGGTTGACGTAAGGGAATAGGAAAACATGCTTACCCACGAACAAAAAAACCGCATAGGTTTTACGTATGTCCTAAATCAAATTCGCCCTGCCTCGCCATATGGGAGAGATGCGTTGCGCAGCACTCAGGCCGCTTGTCCGGGGCAAGAGGAGGTTTTGAGGAAGGAACTGCAGAACATAGCAAAAACGCTAAAAACCCTGCCGCAGGCGCAGGCAGCTTACGCAAAGCTGGAGCAAGTGTTCCGCCAAACAAAAGACATCCGCTCGTCAATAAAGCGGATAGGCGGGCAGCTCAGCGAAATCGACCTGTTTGAAATAAAGCAGTTTACGCTCCAATTGGAAGAAATAGCCCCGGCTTTCGATGAAATAAACAAATCGGCGAAATACCATGGCATAGCCATAGAGGGCATGGGCCCAGCGTTAGCCATCCTTGACCCGGAAGAAAGCAAAGTGGCATCCTTCCATATCAGCAGCCGAAGCTTCCCATTGCTGGCAGAGCTCCGGGAAGAAAAAAAGAGCATAGAGCGCAAGCTCCGCTTAACGCCTGACGGCAAAAAGAAAGCCGAGCTGCTGTCGCAGCGCTCAGAGGTCACAGCGCGGGAGCAAAAAGAAGAACTAGAGGCGGCGCTCTGGCTCTCGAAAGAGCTAAAGCCGTGGCAGGACCACCTGCTGCAAAATACCGAGGCGATAGGGCGCATGGACTTGACGATGCAAAAAGCAAAGCTCGCCAGCGCTGGCGACGCATGCATGCCGGAAATAACCGGGGAAGGCATCAGCTTCACAAGTATGTCAAACCCGCAAATGGAAAATACCCTCGCTGAAGCGGGCGGGCAGTTTACGCCGCTCTCGCTTGAATTGAAGGCGGGCACAACAGTGATTACCGGTGCAAATATGGGCGGGAAAAGCGTGGCGCTCAAGACTCTGGCTCTTAACGTCCTGCTCATACACTGCGGTTTTTACCCCTTTGCGAAAAAGGCGAACTGCCCGCTACTAGATGGCATCCATATGATCTCAGACGACCTAGAGGCGGCAGACCGCGGCCTTTCCAGCTTTGGCGGAGAAATAGTAAAGTTGCAAGAGGTTTTGTCCGAAGTTAGGGAGGGGAAAGCCCTGATGCTTCTTGACGAATTTGCGCGCGGGACAAACCCATCAGAAGGGGGCGCAATCGCCCGGGGGGTATGTGCCTATATGAGCAAACAAAAAGCGGTCACTGTAATGACCACGCATTATGAAGGCGTAGCGGCACTGGCAGGTGCGCACTATCAAGTAGCAGGGCTGCGCAAAATAAAGGATCACCAGGCCCTTTCCGGCGAGCTGGCGAGCACCCCGGTTGGGGAAAGGGTAGCAAAAATTGCGGGCTATATGGACTACGGATTGCTGCATATTTGCGCAGGCGAAAAGCTGCCAAAGGACGCTATAAATATATGCCGTATGCTGGGGCTGCAAGATGAAATAATAAGCCTTATAAATGGGCAGCTTGAATAAGGTGGTTACAGGTAAAAGGGTAGCTGCTGTCGGTCGGTTTGCTGTGTTTTTTTTGCGCAAGTAGGGCGACAAGACCCGTACTAGCGAGAAAAACGCAGCAAATTGACCGGCAGCAGCGCAGCAGCGGATAGTTTGCAGGGGCAAGCGTTAGCAATATCAAATGGTAGGATTTTCCCAAACGGCGAGTTAGAGCTTTACAACAGAGATTTTGAGGGATATAATTAGAAACCAAAAAGCGACTTGCGCACGATGCGCACGAATTTTATTTTCAAGCAACTTGGGCGAGCATCAAAAATATTGAAACAAAAAAGAATTGGGAGGTATGATGATGGAAAACGCAACCAGGGAAAACATTATGTGGAGAGAAGCCCTCCGTATAGGCGTCGACAATATTGATGAGCAGCATGAGGGGTTGTTTAAAAAAGCGCTGGAATTGCTGGACGCAGTCAACAGTACAGGGGAGGAGCGCAAGCAAAAATGCATTTCAATAATACTCTTTCTGAAAGACTACGCCATCCGGCACTTTGCGGATGAAGAGGCCTATCAGGAGTCAATAGGCTACAAAGACTTTGCCTTGCACAAAAAAATACACGATGAATTCAAAAAAGACATAGGCGTACAAGAAAAGCTGCTGGTTGAATCTGATTTTGCCGACAAGGTGGTTAAAGAATTTACTGGCATGCTTATTGCATGGCTCCTGTACCATGTGTCCGATGCCGACCAAAGAATTGTAAAGGAAACAGAAGAGCCAGAAATTTTGCATGACTATACCGACATAGTGTGCGAAAGTATCTGCAATATGTGGGCTATATGCAACATTCTCGACAGCAAAAATGTGAAAAGGGTCGAAATCGACTTCGAACCCCATGATGAGGACTTTGTCGTATGGGCGGATTTAGACGGAGGCGCATCTGGGCACATAAATATCGTCTACCCGCCAGATTTCGTCAAATATCTTGTAACCTCGGCGACGGGCTTTGAGCCGGAGAATATTGGAGAGCTGGAGTTGTCGCTGCTGATAACCGTATCAAATTTCATTTTCCAGACCATAAGCGAGCTCATTTCCAAAGACAAAAGCATCAGTTGCTTTGCGCATCCAGCTACTATTTCAAGCAAATATGCAATAGATTCCCATGAAAGAATTGTGCTGGACACGGGAAAAGGCGTAGTAGGAGTCGGCATAACGCTGGAATAGCTGTGTCAGCGGTACTTGATGGGGGCAGCGGGTACGCCAACAGCAGTGCAATTGGGCGGAATATCCCTGACCACAACGGAGCCTGCGCCAATAATGGCGTTATAGCCGATGGTTTTGCCTTGGATGATGTTTGTGCCGGTGCCAATTTCGCAGCACGATCCAATGCAGACGTTGCCCGAGACGTTCACGCTTGGGTATAACGTGGTGAAATCGTCCAATTTGCAGTCGTGCCCAATAGTGCAGTCCCAGTTGACAACAACAAAATCACCGAGCGTGATGTTTGTAGTTAATATGCTAGACAGGCAGATGATGCACCCCTGCCCGAACTCTACAAATTCTGAATATCGCACATCCTCGGCAAAAACCGTAGGAAACTCAATTAGCAAATTGCTTTTAAGCCTGTCATAAATGGCTTTTCGCGATATTGAGTTTCCGACGCATATCACGGCGCAAACGCTCTTTTTCGCACCCAGGAGCCAAAGCGTATCCCCTAAAACCGGGGCGCCATTGATTTCTTTGCCCTGCAAATTTGGAGCATCATCAACAAAGCCAATGATATTGTACCTATTTTTGCAATAGCTCGACTGGCTAAGCTGCCACAGGACTTCCCTGCCAAAGCCGCTTGCGCCAACCAAAACGAGGTCTTTAATTTGCACACAAACACCCCCATCCGCTTAGTGTAGTGTACAACATCGCACCTTGCAAAACAAGGGCAAGGCTTTTTAAATGTTAAAATTAACAAAAAATACTATTGGAAAATGAACGCCGTTTGTAGTATAATGCGGTTGTGGGGTCGCAAAACTGCACACGTTCGCTATTTCGCTGTCGTGAGCACATGAAGCGCTATGAGGAGATACCTCCTTGTAGTGCGCTTTTTTATTAAAATACGCAAAGGAGCAATACAAATGAAAGCAACCATAAAGCTAAGGATGAGCACCCAAGATGCACACTACGGGGGCAACCTAGTGGACGGGGCGCGCATGCTCGCCCTATTCGGCGACATTGCAACAGAGTTGCTGATACGAAACGACGGAGACGAAGGGCTGTTTAGGGCATACGACTCAGTGGACTTCCTGGCGCCGGTATATGCGGGGGACTATATAGAAGCCACGGGGGAAATAACAGAAAAGGGCAGCACATCTCGCAAAATGACATTCGAGGCAAAAAAAGTCATTGTCCCGCGCCCGGATATAAGCGAGTCAGCCTGCGACGTGCTTGACGAGCCAATAGTAGTATGCAAAGCCAGTGGCACATGCATAGTCCCAAAAGACAAACAAAGACATTAGGAGAAAAAAGCATGGAAAAACTAATAATAACAGCCTGCATCTGCGGCGCCGAAGTGACCAAGGCGCAAAACCCCGCAGTGCCATACACCGTGGAAGAAATCGTGCGGGAAGCCAAAAGCGCAAGGGAGGCAGGAGCCTCAATCATACATCTGCACGTGCGCGAAGACGATGGGACGCCAACCCAAAGCGCCGAACGCTTCAAAGTCTGCATAGACGCAATAAAGAAAGAATGCCCCGACGTAATCATCCAACCCTCAACAGGGGGGGCGACAGGAATGACAAATGACGAACGCCTGCAGCCCATAGCCTTAAACCCGGAAATGGCGACGCTGGACTGCGGGACGTGCAACTTCGGGGGAGATGAGATATTCATTAACACAGAAAACATGATAATCGACTTCGCAAAAAAAATGACAGCCAAAGGCATAAAGCCCGAAGTAGAATGCTTCGACAAAGGCATGATAGACACAGCCATAAGGTTAAACCGCAAAGGCATAATCCCCTCGCCGATGCACTTTGATTTCGTGCTGGGCGTAAATGGAGGAATCTCGGCAGAAGCGAGGGACTTAGTATTCATGGTGGGCAGCATTCCCCAAGGCAGCACATGGACAGCCGCAGGCATAGGCAAGGCGCAATTCCCGATAGCCGCGTTGGCAATAATAATGGGGGGACATGTCAGGGTCGGCTTTGAAGATAACATATACATCGAAAAAGGCGCACTCGCCAAATCAAATGGCGAACTGGTGGAAAAAGCCGTCCGCATGGCAAAAGAGCTGGGGCGCAAAATAGCGACTCCGGCAGAGGCCAGGGCAATACTGGGCCTTAAAACTCGGTCCTAGCATGCTGCAAGCCACAGGGCATCCGGGAAACTGCATTTTTGATGCGTATCCCGGGGGCGGGAGGCGGCAGCCGCTAAAGGCAGCTTTTCGCGTGCTCTGTCAACACTTTCAAGGAGGAACAAGAAATGGCAGAAAAAGGCAATAAATACGGAACCCACAGAGTCGTGGAACCACAAGGCGTGCTGACGCAAGCGGCACAAAGGATCAGCAATGACATGGCGAAGCTATACACCAACGAAATCATATGCGACGTGATTTCGCTGAATATAGACTCCGCGTCATTCACCCAAATCAAAGAAACCTGCGGCAAAGACCCGCAAAAAATCGAAGAAATGATACTTGGCATAGTCGGCGAAAGAGGCAAAATGCAAAACCCGGTCACAGGCTCCGGTGGCATGTTTATAGGGACTGTCGCATACATAGGTAAGGACCTGAAAGACCGAGGCCTCAAAATAGGCGACAAGATAGCGTCATTAGTATCGCTGTCCCTAACCCCACTCAAGATAGAAAGAATCAAAAAAATCCATATGGACATAGATAAGGTCGATATAGAAGGCAAGGCAGTCCTGTTCGAGAGCGCAATATACGCAAAACTCCCCGACGACATGAGCGAAGCCCTGGCTCTGGCAGCCCTTGACGTCGCAGGGGCCCCGGCTCAAACAGCAAAACTCGTCAAACCCGGTGACAGCGTCCTCATCCTGGGGGCAGGAGGCAAGTCAGGCATCCTGAGCGGATTTGAGGCCGTAAAAAGGGCAAGCCCCACCGGGTCGGTAATTGCGTCAGTGCGCAGGGAATCTCAAGGCAAGGAGCTAATAGAGCTGGGCTCCTGCACCGATTACATAGTAGCAGATGCAACACAGCCGGTGGATTTGCTGGAAAAAGCCCTGGAGGCAAATGGCGGGAATGAGTACGACATATCAATCAGCTGCGTAAACGTGGAGGCCTGTGAAATGGCGGCGATCCTGCCCGTGCGCAACGGAGGCATAGTCTACTTCTTCTCCATGGCGACTAGCTTCACCAGGGCAGCCTTAGGCGCAGAAGGGGTAGGCAAGGATGTGACCATGCTGGTGGGAAATGGCTATACAAAAGACCATGCGGAAATAACCCTGCGGGAGCTGCGGGAAAGCGAAAAAATACGGAACCTGTTCAACGCAAAATACATCTAAGACAGCCCCTGTCTTTACAATTCCCTTCAAGGAGGCACATAGGTATGAATGCAAGCAAAAGAACCATTTTCCAAGGAATACAAGAAAATGACTGGAATGACTGGACATGGCAAATCAGGAACAGGGTTGAAGCTCTGGACGAGCTTAAAAAAAGCATAAATCTTTCCCCTGCAGAAGAGGAAGGCGTGGAAAAATGCCTACAGACCATGAGGATGGCTGTGACGCCGTATTATCTATCGCTAATAGACCCGGACGACCCGGACGACCCCATACGAAAGCAAAGCATACCGACCGCAAATGAACTCCGAAAATCAAAAGCAGACCTGCTCGACCCGCTCCATGAAGACGGAGACTCCCCGGCCCCAAACCTCACCCACCGCTATCCCGACCGGGTGCTGATGCTGATTACGGATCAATGCTCCATGTACTGCCGGCATTGCACCCGCCGCAGATTTACCGGGCATACGGATGCAATGACCCCGGCAGATATTGTAGATAAGCAGGTAGAATACATCCAAAACAGCCCGGAGGTACGCGACGTGCTGCTCTCCGGTGGCGACCCCCTCACATTATCGGACAGCCGCCTGGAAAGCATCCTGCAAAAGCTGAGGGCAATCGAGCATGTCGAAATAGTTCGCATCGGCTCAAGAATACCTGTGGTAATGCCACAGCGGATTACTCCGGAGCTATGCGACATGCTAAAAAAATATCACCCCATATGGCTAAACACCCATTTTAACCACCCGCGGGAAATAACCCCCGAATCGATAAAAGCCTGCACAATGCTCGCCGACGCAGGCATACCCCTTGGCAACCAGTCGGTACTGCTGGCAGGTATTAACGACTGCATACATGTCATGAAGGAACTGGTTCACAAACTCGTAAAAATGAGGGTGAGGCCATATTACGTTTATCAATGCGACTTATCCATGGGACTGGAGCACTTCCGCACAAGAGTGTCCAAAGGCATAGAAATAGCCGAAGGCCTTCGCGGCCATACCTCGGGTTTTTGCGTGCCGACATTTGTTGTCGACGCCCCCGGCGGCGGCGGTAAAATACCAGTGATGCCCGATTACCTAATCTCCAGAAGCACAAAGCGCACGATACTGCGCAACTTCGAAGGAGTCATAGCCGCCTACGCCGAGCCTGAGAACTATGTTGAAACCTGCAAATGCGATGTTTGCACAGGTAAGCGCAAAGCCGAACTCTTGGGAGTGACAGGGCTGGAGCAAGGATTTGAAATAGCGCTGGAACCCAAAGGTTTAGCTAGGGCGGCGCGCAAATCTAAAAGGGAGTGAACTAGCAATGCAAAGCAAATTGAATTTAGACTATGCGCTGGTGGCAAAAGCTCGCGCCAGCGCCGCCCGGGTTGCGGAGGAAACGCAGGGGTTTATAGAAGAGCATACGACAGTGGCGGTGGAGCGGGCGATATGCCGCTTGCTGGGGATAGATGGGACAAACATTGTAGGCGCCCCCCTGCCGAATATCGTAGTAGACCACCTGCTGGAAAAGGAACTGCTCTCCGTGGGGGCGGCATATCATATAGGCAACACCATGATAGAGACAGGCTTTTCCCCGCAGCAAATCGCCGTGGAAATCGACAAAGGAGCGCTGGATATTGCAAAGCTTGCTACAAACCCGCCGGAAATGGCAAAAGCCAAAATCGCTCCGGCAGTGGATTGCGCAGTGAAGCAAATAAGCAACAATGCCCATAGAAGGAAAAAGTACCTCAGCGAATATGGCGAAAAGGAAGGCCCCCTTCTTTATGTTATCGTCGCCACGGGCAACATCTTTGAAGACATCACCCAAGCCAAAGCCGCAGCGCGTCAAGGCGCGGACGTTATAGCCGTCATACGCACCACGGGGCAGAGCCTTTTGGACTATGTCCCATACGGAGCTACGACCGAAGGTTTCGGCGGCACATACGCAACGCAAGAAAACTTCCGTCTGATGCGGGCTGCGCTCGACGAGGTCGGAGCCGAGCAGAAGCGGTATTTACGGCTATGCAACTATTGCTCAGGGCTATGCATGCCGGAAATAGCTGCGATGGGAGCGCTTGAGCGCCTGGACATGATGCTAAACGACGCACTGTATGGCATCTTGTTTAGGGACATAAACATGCAAAGGACTATCATTGACCAGTATTTTTCCAGAATGATTAACTCATTTGCCGGAATAATCATCAACACGGGAGAGGATAACTACCTGACCACCGCCGATGCAGTTGAAGAAGCGCACACAGTCTTGGCCTCGCAGCTTCTTAACGAGCAGTTTGCGCTAAAAGCGGGCCTGCGTGAGCAGCAGCAGGGGTTGGGTCATGCTTTCGAAATAGACCCTGAGGTGGAAGACGCATTCCTGCTGGAGTTGGCGCAGGCACAGATGGCAAGGGAAATTTTCCCAAAAGCCCCGTTAAAGTACATGCCGCCAACCAAGTTCATAACAGGCAACATTTTCAAAGCGTATGTACAAAACGCCCTCTTCAACGCCGCCACAGTTATGACGGGCCAAAAAGTGCACTTGCTCGGGATGCTCACAGAAGCGATTCACACCCCTTTTCTATCCGATAGGGCGCTGGCGATAGAAAATGCGCGCTACATCGAGCGCACAATGCGCCACCTGGGCGAAGAAATAGCCTTCAAGGACGGCGGAATAATACAGGAAAGAGCCGCCGAGGTCTTGAAAAAAGCCGCAATGCTGCTTGAGGACATCGAGCGCCTAGGGCTGTTCGCAACGTTGGAAAAAGGCGTGTTCGCCGGAATAAAAAGGTCGCGCGACGGAGGCAAAGGGCTTTCCGGAGTGACTCAAAAAGGGGAGCAATACTTCAACCCATTTGCAAAAAAAATGATAGGAGGGCCAGCAGTATGAGCAAAGGCGCCCACAATGCCCAAGAGCCTGTTTGCAGTGCCGCTCCGGATTTAACAAAGCTAAAGCCATATGGCGACACCATGGGCGATGGCAAAGTGCAAATAAGCTTTGCCCTGCCGGTGCGCAACGATGAAAAGGGGGTAGAGGCGGCAATTCGCCTTGCCAAGAAAATGGGCGTAGAGGATCCCAGCGTAGCCAGCCATATCCCGCTGGACAGCGAGTTTACTATGTATATTATTTATGGGTGCCTCACACATAGCGTGGATTACACAGAAATCCACGTGTCGGCGGTTAACGAAAAAGTTATGAACATGGAAGCCGTTGAAAATTATATCCGCGAGCGCATAGGTAGAGAAGTCATTTTTGTGGGCGCATCCACAGGTACCGATGCGCACACAGTCGGAATCGATGCGATAATAAACCGAAAAGGGCTCGCAGGCCATTATGGGCTCGAGCGGTATGAAATGGTGCAGGCTTACAACCTGGGGAGCCAAGTGTCAAACGAAGAGTTCGTTCGCAAAGCAAGGGAGCTCAGGGCTGATGTGCTGCTGGTTTCGCAAACAGTGACGCAAAAAGATATCCATATCCAAAACTTGACAGAGCTCATAGAGCTGCTGGAAGCCGAAGGCGTTCGGCAAGACTACATAATAGCCTGCGGCGGTCCCCGCATCAGCAACGAATTGGCAAAAGAGCTAGGCTTTGATGCAGGATTTGGCCCAGGCAAATTCGCCGAAGACGTGGCCACCTTCGCTGTCGTAGAACTGGCAAAAAAATTAACAAAAGCATAATTGACAGGTTCCGCCGCTTTCTGTATAATTCGGGGGGCTGAACAAATAGCAATAAGCCCAGCAGGCTTGTTTAAAAAACTTTTGAAGATACGGCAATTATGACGGCATTAGATGAAGGTGTAGATGAAAAAAAGAAGGTTAAAAGCTGTTAGCGCAATGGCGGCATTTCTGTTAGCCATGCTATGCATTCAGGATATCCACGGTGCTCGAGCGGTAACAACTGCCATATTAAGTAGTGCAGATACGTCATCTGAGTATACGGAATTGGCGGGAGCTGGGGACAGTGAGGCAGCGCCGATGAGCTTGTCCGGGTTTCTTGAATATGCGGGGCTGGACTTTAAGGCCTATCATGCGATGATGGCTGAAATAATGGGCGGAGGGGGATACCCGCATTTCCTCTCAGAAAACGCCCGGAGGTACGAAGCCTTTCAAGAAAAGAATCCCGAGGTTCCCTTTGGCGTGGTAATCGCATATGTCAACGCCAATGTGGACCTTGGATTCTATGAGGTTATAGAGCCTGTGGGCGACCCATACAACGTCAGTGCGCTGGTCAACAAGAACTTTGCGCTGCCGGCAGGGTGGGTTCCGGGCGACCTTGTGGATATAGGCTCTGGGCACAGGCTGCGTGAGGAGGCTGCGAGGTATTTGCCTAAGATGATGGCGGCGCTGAATGAAGATGGGCTGAGGATTCACGTCATATCCTCGTTTCGCTCTTACCGCACGCAGGCAAACTCCCATAGAAGGGCAGTAGGTAGGGTAGGCTTGGAAGTTGCCGATATGCAGTTTGCCAGGCCCGGGCACTCTGAGCATCAACTGGGGCTTGCTTTAGATGTCTTGCATAGGACGGGCTTTGCGTTTATGTCGCAAGCAAGGTTTGAAAATACGCCGGAATTTGCATGGATGCTGGAAAACGCCCACAATTTTGGTTTCATATTCCGGTACCCTTATGAATACACTGACATCCACGGTTATATTTTCGAGCCGTGGCACTGGCGTTTCGTGGGTGTCGATATAGCGACGGCGATGTACAATGAAGGGATTGCCCTGTTCGAAGAGTTTTACGGCAGATATCTCGCCCCCGGCGTGCTGGAAAGGGTGCGGGCGGATTTGTTGGGGCGGTCGACGTTGGCCGAGGTTAATGTGAATGGCGAAAGCTTCTACCTGCTGTCATACCGATTTGGCGACTGTTATTATTTCGAGATGCTTGACATAGCCTATATGCTCAGCGGCACTGCGGTGCAGGTTAGCTTCGTGGTGGACAGTGACTGTGGCACAAAGCGGCTGACAAGCCTCGAGCCCGGCGTGGGTGCGCTTAGTGACAGGCTTCTGAAAGATGTGGGAGGTCAGGCTGTGCTGGCCCCCCCGTCCAGAGTTGCAGTGGTTATCGATGGGGAAGAGGTCGAGCTGCCCTCGCGCAACATAGGCGGAAAGTCTGTTTTCAAGCTGCACTATGTTGTAGAGGCTTTAGGATTCGATTTTGAGCGTAGTGTGGGAAATGATGCGATTACAATAATTATTGACGAAGTTGACGTGTTTGCAGAGATTCTATCCCGGGCTCTCTCGGCAAACGGAGCTGCGGCAGGCCTGCGCTCCAATTCCACGGGGCTAATGGCGGCTGCAATTGCGGAGGTCGAAGCTGAAGCAATCTCCGGGATATCCTTTGTAGGGCTGGCATTCATAACACTGGCGCTAGTGTCCGGCATCGCCACTGCGATAGGGATATATGCACTTTACAAGGGCCGCGCATAGTGGGGGTTGAAATCCAAGCATATATCGACACCACTGTTGGCACAAATATGAGAGCTAAGGTTCTGCTCCGGCGGGGAACGGCCTCCGGCGGGCCACTTTTCTGCTCGTGCAGAAAAGGGACCAAAAGACACGCCAAGGGGATACCCCTTGGAACCCCGGGCTCGCTAACTCGCTGCGGCTCGAACAGAGCTCGCCTA
>WQSH01000050.1 GCA_009787995.1 Oscillospiraceae bacterium
CATCACCCGCACATTCGCTAGGGTATTATAAGACAAATAAGCGCAGTTGTCAAATATTTTTTCTTGGCGTCACATTTTGGCCGCAATAGCTAGCCGCTCCTCAGAAAATGTGCTATACTGCCTGGAGTATTGACTATAAGTGGGGTTTGTCATGAACGAATATATAAAGCACATGAGGAAACTTATAGGACATGAGAGGTTGCAGATTGTCGGAGCAAGCGTAATAATCCATAAAAATGGTAAGCTGCTTTTGCAAAAGCGAAGAGATAACGGATGCTGGGGCTATCATGGCGGAGGGGTTGAGCTTGGGGAAAATGTAGAAGAAGCCGCAAAACGTGAATTGACGGAAGAAACAGGACTTACAGCAAAAACAATAGAATTGCTTGGCGTGTTTTCCGGCAAAGAAGGATTCTTTACCTACCCGAATGGCGACCTGGTATCGATAGTTGACGTTGTTTATTTATGTGATGACTTTTCGGGAGAGATGATGACCTGTACAAGCGAAACTACAGATTTACGCTGGTTTGATATTGACAGTTTACCGGATAATTTATCACCGCCGGTAAAACCGGCATTAGCAAAATGTGTTGAAATACTGAAAGATAGGCTCACTGCTGAATAGCAAGACTATATTGAGCCAACCAGGCTAGACGGCGTAGCCCGCCCATTTCCAAGCATAGTCATAAATACAACTTCCGAGCCTATAAGCCCCTCTCAGGTATCATCGATAACCAGGCATATCGACGCCTCCGGTAGATTTGTCGTCGGCTCTGAAAGAATCTTGAATCTGCCATATAATCCCGGTTCCACAGAACGCTCCGCAACCGAAACCGACATGCTGGATTTAGATACAGTGACATCAATAGAAATCGGCGGGCAAGTCATTGACCTACAAATGGCCAGCCACGGCAGCCCAAGTGATTAGGCATTGCGGTAAGCCACCTCAATACGCACTCTGCTTTCCCTCAACTGCCGAGCATCGTCACCAATTCTCAATTTCCGCTAAAATCTCGGTTAAGCCCCCCAGCGTAAAAAGTGCCGCACCGAAAAGGAGGAGCATAATGCCATTTAAGGCAACGCCTATTATGGAAAGCACCATGCCTGCCGTCGCCATCCCTCCGATATATCCCTTTTTCTTGGCCATGACTGCAAGGACTATGCCAACGATGCCCATAATGATGCCAAAAATGAACGTTGGATCCAAGACGCTCAAAATGCCCAACACCAGCGACGCAATCGCCATGCCTTTCCCCTGACCCCCATCAGGCTGATTCATTCCCCCATGCGGAGAGTAGTTTTGCTGTTCCATGAAAAAGCTCCTCCTCAGCTCATAATTGTTTTAATGATATCACATGCTGCAGAAATCATCAATAGTTTTGGAAAAATTCAGTGCCAGCCAAGAAGACCTAGTGTAATTGTTCAGTGCCAGCCAAGAAAACCTAGTATTAGGCATTGAGAAGCCTGTACGCTCATCGTAGAGAGGGAATTCCGGCTACTGTCACGGAACTGACCGAGCGTAGAGGAGTGTGCAGGCTTATCAATGCCGGACTGATAGCAGGCACTGAATAGCAACTTGCGTATAACAGCAACCTGCGCTATAATTGACAGGCTGTAGGTTTTTGGAGGTTGTGAGGTAAGCATATTGAAGGAATTCCAAATAGGCAAAAATGACGCAGGTCAGCGGCTTGACAGATTTGTTTCTAAAGCCGCCCCCCTGCTCCCTGCATCGCTTATGCAAAAATACATCCGCATTAAGCGGATTAAAGTTGGCGGCAAAGCGGCGGCTCGTGACCACAAGCTTGCCTATGGCGAAGTCGTGCAGATGTACGTCAATGACGAGTTCTTTGAAACGCCGTCCGAGGAAAACGCCTACCTCAAAATTACGGACCCCGCACTTGACCTCGTCTACGAGGACGACAATATCCTGCTAATAAACAAACCCGCAGGGATGCTCTGCCACAGCGACGGCAGTCCCAGCCCTAGCTCCGCTATTTCCAGGCTGCAAGCCTACCTCTATCAAAATGGGCAATGGAAGCCACGCGACGAAAACGCTTTTGCCCCCGCCCTATGCAACCGCATAGACCGCAACACCTCCGGCATAGTGCTTGCGGCAAAAAACGCCGAGGCCCTGCGCATAGTGAACGAGAAGCTCAAGCTGCGCGAAATCGATAAATTCTACCTCGCCGCCGTCCACGGCACGCCAAAGGAACGCTCAGCCACGCTTGAGGGCTATATATTTAAAGATGCGGTAAAGAATCAAGTCTATGTTTCCAAAACCAGCCGGCCTGGGTCAAAATCTGCGATTATGGAATATAGGATCGTCGCCTCCGAAGGCGGCCTCTCCCTCTTGGAATGCAGACTTATAACCGGCCGCACGCACCAAATACGCGCGCAGCTCGCCAGCATCGGCCACCCACTCTTAGGGGATGGAAAATATGGCAGCGAGAGGCAAAGCAAACCCTATGGCGAAAAGCACCAAGCCCTATGTTCATATAAGTTGGCTTTCGCCTTTAAGTCTGACGCAGGGCTTCTCTCATACCTCGACAAAAAAAACTTCCGCTTGCGCGATATACCCTTCGCAAAAAAATATTTTTCAGCCATTGACATTTCATGACCAAGACTGTATTATATACCCCTATCTGTCCAAAGGAAAGAAGGGTGATAAGTGTCCAAAGAGTTGATTCGCCTCTCGAATTGTTCGATGGCGTTTGACGGTGAATATGTCTTAAAAGACATAAATCTGTACTTTAACGACAAAGAGTTCCTCACACTATTAGGTCCAAGCGGCTGTGGCAAGACCACTACGCTAAGGATTATTGGCGGTTTTCAGAAGCCTACTTCCGGAGACGTCTTCTTTGATGGTGTGAGGATTAATGATGTCCTGCCGCACAAAAGGGCGGTCAACACGATTTTTCAGAAGTATGCACTGTTCCCCCATCTGAACGTCTATGAAAACATCGCTTTCGGCCTAAAGCTCCAGCGCCAAAACGGCAAAAAACTCAGTAAGGCCGAAATATCCGGACGGGTAAGCGAGATGCTCGACGTAGTCAGCCTCAAAGGCTTTGAAAAGCGCGACGTCACATCACTCTCTGGCGGCCAGCAGCAGAGGGTCGCAATAGCCCGTGCGCTCGTAAACCGCCCGAAGGTGCTGTTGCTTGACGAACCCCTCGGCGCCTTGGATATGCGCCTGCGCAAGGATATGCAAAGCGAGCTAAAGCGCATACAGCAAGCGACGGGTATAACCTTTATCTACGTAACGCACGATCAGGAAGAAGCTCTCGCAATGTCCGACACCGTAGTAGTCATGGAAGGCGGCGCCATCCAGCAAATCGGAACGCCGGAAGACATCTACAACGAGCCGAAAAATGCGTTTGTCGCCGACTTTATCGGCGAAAGCAACATCCTCGACGGCATAATGCACAGCGATGGCGTAGTCGAGCTGTTCGGGCGCAAGTTCCAATGCCTCGACGGCGGTTTTTCGCCGATGGAGCCAGTCGACGTCGTCATCAGACCTGAAGACATCGACATCGTGGATGCGGCGGAGGGCACACTCAAGGGCACAGTGGCCAGCATAACTTTCCGGGGGGTGCTCTACGACATAATCGTTGATTTCCACGGCTTTAAATGGCTAATCCAAACTACCGACCTTAGCCCCATAGGCACCGAGATTGGCATTAAAATTGACCCAGACGGAATTCATATAATGAAGAAGAGCGAATTTTCCGGCATGTATGGAGACTATAGTTCCTTTAGCGATAAATACGACGATATCGGCGATGCAGAGAGCGAACTTGAGCTCGAGGAAGCTGAGGGCGGATATGAAACCTAAGTATTTTTCAATTCCATATGTCGGCTGGATGGCAATGTTCGTCGTGGCTCCGATTATCATTGTGTTCGTTTATGCATTCACAACGCCCGGCGGAGAATTCACTTTGCGCAACTTCTCCGACATGGGGATATTCATGCCTGTATTCTTCCGCTCCTTCCGCTTGGCGTTTATAGCGACGCTCCTATGCATAGCCCTAGGATACCCTGTCGCATATATTCTTGCTCGGGAGGCTTCAAGGGTGCAGCTGGTGCTGTTTATGCTGATAATGCTCCCGCTATGGATGAATTTTCTGCTCCGCACCTACGCTTGGATGTCGATACTTGAAAACACCGGCCTGCTCAACCAGTTCCTCTCCTTCCTGGGACTCCCCACGGTCAGGATAATCAACACTCAAACAGCAGTCGTCATCGGTATGGTCTACAACTTCCTCCCATTTATGATATTGCCTATCTACTCAGTAATCGTAAAAATCGACAAAAACCTCCTTGAGGCGGCTCACGACCTTGGGGCAAACTCCTTCTTAGTCTTTCGCAAGCTGATTGTCCCCCTTAGCCTCCCCGGGATTCTGTCGGGCGTGACCATGGTATTCGTCCCCGCCGTCTCTGCATTTGTCATAACTCAGCTCCTTGGGGGCGGCATGGTGTTCCTGCTTGGAGACCTAATCGAAATGCAATTCCTTGGCACGGCGCACAACCCACAGGTCGGCTCTGCAATATCTATACTCATGATGCTTATAGTCATTGCATTCGTTATACTGATGAACAAATTCGGCTCAGGTGAAGAAAAGGCGGTAGGATTATGAGCAAAAAACCGGGTTTTTTCGGGCGCTTTTACATGGGCTTCATTCTCTTCTTCCTCTATGCGCCGATTTTCGTCCTCATCGTGTTCTCTTTTAACAGCACAAGGAGCCGTACTGTTTGGACGGGGTTTTCCCTACAGTGGTACCAGCGCCTGTTCAGCGACGGAACCATCCTGGACGCATTTTACACCACTCTAATCATAGCCGCTCTTGCCGCAGTCATCTCAACTGTCGCAGGGACAATTGCTGCGGTAGGCTTTTACAATATGCGCAGCCGCTGGCGCATCCCGCTCACGCAAATCAACAACATTCCCATGATGAATGCCGACATCGTAACCGGAGTTTCCCTGAGCCTGCTATTTGTATCGTTGGGCTCCGTGCTCCAATTCAGACTCGGGTTCGGCACCCTTCTCCTGGCGCATATTACATTTTGCATACCCTACGTCGTGCTTGCGATAATGCCCAAGCTTCGCCAAATAGACCGCAATCTGGTCGATGCGGCCTGCGACCTTGGCTGCACTTGGATGAAAGCCTTTTGGAAAGTCATCATACCCGAAATAAGACCCGGGATAATCAACGGCCTGATAATTGCATTCACGCTTTCGATTGACGACTTCGTAATCAGCTATTTCACGGCGGGCGGCAACATTATGACGCTGCCGATGCAAATTTTTGCGATGACCCGCAGGCGCATCAGCCCCGAAATCAATGCGCTGTCCACCATCCTCTTTATGTCTGTTCTTATTTTACTCATAATAATAAACGTCAGGGATGTAAAGCAAGAAGAGAAGCTCAAGAAACGTGCGGCCGCACTTAATCAATAAGCGGCCCAACAGTCAAGAAAGGAAAAATGAAATTGAGAAAAACAACCATCGTAACCGCACTGGTCTGCCTGCTCCTGTTGGCTGCGCTGACAGGCTGTGGGCAAGAAACCCCTGCCGCTGGAGAAGACCCCACAAATGGCGGAGCCCCTGCACAAGCCCAGGTCGTCCATGTACACAATTGGGGGTACTTCATCGACAGGGACGTCCTTGGAATCTTCGAAGAGGAATACGGCATCCGCGTCATCTATCATGAGTTCGTAAACAACGAAACCCTTTACGCCGCCTTGCAATTAGGCGGGATGATTGCCGACGTCATCATCCCCTCCGACTACATGATAGCAAGGATGATTGAAGAGGAAATGCTCTATGAACTGAACTTTTCCAACATCCCCAACTACACGCTAATCGACCCAAGGTTCAGAAGCCTCGCCTTCGACCCCGAGAACCGCTTCTCCGTGGCATACAAGGTCGGCACCACCGGGCTCATATATAATTCGGCGATGATTCCCTACGAAATCACGAGCTGGAGCGCACTTTTCGACGAGAGGTTTGCCGGGCAAATCCTCATGTTCAACAACCCACGGGATGCTTTTGCCGTTGCGTTGCAGTACCTGGGGTATGACATCAACACAATAAATGAGGATGAAATCCAAGAGGCCTTTGAGCTTTTGATGGAGCAAAGGTCGATTTTGCAGGCCTATGTCATGGACGAAATTTTTGACAAGCTGGAATCGGGCGAAGCTTGGATAGGCCCATGGTATGCCCCGGACTTTCTCACAATGTATGCGCACAATCCTGACCTGCGCTTTGTCAGGCCGGCGGAAGGCACAAACTTCTTTGTCAACGCAATGGTGGTGCCCCGCGGCTCCGAGAACAGGACAAATGCGGAAAAATTTATCAACTTCATGGTTCGCACAGACATTGCGCTTATGAACATGAGAGCAATCAAATACGCTTCGGCAAGCTATGATGCAGCGGTGATATTTGCAGAGGAATTAAACGACTTAGAGCGCGACGTCGTGTTTGTTGGCCCGGAGGAATATGCGTTGACTGAGGTCTTCTACCATCTTCCGAGCCATATCCTCGAGCTCTATGATAGGCTCTGGATACAGCTCAGGGGCTTGTCATAGCGCTTATCTTCTAAACATTACTGGAGCAGCCACAATTATGGACATGCGAGCTATTTTAAATCAATTGGCGGTACTCTTCATACTGCTCGCATTGGGCTATGTCGGCTGCAAGATAAAGGCGCTGACTCCGGAGACCGGCAAAATCCTTACCAAACTCGTCTTCAGCATAACCCTTCCATGTACAATACTGAGTTCCGTCATTGGCGGAAACCTCAGTATTGCGGGAGGGGAGGCTGCATTTTTTATGCTCACGGTGCTTTTGGTATATCTCATATACCTGATTATCGCAGTGCCGACAGCAAGGTTCTTGGGCAAAGAAAAGCATATTCGGGGACTGTTCGCATTCATGCTGATTTTCAGCAATGTGGCGTTCATGGGGATGCCCGTGGCGTCGGCCATTTTCGGTTCCAGTGCTGTTTTTTACATTTCGCTGTTCAACATCCCATTCTGGATTTCCAGCTTCTCTTTCGGCGAATCATTGATTGCGAGCAAGAGAGGCCGCTTCGACCCCAAGACGCTGCTTAACCCAGTGCTGCTGTCGTCCATACTCGTCATTCCTTTAGCGCTCATTAACTTCAATGTGCCGGAAATCATAGCCGAGGCGGTTAGGCTCACGGGAAATGTTACGACCCCTGTTTCAATGCTCATCATAGGCGTCACGTTGGCGCAGGAGCCATTGAAAAAAGTATTCACAAATTGGAGGCTTTACCCGCTGGCGCTAGTCAAACTCATAATAATCCCCGCTGTAGTTTGGCTGGTGTTCAGGCCTTTCGTAACAGACAGCTTTACTCTCGGAATTCTGGTCATACTATCGGCAATGCCGACCGGCGCAATCGCCGCAATGTTCGCCATAAAGCACGAAAACAACGAAAGCACGGCATCCGGCGGGGTTTTCCTGACGACACTCCTATCGGGCGCAACCATTCCGCTGATTGTATATTTTCTATTAGGGCGCATTTGAAAAATCATCACACTCGTCAAAATTCCCTTGCGCCGGAAGATCGAGTAAAACTTGCACATCACCCATATTGTTATCATGCAGCTGTGGTGGCCAAACATAAAGAGATTTGAGCCAAAAACAGTTCCCTGCCTTCATATTTTCTGCGCTATGATACGCTCATAAGCATGCTCGTGAGAGACCCCGCCGGGGTGGGAGTCACGGAGCGTGCTTTCATCATGCGAGATTATTTTCCACCCTTCATATTTGGCGGGGAGCTCACCTACATCAAAAAGGCTTTTTGTAAACGGTGCATTATCCGGCGTGGCGGGCAGCCGATTTGTGAACACTCCGATGATGTTGTACCCGCCTGATTTTGTATTCGCTTGCGCTTCGGAAATAAACTTATCCCGGACAGCCTTTTCAGGCAAATGCAAGACTCCGTGCGAAAGTATTGCGTCATATTCCTTGCCAAATGCAAAATCTCCCAAGTCGCATACAAAGAAGCCTATCTCCAACCCTTTGCCCATGGCTATTGATCTAGCTTTCTCAATGCCGGCTTCAGACAAATCGAAACCTTCAACGATGTGCCCCTGTTCGGCTAGGAATATTGAATTCCTGCCCTCGCCGCATCCAACGTCGAGAATCTTTGAACATGGTTTGAGATTCTCGTGAAAATCAGCCGTATCGCTTGTTGGGCCTTTGGAGAAAGTTGAAGCTGTTTTGTCATGGTATCCGATTTCCCAAAACGGCTTGTCGCAAAAATAGAACAGCTCATCAAGCTCAAAAAATATATCCCGCCCCAAAAAAATGCCAGCATCAATCATATCTTCAATTTTTGCTTTGTCCGCAAGCATTGCATCGCAGGTCTCATCAGGCTGAAAGGATATCTCAGATAAATCCACCTCTTGCCGGAAAATCCATACATCGACAAAATGGCCGCTCCCGTTTTCAAAATTTTCGACATAACGCTTAAGCCGCTGTCCGTTTTTGGGTTTGAGGACGACGCCAAGCTCCTCATTGACCTCCTTAATCGCCGTAACCATGCTATCGTCGCCGGCAACGGCGCTGCCACCTGTGCACTCCCACATATTCGGAAAGGGATTTTTGTTGGGCGTTCGCTTAGAAATAAGAAACTCATTCTTGCTATTCATTACCCACACGTGAACTACAAGATGATACTCACCCCTCTTCATTGGCTTGCCGCGCTCATGCACCCGTCCTGTCATATTCCCATTTTCGTCCAGCACATCCCATAATTCAACCACTCAACACCCCTCCAAAAAGCTCACTCAAGCTGCGAGCAGCCTACGACGACTCCCACAGATATAATGAAGCTACCGAGCCATACGGCGCATAACGCTTAGCG
The DNA here is from genome assembly GCA_009787995.1 of Oscillospiraceae bacterium. Lineage (GTDB taxonomy): Bacteria > Bacillota > Clostridia > Oscillospirales > Oscillospiraceae > WRMH01. Next base: position 8,889 of record WQSH01000050.1, read on the forward strand.
TACCGCATAAACTTTTCTTTCGATAACTCTTTCAAACCGTATACGTTCATCATGCCCCTGCGAATCGCTAAATCCCCATAGCTTACAATGTTGGGGCGCATGAGCGAGAAGATGAGAAGCATCTCCGCAGTCCATACGCCAATGCCCTTAATGGCGGTCAGTGCTTTGATAATTTCCCCGTCTGACATCGTAGGCAGGGTTTCAAAATCTATTGCCTTGGTCACAGCGGCGACCGCAATATTTTTAATGTAGCTTGCCTTGCGCATAGACATGCCGCATGCTTGGATTTCCTCAACGGTCAAGACGTTTAGCTTTTTAGAATCCATGCCGCAAAGGTCTGTTAGTCTTTGGCACACCGTAGCCGCCGCTTTGCTAGAAATCTGCTGACTTACCACGCTATCGACAAGCGCAGAAAATAAATCGGTATTTACTTCCCGGCGTATCATGCCGATGCTGTCAATCGCCGCACCGAGCTTCTTATCTTTTTTGCGCAGATGGGCGAGTTCTGTTTCGCCGTACTCAAAATATTTCATAATTACAAACACATAGTATTTTCTATTATCACATCATACAGCTTACCCTTACTTCACATACTCAAACTCAATATTGTATATGCTGACGGTGTCGCCGTCCCTTATTCCCATGCTTTCCAGCCGCTGATAAATCCCCGCATTGCGGAGCACCCTCTCGAAATACATCCTCGACTCATGCTCCCCCCAGTTGACATTTTGCAAAATCCACTCAATCCACCTGCCCTCTATCGTCCATACATCGTCAAAAACCTCTATGACCAACTCCTCCGGGCTGCCCTGCATGCGTGGCTTTGGAACATAATCAGCCTCAAAAACAGTCGGGGGCGGAAGCCTGCTTAACTCATCCGACGCCGCATTGACCAAGTCTCTGACACCCATGTTTGACGCAGCCGAGATCATAAAAAGCCTATAACCTCGTTCCTCGACATAAGACTTAAACCGCTCAGTAATCTCATCATCCTGAGCGATATCGCACTTATTTGCCGCCACAAGTTGCGGGCGGCCCGCAAGCTCGGGGCTGTAGCTGCGCAACTCCTTGCTGATTGTCTCAAAATCCTCTATTGGGTCTCTCCCCTCACTGCCTGAAATATCTACTACATGTATCAGAAGCCTGCACCTGTCGATATGGCGCAAAAAATCATGCCCCAGCCCTGCACCCTCTGACGCACCCTCTATAATCCCTGGGATATCGGCAAGGACAAACGAAGCACCTTCTCCCACATAAACCACGCCAAGATTCGGGAAAAGCGTCGTAAAATGATAGTCTGCTATCTTGGGATGTGCCTTTGAAACTACGGACAGGAACGTGGATTTCCCCACATTCGGGAAGCCCACAAGCCCAACATCGGCAAGCAGCTTGAGCTCAAGGATAATCTCAAGCTCATCGCCCGGAAGCCCTGCCTTGGCAAAGCGGGGCGCTTGGCGCGTCGGTGTGGCAAAATGCTTGTTCCCCCAGCCCCCTGAGCCCCCGCGGACAAGCCTGAACTCATCAACATCCGACATATCAACAATAATCGAGCCGCTCTCCTTCTCACGCACAACCGTGCCATTTGGGACGCGTATGACCAGGTGCTCCCCATCCTTGCCAGTTTTATTCCTGCCCGAACCGTCCGCCCCATTTCCGGCGGCATATTTTCTCTTATATCTAAAATCCATAAGTGTAGACATGTTGATGTCTGTCTTGAGCACAACATTGCCGCCCCTGCCGCCATCACCCCCATCGGGCCCGCCGGCAGAAACGTATTTTTCGCGGTGAAAAGAAACAGCACCATTTCCGCCCTTCCCCGCCTTTACCATTATCGTAGCCTTGTCAACAAACATACGCCCTCACCCTTAAAGTTCGTTTAGAGCCTAACCCAGCTGTATCACCATCGCCAGCACCTTAGCCATTTGCGCGCGCGTCAAGGTGCTGTCCGGAATAAGCAGTCCATTGGAACCCTCAACAATCCCTAGCCTAATCAGCGTTGCGGTTGGCACAACTGCGAAGTCCGCCACATCCCCTGCGTCAGGGAACTCGGCCAAATCGTCGGCAGTTCCGGATTCCACATTGATGCCAAGCATATCGAGCGCGCGGTATGTAAAGGTAAAAGCGGAAGCCCTCGTGAGCGGCATCAGTGGCTCAAAAGTATTTTCCACAGTCCCGCCTGCTATGCCCGCCTGCCTTGCCCAAGCCAAAGCCTCCGCAAAATAAGCATCCCCCGGAACATCAGCAAAGCTAGCAATGTCATAAACCACAGGCAACCCGGCCGCCCTGTGCAACATCAGAATAAAGTCACCCCTCCGCATAGGCAGTTCAGGGCCATACTCGGAAGGAGTCACCCCGCGAACTATGCCTGCAGCAGCCAAGAAATGGGCATGATTTCTTGCCCAATGGCTTTGCATATCAGTAAAACCTGCAAGCTCCACATTAAAGCTGGTGCTGCGCCCCCCGGCTGAAATAGAAACTGTCCCTCTCTGAGCTGCGGCAAACCCTGCCTGAAACACTCCCGGCTCAACCATCTCGCCGATGTTCCCATCTATTGTAAACTCAAATGAGTGAGCCTGCGCTGTCACGGCGCGACGATAATAGGTCGCTACAATATCAAGTTCTAGCAATTCCCCCGGATACATCTGCACCGACGTCAGCGGCGTAGTCGAGCCAGCCAGCCTTGCCGAGATTGACGTCGGCCTTGTCAAAACGAATACTTCGCCCAACCCCGTCGCCCCCGTAGATGGTGAGTGCAAATCTATCCTATCAGGACCCGCTACTTCCCCTGCCGTAAATAGCATTCCGTCTATTACAGAGCCCGGAAACATAGGCATAGCTTGAATATCCCCCGGAACAGCGGCTGGCATATACCCACTGTCAGTCGCAATGGGCCTCAACTCGATGGTAGACCCCGCAAGCACGATTGCTCCATTATTCTCTATCCCCAAATTCCTGGCAGGTCCGCCAGGAATTGCATCCGTCACAAACAGCAGATAGGTCGCACAGCCCCGCTCACGGTTATCTGAAGGGCGGCTCACCACTGTTGCATCCCTCTCCCCCGGAATCCTCACGCTCATAGCCGACGAGCCTCCGCCATCCAAATTCACCGCATAAACAGCTCCAAGCCTGACCATCTCTTCCGCCAGTTCGTCCAATGTCAATCCCACTGAATGGTCGGCACGGCGCCCATCCATTACAAAAACAATGACTGAGCCATCTGTGCGCAACCCAATAGCCGTCCTCGGCGCACGAATTTGCAGTAGGTCAGACCATCCTTCAGAATCATTTTTTACGCCATTTGACACAAGAACATACCCGCCACCGGTCGCATATTGGGCATTTATCAGGCGCTGGTCGCTTGGGCTTGTCGTCATTGTAACAATATCCCCTGCCGCAAACTTCTCAAACTCATGGTGCAGGTTGCTCAAATACGCAGCGGTCAAAATGAGGTACCCCTCACCAATCTCCGGAGCGTCGGTAGACACGAAGGTCTCCGTCACCTCAAGCGTCATCGCACCCGAAACTGTAGGCCTGCCATCAAGTATCCTAAACCGCACGAACCAACCCGGCGTCGTCGTACGTGTTGAAACCAAAGAAAATGCTTCCGAGTACATGACCATGCCCCCATGTTCAGTTCGAGGCTTGTTAAAATGCGTCAGGCTCACGCTCTCCCCCGCATTGTCATGCTCCACGCTCCCGCCATTATTAAAAAGCGATATCCAAACCGTTGGAGCCTCGATTATATCAACGCTTCCGTTAAAGCCAAAAACGACTGCATTCCTGCCGCCGGGGCTTGATTTATACACCCCATCTTCGATAACTATGCCCATCGGCACACCGCCATGCTGAGCGAAAAAAAAGTCCGCATTTACGGCTGCAAGCACGTTTTTCCCCCTGCTCTCCGCAAGCTCAATCATGCTCGAAATCCTTGTCGTCCCAAAAACTGTCTCACCCTTCATAATGATCGGGCGGGCGTCGCCCTGCCCGGTCATTGTAAGCGCAAAGCTCTCTGTCCTGCCCAATGTCCCATCCCATGAAATGGTATTGCGGAATTCCAGGTTATTTGCGATCATCCTTGTATTTGTATAAACAATATCCCCGACAACGGCATAGGCCGTCACTGAAAACAATAGCGAGAGCACTATGGTTAGTGCAACGGCCAGCTTTAGTATCCCAGTCCTCATTCTATACTTCCCTCTTTATATGTAATTGCAAGATTGCGCTTATGCTCACTGGCTTTGTGGAACCTGTCGATTATCTCCATCTCGCCATCAGAGCATTTTCCCGTAAGCAAGTACCCATCTATGCTCTTATACGTTATTCCCATCTCGGTTTCGTCAGTCTGCCCATCATACAGTCCGGCTGAAGGTGGTTTTTCTATAACGCTCTTCGGGGCGCCAAGGTGATTGAGAAATTCATAAATTTCAGTAACGGTGAGGTCTGCAATCGGGTTAAAATCGTATGCCCCATCGCCCCATTTCGTAAAATATCCCATGTACCCCTCGCTCCTGTTGCCCGTCCCTGCAACAATCCGCCCCTCGCTTGCGGCTGCCGCATACAGCGTCGTCATCCGCAGTCTAGGTGCTATATTCGCCACTGCATCGCCGGTTAGTTTAGTTGCGCCGGCAAGCGCCTGCTTTAGCGCATCGGCAGACGCCTTTAGATCCACTGTCCTATTCTCGATTCCAAACTGCTTAGAGACGGCCTTTGCATCGTCTGCATCCGCACCATAATTCCGCTCAGATCCGCATGGTAATATAAGCCCAAGCGTGTCGTCGCACGCAAGCTTGCACAAAATCCCGACAAGCGCCGAATCCTTTCCGCCACTATTGCCATAAACAATCCCCCGGGCACCGGAATCCTCCAGCACCCTGCGTATAAATGCAACGCGCATTTCCTTTTCAGCTTTATAGTCGCGCATCCCCGAACCTCCTACAAATCAAATTTAACGCAAACGCACTCAAAGGTTTTCCCATTATCTCCGGAATATGGCGGGAAACCTAAGAATGACGGCATATATCTGTCTATTAAGCGCTACCCTCTCCACAAAATTACGTGTCTCTGGAAATGGTATATGGTCAAGAGTTACCCCATCGCTGCTATAATCGGGATTGCTAAGCCATCTCCCAACATTTCCGCTCCCCGCATTATAGGCAGCTATTGCAGCATCTAAATCATTGAAGCGGTTTATAAGCATATTCAGATAAAAAGTCCCCATGCGTATATTTATTTCAGGGCAAAAAATCTGCGCTTCGTAGTTAAAACCATCCAATCCAATTTGCGGGGCAAGCCAGTACGCAGTATTTTCCATTATTTGCATCAGTCCGCTCGCACCCACGCGCGATATGGCATCTGAATTAAACCTGCTTTCAGCGTGAATAACAGCCAATATTAGCTCCGGTTCAAGGTCATGCGTCCGTGCATATTCATTTACAACATCAATGTAGCGCAGCGGAAAGTACCGGTTTACCAAGGCGACCCCGCCAAAGAACGCAAGCAGCAAACAAATCAGGGCAAACAGGCACACGACCCTGGCGGCATTTCTTTTCCTTCTCTGCATATCACATTCTTATCCTAAGCATTATTGCACTCCGAGGGGCTTCATATGTCTGAATTTCGATGCGCTTTTTTCCTGCGTTCGGCAGACCCCACAATAACAAGCACTATACCGGCAACTGCACCGGCAATAGCTATGACATCAAACGGGTTAAGAGTCCCTGCGCCAAAGGCTGCGCCATATGCAGTTATCTGCGCTCCGCTGGCAAATGACGCAACACCTCCCATAATAGCGTAGACTATCAAAATTATTCCGAGAGCAACTTTTCTCATCACAATATTCCCTCCTGTTAGTAATAGTGTATACTTTGCATAACTCTGCAATCGCCAGCCAAAGCGCCGGAACCCTGTCCGCATTATCCATGATATGCTTGGGGGGAGGCTTATAAACCACCAATAATCCGCTGTCCCTACCATTATCCCACTTTGTCCGCCTATTGTCAAATTAATAACACAGTAAATTGACCAGCAGCGGCAGCCGCAGAGTTCTTCACAGGGTAGCCCGGAATGGGCTGTTTGCTACGCTTTTTTCGCGTATGTAGGGCGACAGACCCGTTCTAGCGGAAAAAGCGTAGTAAATTGACCATTTCGGGCGGTTGGCAAGCGACGTGTGAAGAACAGCGCAGATGGTTTTGCGCCATTACCCTCGTAACGCTTGTATAACCTCAGGCAGTGCAAGCCTCAGGCCTCAGCCGCCGATATACGACAAAATA
>WQSH01000051.1 GCA_009787995.1 Oscillospiraceae bacterium
CCTATATATACTAAAGACCCGAGGGCAACGCTCATCGACAGAAGCGGCTGTTGCACTTGGCAAAAATGCCGGGGGAATTGCGTCTGCGATGAATGTTTTGTCGCACCTCGGTTTGGTTAACATGGATGAAAGAGCTGACAATAGTGCAGCATCCAAAAAAAGCCCCGGAATAACCGGTAATAGCGGAGTGCAGGCATCCAGCAATAGTGGATTGCGACCAGTCAACAAAACAGAGGAAGTCGGAGACGCCCAACGTCGGCGCACAGTAGGAGACATGAAGCGCGAGCTCGAAACCGGCTCTGTTTTCTATGCAATTGTTGAAGAGGCCCAGCGCCGTCTTGGAAACATGCTGTCGCCGGAAGACTTGATGAGGCTCTTTGGTATGTACGACAACCTCTCGCTGGAGCCAGAGGTAATCCTTCAGCTCATTACACACTGCATATCAGAAAACCGGGCAAAGAATGGTGGGCGCATGCCGTCGATTCGCTACATAGAAAAGGCTGCTTACACATGGGACCGCGCAGGCGTGCATACACTTGAAAACGCCGAAAAATACTTAAAAGCGCTTGATGTGCGCAGGAGCGTCCAAAGCGAAATAAAGAAAACTCTGAACATATGGAACAGAGAGTTCACTGAGACGGAATCGCGCTATGTAGATAATTGGATTTCCATGGGCTTTGGTGCGAGCGCAGTTGCAATCGCCTATGATAGGACTATTTTGAAAACTGGCAAATTGGTTTGGAATTACATGGACACAATCATAAATAGTTGGCATAGCAAGGGGCTACACGCACCGCACGAAATCCAAGCGAAGGATAAGATGCCCGAAAGAGGCGTTACGGAAACAGCCACAAAAGCAGCCCATGGGAAAAAATTCGGCGAAGCAAATCACGAAGAAGTGCAACGCATGCAACGGCTGCTAAATAAAATCAAAGAGGGCTAGACAGTGGCAATTGACGGAAGGGTGCTGGCAAGGGCAAAAGTCCTGCTGGATGAAAAGCGGAGGCAAAAAGACGAGCGCTATGAGCGCCATTTGGAAAACGCTTATGCGGCAGCCCCGCGCATTCGTATATTAGACACCGCCATAAGGGAGACAATGACAGACTTAGTAGGCGTTGCCCTTGGTGTGGACGCAGGCCAGCAGGCGGACGACATCCGGATGAGAAACCTCGATTTGCAAGAGCAGCGCTACGTGGAGCTGCAAAAGGCGGGGTTTCCTGAAAACTATCTTGATGATGAATGTCTGTGCCAAAAATGCAATGACACTGGATACGCCAACAACAAAATCTGCCAGTGCCTTATGGAGCTATACAAGTCAGAGCTCAGGGAATCCCTGAGCAGCTTGCTGAAGCTGGGCGACGAAACATTTGATAGCTTTAACCTTTCGTATTACGACAACACGCCCTCACAGGAAACCGGAATATCCCCGCGCAGGACAATGGAAATCATATACGAAACATGTGTGGAATATGCGCGCAAATTTGGCTCAAAGTCCATGAATCTATTTTTTAATGGAGCCCCAGGGCTAGGAAAGACCTTCCTGTCGGCATGCATAGCAAGGGTCGTTGCCGACAGTGGCCATTCAGTAGTCTATGACATGGCCTCATCTATGTTCGATAAATTTGGGGATGCTAGGTTTGGCCGGACTGATAATCTCGAGGAAGCACGAGCAGAGGTAAGGCGGTACCTCGAGTGTGATTTGCTGATTGTCGATGACCTAGGCACGGAGATGACAAATGCTTTCACCATCAGTGCGCTATACGAGTTGGTAAACACAAGACTCGTGACGGGGAAAAAAACGATTGTAAGCTCAAACCTAACGCTCGGAGAACTGCGCAGGCAATATTCAGAGCAAATAATGTCGCGCCTCGAAGGGGAGTACCAAGTTCTCACATTCCGAGGCGACGATGTGCGCCGCAAAAGAAATATAGTGTAGCGCATAAGCACTAATTCACACTTATTGCGATGTGCGGGCGGCTTCCGTTAGTGAAAAGCCGCCACTCAGGCACATTTTTTACGACTTAAAAAATATGTTGCATTCATCCTTTACATTGTCGTCGGTTTTTGAAGCATGAATCAAACTGTTTGCAGAGCTCATGGCAAAATCCCCCCTGATTGTGCCGGGCAGAGCCTCTTCGATTATCGTTGGCCCAATCAGGCGGCGCATACCCATAACGGCGTCCTCCCCCTCTACAACCATGCCAAGCACCGTGCCGGAAAGCATATAGTTAAACACCTTAAGGAAATACGGTTGGTCTTTTATGTGCTCATAAAATGTATAAAGAAAAGCCGGCTCTAAAACCCTCATTTTTGCATCGACAATCCGCCAACCCTTTCTTTCTATTTTGCTTATGACTTCGCCCACAAGACCGCGTTTTATGCAGTCTGGCTTCAACATCACAAATGTTCTTTCTTTACCCATTGCGAAAACCTCCAAAAAAAACTAGTAACTACTAGCAAGTATAACAAAGCAGAACAACAAAAGCAATAAAAAAGCAACAGAAAAAGCGGTGGGAATCGATTTTCCCACCGCTTATAATAAATCTACGATTTTTTGAAAAACCGTTCCCCGCATTTCGGGCAGGTTACCTGAAGCTTGCCTTTGCCTTTTGGCACACGCAGAGTGTTTCCGCAGCTGGGGCATTTAAAGTATTTATATATTCTCCTGTCCTTAATTTCGGTGAAAACCCGCTTCAGCCTTGTCCTAACCGGCCACCAATAACGTATGAATTTATCGTTCTCGGCCCGCCGACGAGGGATGTTCCTCGAAAGCACACGAAACACTGCCAGGGCTAGCACTATGTACGATATGTATAAAATAGGAGTGAACCGGGTTATACCATGGACTATAGACAGGACAAACGAGAAGATGATCATCGCTATGTTCAGATGATCGGGACCATATCTGCCAATCATGAAATTGCGTAGAAAGTTCCTTATCACTAACGTTGCCCCCATGAGTAATATGCACTTAACTATACCACCATTTCATGAGTGAAAACGCAAAAGTCACATTAATTTTACATCTAATACTTGTACATCCCGCCGCCGATGAACTCACGCAGGATAGAGTCCGTTGGCACTAAAGCGGGGTCAACCTCCTCAAATTTTTCAAGCGCCGGAAGCAAGTTGCGCAGCTCCTCAAGCCTCTCTATTCCATCGGGGACCACGTTTAGCGCCTTGAGCGCAAACTGCTTCATCACAGGAACCTCATAGGGCATCGAGGAGTCAAAAAGCAAATCAGCTTTGTGCTTAAATGGGGAGATGAACTTTTTTTCGCCATGGCGGACATTTGCCCACATCTTCAATGTCTCCGAGGCGTCAGTGCCACGGAAAAGCTCATCCCTTACGATGCGACGCAAAAGGCGCGTCCAAGTCCTCTTAAACCAAATTGCTCCCCCGCATTCAATATCCGAGCGGGCGCTGATATACAGCTTGAACGCCTTGGGATGTGCGTCGGCAAGCATATCGTTAAGCGCATGGATCCCTTCAAAAATAACGATTTCGCCCTCAGCGAGCCGAAAGGGCTTTGCCTTTGCATGGTCGCGATCTTGTATTTTGAAATTAAAGTGCGGCACTATGACCTCGTCTCCCCGGTCAAGCGCATAGAAATGCTCATTTAGCATCTCAAGGTCGAGGCAATGCGGAGACTCCCTGTCAAACTCGCCATCATCCGTCTTGGGCGAAGCCTCCGGGTCAAAAGGCAGATAATACTTGTCCAATGACACTGTAATCGCACAGATGCCAATTTTCTCAAGGGCTGTGCAAATCTTGTGCGCAGTTGTGGTTTTTCCCGAGCCGGACGGGCCGGACAAAAGTACGACGCTGCTGAGCGGAGTCCTCTCCTTTATCATTGCGGCGGCCTCCATAACCTTCCTGGAATAAATTGCCTCGCATTCTTGAGCAAAGCCCTTCTGGTCGCTCACTATGCGGCTGTTTATCGCTTCGATATCATACGGAAATGGCATACTACTCCTCCTGTTTGTGCGTCGGAGAAGGCTCTCCGGACACAAATTTTTTGATTTTATCATATTTTTCACTTAGCTTGTCAGCATATAAAAGGTATTCCCGCGGATACTTTGCATTGAAAATCCGTTCAATCCTTCCCTCTGGGGAAACCAGCTTTGTGACTCCTCCTCCGCCCAGCGCCAGGACGGTGCAAAGCTCCTCCATCATGCAGATGTTATAGACCCCCTCATGCCCTGGCAGACACCAGCCCGTGTTTTCAAAGCCGCCCGTGGTAAACTTCTGCCTATAAAGATAGTATGGCCGCCAACCTCCGGACGAAAGCTGCCTAAACGCATAGTCAAGCATTGCTCCGACGTCCTCACCCGCCGGGACTTCCGTGCCCTCGAGCATGATTTTAGCTCCCTTTTTCAGCGACAGGGTATGGATGGTGACATTCTCCGGATTAAGCGCCAAAATCGAGTCTATCGTATTTTGAAAGCCCATGGGGGTGTCGGCAGGAAGCCCCGCTATGGCATCCATATTGAGCGCAGCCCCACTTTGCCGGACCATCCGCACTGCGTTTAATACATCACTCGCAGAATGCTTGCGCCCTATAGCATTGAGGACATCGTCCGACATGGATTGGGGGTTTACACAAATGCGCCGCACCCCATATCGGGTAATTATATCCAGCTTTCCCTCTGTGATAGTGTCGGGCCGTCCCGCCTCAAATGTGAACTCACGAACTCCAGCGAGGTCAAACGAGGCTTGTAGCGCCGACATAACGGCGCTTAACTCAGGTTCAGGCAATGCAGTTGGCGTCCCCCCGCCGACATAAATCGATGTTATTCGCAGCCCTGCCCCCCGCACCATTGCAGCAGCCATTTCTATTTCTCGGAGAAGCAGCTCCACGAAGGGTGCAATCATCCCGAAGGATTTTTCGACGCTGTTGCTGACGAAACTACAGTATGCGCACCGGGTCGGGCAAAAAGGGATACCTATATAGAGTGCGATGTCCGAAGGCAGGAGCTCCTGTTTGAGGGCCAGCGACGCTTGCGCCGCCTGTATGCACATTTCGGCACGCTCGGGTGAAACGTAATATTCTCCAGTAAGCATCCGCTTAGCCGAACCTGCGCTGCGTCCCGCTTCCATAGCAGAAGATGCAATGTGGGCGGGGCGGATGCCCGTGAGCGAACCCCACACAGGGGGCACACCAAGCAAGCCCTTAGCTGCCCTGAAAAAGGACTGCTTCACAATCCTCTGCAAGAGTCGGTCGGCCACGAGCTTGTTTGCCAGCTTTTTGCGGCTCACGCGCGCTGCGCCGCGAAAAACCTTGCCTCTGTAGCGGATAGCAGAGGCAGACAGGGCGGTGGTTTCGGAAAATGTGAGCCGGGACTCTGCAGAAAGGTCAGCGGAATCTATGCTTGCATCTGCATCGGACAAATACTCCGGCTTCTCTCCTGGAAAAAGCGACAGCATTATCTGCTCAACAGCATATTTGTACTCATGCCCGACAAGCCTAAGCTTCATGTGCCCACCACATAATTATCGTCCCCTATTCTTCGCCATTTGCATGCTTAACGTAGTAGTTAAACTTCCGCTCGCGGCTCAGCGTAGACGACTCGGCATGGCCAGGGTAGATTTCATAGTCCCCATCTAGGTCGGACAGGCGCTTTAGCGAAGCCAGCAAAATCTCCATGCTTCCCCCGCCAAGGTCTGTACGCCCACAGCTGTCCCGAAAGAGTGTGTCTCCGGTAAAGAGCGCATTTTCGCATTTGAGCGTAACGGAGCCGGGCGAATGCCCGGGCGTTTCAAAAACAGTTATCTCAAGCCCGCCAATGGCTATGACGTTGCCTTCGGAATACCACTGAAGCTTCCCTCCGTCGTCCAGCTTGTGCTGGTCGCTCGGGCCTCCGTCTGTGGCGTCGTTTTTGTTTATGTAGGCAGGCGCTCCGGTAGCGTCCATGACTGCCTCAAGCGCCATGTGATGATCGAAATGCCCATGCGTCAGCAAAATCGCCTCGGGCACAAGCTTGTTCGACTCGATATAGTCAAGAATAGTGTTTGAGTCACCACCGGGGTCAATTATCGCACACTTGAGCGTTTTCTCATCAGTGACGACATAACAGTTGGTCCCAAGCATCCCAACGGGCAAGGTTTTTATCAGCATATAAACATCTCCTTTATAAGCAGCAAGCTTTTACTGAAACGTTACACTTCACAGGGTAGCCCGGAATGGGCTGTTTGCTATGCTTTTTTCGCGTATGTAGGGCGACAAGACCCGTTCTAGCGGAAAAAGCGTAGTAAATTGACCATTTCGGGCGGTTGGCAAGCGACGTGTGAACTGTAACACTGAAACGTCGCATTAGTATATCACTTTTTTACTCCACTTGCAATCAGTGCAAAACAGGAATATAATGTCTTGAATGAATGTGTGGTAGCATTGAGGGCCTGTTCTGAGAGAAGGAGACGAAATATGCCAGTGCTTTTTCCTGTAGAAGAATTCGCCAAACTAAAAAAGAAAATGCGTGTATATGAGTGGGGGCAGAAAATCCTTTTGACTAAGCTGGACATCATGTACGAGGATTTCAAGAACTTCCACAGCAACAACCCTATTGAAAACATCAGAAGCCGCATTAAAGCGCCGGAAAGCGTTGCGCAAAAACTGCACTCGCTAAGCTTTGAAATCACCGCTGACAATGCCCAAAAGCATATCAAGGACATAGCGGGGGTTCGGATAATATGCACGTTTGCAAAGGATATATATTTCTTGGCCGGCATAATCAGGGAAATGCCCCATACGAAGGTGCTGGGCGAAAAGGATTATGTCAGCAACCCCAAGCCCAGCGGCTACAGGGGCTACCACATCCTTTTGGAGATACCGGTGTATTATTCCGGTAACATTGAGAGCATTCCCGTAGAAATCCAGTTGCGCACGGCGGCAATGGACTTCTGGGCAACGCTGGAGCACAAGGCGAAGTACAAATACCATGAGCACGTGCCTGCGCTGCTGAGCGATGAGCTGGTTTTCTGCGCAGAAAAAATCGCCGAACTGGACAGCAGAATGTTCAAAATACACGAAACAATCCTCAAGCTCAATGAGGATAAGTAAAATAGTGGAGGATTTATTTAATGCTTAGGATTGAAAAGCTCACTAAGGCGTATGGAGATAAGCGGGTGGTCGACGAGGTCACTATTAATATAGCTCCGGGCAAAATTTGTGCCTTCATAGGGCATAATGGCGCAGGAAAAACGACGACTATCAAGTCAGTCTGCGGGATTATACCATTCGATTCGGGAGATATATATATTGACAACCTTTCAATCAAGGAAGATCCCATTTCCTGCAAAATGAAAACAGCTTACATCCCGGACAATCCGGACTTGTATGAATTTTTGCCGGGAATAAAGTATCTTAACTTCATTGCGGACGTCTACGGCATTGCGGCGGATGTGAGACAGGAGCGGATTAGGAAATATGCAGACCTATTTGAGTTGACCGGCGACTTGGCCCAGCCTGTTTCAGCTTATTCGCATGGCATGAAGCAGAAGCTTGCGCTCATCTCCGCCCTTATCCACGAGCCTAAGCTGATGGTGCTCGACGAGCCATTTGTAGGCCTTGACCCCAAGGGCGCGCGCGATTTGAAGCAGGTTATGCGCGAGGTGTGCGACAGGGGGGGCGCTATCTTCTTTTCGACGCACATACTGGAAGTCGCCGAAAAGCTTTGCGACAGGGTCGCCATTATCAAAGGCGGCAAGCTCATAGCCTGCGGCGGCATGGAAGAGGTAAAGGGAGACTCGTCCTTAGAGTCCGTGTTCTTTGAATTGGAGGGAGACAAATGATTTGGACTCTCGCAAAAATAAATATCAGGGCGTTGTTTGCAGGCGTATTCAGCAGGTATGGAAGCAAGAGGAAAGCCAAAAAAACAAACCCCATCATAATTATACTGATTGGGCTGTTCGTCGCCTACATCGTGGGCGCCCTGGGATTCACGGTGGGGATGGTTTTTTATCAGCTGTGCCAAGCCTTCTTTGATGCGGGAGTCGGCTGGTTTTACTTTGCCCTTGTGGGGATACTGGCATTTGCGCTGTGCATAATCGGCGGCATATTTATGGTGCAGTCGCAAGTATTCTCCGCCCGGGACAATACGCTTTTGCTCTCGATGCCGATAAAACCGTCGGCGATTCTCGCCGGGCGGCTCTGTGCGCTTATAATCATAGAATACGTATATGCCGCAATTATCTTCGTACCTGCACTTGTTGTGCTGCTGATAAGCGGGTATATAGCATACGTCCCTGTTTTGGGCGCTGCGCTGTTTTTGCTCGGCTTCCTGTTCATACCGCTTGCTGCGCTTGCCGTGGGGTGCTTCGTTGGCTGGCTGGTGGCATTGATGTCCACACGCATACGCAATAAAAATATCCCAACGCTCGTACTTTCTCTTGCGCTCCTGGGGGCATACTTCTGGTTTTACTCCCAAATGATGAATAATCTGAACATGCTCATCGCAGAGGGTGCGCAGATAGCGGAGGCAGTGAGGCGGGCAGTCTTTCCGGCATACCATTTTGGAACCGCCGTTGCTGATGGGAATTTCCTCAGCTTTTTGATTTTTACCGTGTGCATGGTTGCGCCATTTCTTCTTATGTACTACCTCTTGTCGATTAGCTTTGTGAAGCTTACCACAGGCGGGCGAGGGGTAAAGAAAATCGTGTATAAAGAAAAGGCTTTGCAAGTATCGGGCGCAAAAATGGCTCTGCTCAAACGCGAGCTCATGTACCTGTGGTCGCAGCCTATGTACATCCTAAACGCTGCGCTGGGTTCGATTGCTGCGCTCATTCTGGCGGGCATATTATTCATACACCCTCGCATCCTGCTAGATCATCTTGAGCCGCTTGCGGCATTGCTGCCCGATTTTGACATAGGCTTTGCCGCCGCCATCGTGCTGTCGGCTTTGACAGTTATGAATGCCGTTTCTGCGCCATCCATTTCGCTTGAAGGAAAAAAGCTGTGGATTGTAAAGAGCTTACCCATTAATGCAAGCGACGTACTGCTATCGAAGGTTTGGATGCACATGACTGTGAGCGGAATCCCATTGGCGCTCGCCGCTATCGCATCAGTGGTCGCCTTTAGGATGGATGGGCTCCAAATTGCGCTCGCATTCATTCTGCCCCTTGCGGCAACACTGATGATTGCCCTGCTCGGAATTACGTTTGGCCTAGCTTTTCCAAGGTTTGACTGGATAAATCCCCTCCAACCGGTAAAGCAGGGAATGGCGGTGATGCTCACAATGTTCGGGAGCATGGCTTTGGTGGGCGTTCTGGCACTGGTGTTCGCGCTGGGCGTCTCCCGCACCCAAGCCGGGGCACAGTCGCTGGGCGCATATTTGGTGGCATGCACTATATTTTTCCTGGCAGTATCGGCAGGGCTATACATTTATGTCGTCGGCGCAGGCAGCAGAAAATTTGAGAGTCTATAGGAGGATACCCAATGAAACTTATTTACAAAGGCAAGACAAAGGACGTTTATGAGCTGGAGAATACAAATTATTTGCTGAAGTTCAAAGACGATGTGACAGGAACCGACGGTGTGTTCGACCCCGGAGCAAACACAGTTGGGCTGTCGATAGAGGGCGCAGGCAAGGGCGGATTGCGCCTAACGGAGTTCTTCTTCAAAAAGATCAATGAGGCAGGGTTCTCCACTCATTTTGTCGGCGCAGATATCGAAAAGGCTGAAATGACCGTCCGCCCTGCAAAAATATTCGGAAAGGGCGTGGAGGTAATCTGCCGCTACCGCGCAGTCGGCAGCTTCTTTCGGCGGTATGGCGACTATGTTGCGGAAGGCCAGCCGCTGGATGGGCTTGTCGAGGTCACTTTGAAGGACGACGACAGGGGCGACCCTCTCATAAACAGCGATGCACTGGAAATGATTGGCGTAATGGCCGTAGAAGAGTACGGCACGCTTAAGGATCTTACAAAAAAAATCACCGGAGTAATTAAAGCCGCAATTGCGGAAAAGGGTATGGAACTCTACGATATAAAGCTGGAATTCGGGCGCATTGGGAGCGACATAGCCCTAATAGATGAAGTATCAGGCGGCAACATGCGCGTGTACAAAAATGGGGCAATAGTATCGCCGCTCGATTTAGTGAGGCTGATGCTCGATGTGTAATACCCCCCCGGCACTACCCCTCGTACCTGATTGACTTCGATATCTCCTTGTTGCGGCAGACCAAATCGGTTCTCATCGTAAAGCCAAGGCTCTCCCAGAATTTGTTCCCACTTTCGTTTTTCTCATAAACGACAAGCGCAACCTTGGTTACCCCCTCGTTTTCAAGCGCCGCCATTGCGGCGTTTACCAGCTTAGCGCCAATGCCCTGGCGCTGAAAATCCTGCGCCACGGCAGCATGGTGCATATAGCCCCTGCGCCCATCATGGCCGCTCAATATCACACCGACAATCTTTCCGCCTTGCTCCGCTACAAAGCAGGTGTTGGGATTCCGCAGAAGATACTTATGTATGCCGTCTTTTGAATCGTCGATATTATTAAGCCCCATATTTGGGGTGTTCTTCCAAAGAGCATAGACTTGCCCATAATCCCCTATGCCCATAACCCTTATTTTCATCAGATATCTGCTCCTTGCATCAAACAGTATATATATTGCATTTTTTCATATGGCCGCTGAGCTCTTCGTCAGTAGCTCATAAATGCCACCGCATCTTCGATGCAGTCCGCACCCGTGTCAATATCGGAGCATTGGCAGACCCAGGTATTGTTCTGGTTGTCCCTAAAACGATATTTTTGCCCAACTCTGACAAAAACCCCAAGGTCATGGCCATTTCGGACAATTGTATAAGAATCGTCCCATTCGCCCTTGACAAGCTCTCCGACAGTCAGGTTTTTTATCCTTGAAATGCTCTCGTTCATTGCGCACCAACCCCTTTTATTATAAAATACATCCTGATGCTGGATGTAGAGTATACCACACGGCGGCTTCCAGCCGCAACAAAATCAAACATATGAGAGGATATAAAAAAGTTGAAGATATATAAAACGCTCCCCGATGGGGTGCAAATTGTGGAGTACGAGGACTCTCTGGCACAGGCCGTCTCTAATATGTGGAACAGGAGCACCGAAGGGTGGGGCGGCTCGTTTGGCTATGTCTATACACCAGAAAAAGTAATCGCCGACAACGCATCCGGCTCTTTCTTCAATATCTACGTAGCAATGAAGGACGGCGAGGCGCTGGGCTATTGCAGCTTTGACAGATACTACAAGGATGCGGACACCGCATATGTCCATGTGCTAAATGTGCGCCCGGATTATCATGGGAAAGGCATCGGAAAAGAGCTTGTGCTTATGTGTGTAAACGAGACTATCGCCAGGGGTTTGCCAAGGCTCGACATACACACTTGGCCGGGCAATACAAAGGCTGTGCCCATGTACAAGAAATGCGGCTTCCAATGGGAGGACAGGACTGACACCACCCATCTGTGCAATTTCATTCCTACCGTGCTTTCCACGCCGCTGCTAAAGGGCTATTTTGAAAATGCCGACTGGTATGGCGATTCGGTGCGCAGCATTGAAATAAAACCTGACGGCGTAAAATCAGACAAATTTGAGTTCTTTGAATATCAGTGGGAAAAAGACGGGAAGCGCCTGCGGGTCGGCTTTGAAAAAAGCGGTCGGCGTATGAGGCTCATCGAAACAGATGATTACAAGATAGAGCTGACCGCTGCAAACCATGAGGCGGCATTCGGGATTGCATATCAATGCAAATTCAGCGTAGAAAACAAGAGCGGCGCAAAGCTCGATGTGGCAATCACTTCCAAAAGCGACGAAGGCGTTTCATTCAATGGCTCATGGGAGCGCAGTGTAGAAAAAACGGCGGAGTTTGAGGGCAGCTTCTTTGCGGAGGCAATAAGCGACGACTTTGACCCGCAGCGTGTACACCCATGCGTGCTGGCCGACGTAAGCGTAAATGGCAAGCGCGCCGAATTTGGGCTGGGGATAGAGCCTAAATTTCCGGTCAGGATTAGCCTGCATAGGAAGCAGGCCGTCGCAAAGCCAAATACGTCCGAAGATGTCTACATAAACATCAAAAACAATCTCCCAAGCGATGCGGAGCTAAAATTCGCAATTGTGGAAAACACGCTTTTGCGCTTAGGGCAATCGCAATTCGAAACCAAACTTGAGAAAGGCAAGGATGCTATGCTTACGACTGCCGCCCATATTTTAGATTGCGGCTATCAGAGCATTCCTTTGGGCGTGAAGATATTGATGGACAATGGGGAGGCTCTCGATTTTTCGCACCCGTTGCACCTGCTCAACCAGGGTCTTGCCGGGCAGTTCCGATTTGAGACTGCAAACAGCTATGGCGCCGCAAATGGGATGTGGCGGATTAGCATGGACAAAAAAGACAATCACATTAAATTCAATAGAAATCCCCAGGCGGGGTATGGCGACATGCCCGTGTCAAAGCTTGGAAAACCGTATGACGATGAATTTAACATCACGAAGCCGTCGGACGTGCGGGTGCGGCATTCCGGAGCGTTTACTACATTCGAGGCAGACTTTGTTTCAGAAAAATTCAAGGGTGCCATCCTCACGGAAGTATATGAGTTCGATGCGTCGGGCACGTTAAGGCGCAGCCATCGGGTTGAAAACAAAGGGGACAAGCCGCTGGAACTGTTTTTAGAATCTACCATTTGGACAAATATTGGAAAGAGGCCCGTATTCCATCATGACGGCGCATTCCACAAAACGGCCGACAGCATGAGTTTTGGATTTTCGAATATCGACACCAAGAAAGTAGACGAGAATTGGATGTTTGAAGCCGATGATGAGAATCCGACAGGTATTTCCTGGCCTTTGGGGTGCAAGGCGCTTCTTGAGCATGATGAGCTGCTGCTTGAATTTGAGCTACCCGGCATTGCTCCCGGCGGTAGTTATGAGACAGAGCCGCTGGAGTACATGTGCGGCGTGTTCAAAAACTTTAGGGATTTTCGCAACTATGCGCTGGGGCTCTGCGACGAGGCTTTCCCGATTGCCAAAAATCATCTGGAGTTTATTGCAAATGGCGGCAATCCGGTGCTATCGTCCGATGCTTTGCGGCTTGCCGTGCGGAACAACCGCCTGCAAATCCGCACAGGCACGGTCACGGTGTCGTCGCCAGATGGGCTGTTTTCCGGAGCATCGCAAGAAAATCCTGACGATGAGGTAGTTCCAGAAAATGCCTTCACCGTAGCCGTCTCGCCGGATAAGACAGGCATAGGCATAGCCGGGGTCAAGTTGCACTTGGGCGCATATGAAAAAGAAATAAAGCGAGCATTGCTGATAAGGGGCGATACCAGAGTTCTCACGGAAACGCATGGCAAAGCCCTCGCCGTTACCAATGGGAAAGTGAGCTTTTCGGTGGACCCGAGCCATTCAGATGCGCTGTGTTCTCTGAAGTTTGAGGACAACCAGTGGATTTTCTCTAAGTACCCTTCGCTGGAGCCTTATTCATGGTGGAACCCATTTGTCGGCGGGCTTAAGTTCTGCCTTGACCGGATGAGCAACAGCCTTGTTTTGCGGGAGCGAATAACTGCTTCCTTCGTTTCCCACTCGGACAAATTGGGCAACACATGGGAGGGAATTCGCACAGATGTTGAAGTGGAGAAGTTTGACGAGTATAAGGGCGTGCGTTATTCTCAATATTATCTGACATTGCCCGGGGTGCCTGTGATGTGTCATTTTGTGGCGCTCCATAATGATTCGGGCCGGTATCTCGATACTGCGATGCAGGGAGTTTTTGCCCTTGTGGGCGAGGATGGGTTTTCCGGGTTTCATGCTTCCTTGGCGTGCTGCGGAAATATGCAGTACCATTTGAGCTTAGATGGCAATGAGGAGCATGAGCTGGAGTATGACAGGCTCGCCGTATTTTCGCACAGGGGTGATAAGCCAAGGAAGGAGAGGATGTATGTCTATAAGGATTCCGTCAGCGACAAGGGCAAGTCGGAGTTCTGGTATGATAATGGTTCGGCGAGTTGCGACTTCAGTGCGAAATGCGCCATCCCAAATGGCTCCAGTTATACAACGAGGCCTATCTTTTGCATACTTACCGAAAAGGAGCTGGATGCAGATGAGCTAACCGACTTGGAGCGGATCTCATTTTGACGCTGTCCCAGTTAAAAATCAAGATTGGAGATTTGATAAGTGAAAATTATTGATGCGCATGTGCATTATTCTAAGCTTACAGCATTTTTAGATTGTGCCGGGCAGACTTCGGATGTTGATTATTCTTTCGAAGGCTTTTCGAAAGAGACTTCGGAGCACGAGGTCGTCAAGGCTGTCTGCATGGGGCTGAGCGAGCGCACGCCCGGGGCGTTTCCTGACAAGAGCGCAGCAACTCCGATGTTTGCCGACCTGACGGAAAAGCTGCCGCCTGGCATGCACCTCTGCCTTGGAATCAATCCGAGCACGCTGGATGAACTAAGCCTTGCCGAGATGGAGGAACTATACAAAAGCAATCCCAGGGTAGTCGGTACTAAAATTTATGCCGGATATTACCATGTGCATGTGTATGATTCTGTCTATGACCCTGTGTATGCGCTTGCAGAGAAGTATGACAAGACTATCGTTATCCACACGGGGGAGACTTATTCAAGCAGAGGCCTGCTTAAATATTCCCATCCGCTGAATGTGGACGAGCTTGCGGTCACACATCCGGATTTACGTATAGTGGCTTGCCACATGGGCGTCCCGTGGGTTTTTGATGCCTGCGAGGTGGCGGCAAAGAATCCTAACGTGTTTCTCGATATTTCCGGGATGCTGGTCGGGAATGCAGCGTTTGTGCAGGGGATGAGCGAAAATCAGCTTTTGATAGACCGCTACCGCCAAGCGATGCTGTACTTGGAAGGGTACAGCAAGCTCCTGTATGGCACGGACTGGCCCTTGGTGCCAATGGGCGCATACATAGATTTTTGCAAAAAACTAGTCCCTCCGGAGGCGTATGAGGATGTTTTCTACAATAATGCGGCGAGGGTTTATAAGCTGGGATAGGCAGGGCATGCTGAACGATTGCTAGTCGCACCCCAGTATATCGACACTTCTTTAAGTAGCGCTAATTGGGGTTTGGCCTCCGGCGTGGAACGGCCTCCGGCGGGTCCCTTTTCTGCTAGTGCAGAAAAGGGACCAAAAGACACGCCAAGGGGATACCCCTTGGAAC
>WQSH01000052.1 GCA_009787995.1 Oscillospiraceae bacterium
CGCCCAGTTTGGCAAGGTGTTCATGAAACCTGCGGTTTTCGTAAACTAATTTATCGTTTGAGCCACAGGCAAAGTACATGTTCGGAAATTCCGTCCCCTCGTCTTTTAGCTTTTTTGCAAGCCAAAAAACATCGACATCCCGTTCTAAGGCCGTGTTAAAATCGCCAAATACTGACTCATAAAACCCCCTTTGGAGGCCGGGGAGGCTCGGGCGGTATGTTCCTGCGACAATCTCTTTTAGTATTATCGCTGCAGAAATTCCAATGACATGCCCAAAGACATCGTTATACTTCATGCCGTTGCGCAGTGCTCCGTACCCACCCATGGATATTCCGCCGATAATCGTATCTTCGCATTTGTCTGAAAGCGGGAGCATCCTACGTGTGAATTCGACTAGCTCCCGCCCTATGAATTCGCCATAAAAATCGTCGCACTGCATGTCATCAACGTAAAAATGATTCTCGGCACTTGGCAAAATAATGGCGAGGTTGTTCATCAGCGATATATTGCCTAGAGCGTGCCTTGTAAACCAGTCGTCTGCCGAACCTGAAAACCCATGCAGCAGATATGCCGTTTTAAGCGGCGCGCGAAACGCTCCGGGAAACATCGGATCCGTAGGCAGAACGGCATTAAAATTTACTGTGCGCTTTAAACAGTCCGATGTAAACTCAGCCTGAATGGTAGCCATATATTCAACTCACTTTCTTATATAACATAATCCGTTTTTTCAACCCAAAATGGGTGCGGCGCCAATTCCGGCTCACCAAGTGCAGATACGAGACCTTTATAGAGGTAGTCGTTAAAAAATGGCCAGTCGTGCGTGCCCGGGCCTTCTTCATAGACATGCGGGAATCCGATGTCGCAAAGGTTTTCATGAAGTTCGCGGTTTTCTGGCACAAGCGAGTCATTGTACCCGCACGCTATATACAGATTCGTTACAGGCTGCCCAGTTTCAAAAACTTGTTTTGCATGCAAAGCGATGTTTCTGTCTGTTTCGTTGACATTTGAGAGATTGCCGTGCAGGGCCTCAAAATAGCCTCTGGCAAACTCTCGCCCAATGTCCTTAGGTTCGTGTTCGGACTCGTAGCGGAGGACTTTTACCGGCGTGGATAACGCAATTGAGTGCCCAAATACGCTGCCATATCTCAAACCGTTATACAGGGCTCCATAGCCGCCCATGGACAGGCCTGCAAGCAGCGTGTCCTCTCGCTTGCCTGAGAGGGGAAAAGTCCTGCGCGTGAACTCGACGAGCTCCTTTCCGATAAATTCGCTGCCCAGGATGCCTGATTTTGGCTGGTCGACATAAAACCCATTAAACCCATCTGGCATGACGACCGCAATGTTAAATTGCATCGCCATCCGCCTGACAAAGGAATTCGTCAGCCAGCTTTCGCAATTTCCTGTGTATCCATGCAGAAGGTACAGGGTTTTATAAGGTCCCCAGTCCCTTGCGGCACCCGGCGGCAGCGGCGAATCCGACGGCAACAGTACATTTGCGCGCACCAGCCGCTGGTGGCAAGCGGAAAAAAAGCTAGTTCTAAACAGTGCCATAACAAATCACGTCCTTTTCATATTCAATCATTATGGCCATTATACAGCATCCAAATAGAGAAAGGAAGATTAAAATGAGCAAAAAAGTATTAATTTTATCAGGCAGTCCCAGGAAAGGCGGCAACTCGGATTTGCTTTGCGACGAATTTTTGAGGGGTGCGCTCGAAGCAGGGAATACGGCAGAAAAAATCCACATACCCAGTTGCAAGCTTGCCTACTGCTCAGGTTGTGGACATTGCTACATGAACAAGACTGACTGCGTCCACGGCGACGACATGACGGAGATTATCCAAAAAATGATTGATGCCGATGCTATAGTCATGGCTACCCCGGTATATTTTTATGCCATGAGCGGGCAAATGAAGGTCATGATTGACAGAACTATATCCCGCTTTCTTGAAATCCGCAGTAAGGACATATATTTCATATTGGCCGCTCACGATACCAGCCGCGAGAATATGGAGAAAGTGCTTGCCGGATTCAGGGGCTTTTTGGCTTGCCTGCCCGAAGCTAAGGAAAAGGGCACCATATATGGGCTCGGTGTGTTTGGCGCAGGCGATATCAAGGGCGCGCCCGCAATGGGCCAGGCATATGAAATGGGCAAGTCGGTGTAGACACTTTGCCCTAGGGCGATAACGAAAATAAGTGCCAAAAGGCACAGGGGTCAGAGGTGGGTTCAAATTTGCGCCATCACCCTAGATATGGAGATTTCTTTATGAAGCTTTTTAACACCATGACGATGAGGAAAGATGAATTTGTGCCGCTTGAGCCAGGTAAGGTTAAAATATATACTTGTGGCCCCACCGTTTATGATTATTTTCACGTTGGCAATGCGCGCCCGCTGATAATGTTTGATGTCTTGCGCCGCTACTTTGAATACCGGGGCAACGAGGTCACTTATGTCCTGAATTTCACTGACATTGATGACAAGATAATAAAGCGCGCCAATGAGGAGGGAATTGACAGTTCCGATGTTGCTAAGAAATACATTAGCGAATTTTGGGTTGATGCGCGCAACCTCGGAGTCAGGGATGCTACTATCCACCCCAAAGCCACTGAAAACATCGGCGAAATTATTGATATGATTTCGAAGCTCATTAAAAAGGGGCTGGCTTATCAAAGCGGGCGTGATGTCTATTACCGCACGGAACGCTTTGCTGATTATGGAAAATTGTCGCACCAGCCACTAGACGAGCTTCAGGCAGGTGCGCGCGTGGACGTAGCGGAAATCAAGGAAAACCCTGTAGACTTTGCGCTTTGGAAGGGCGCTAAGCCAGATGAGCCTTTTTGGGATTCCCCCTGGGGGCAAGGCCGCCCGGGCTGGCATATCGAATGTTCCGCAATGTCTAGCAAATACCTCGGAGACACTATAGACATTCACTGCGGCGGGCAGGACCTCACTTTCCCGCACCATGAAAATGAGATTGCGCAGTCGGAAGGGTGCAGCGGCAAGCAGTTTGTGCGCTACTGGTTGCATAATGGCTTTATAAACATCGACAACAAGAAGATGGCTAAGTCGCAAGGCAATTTTTTCACTGTCCGCAAGGCTGCTGAGGCTTATGGTTACGAAAGCATCAGAATGTTCATGCTAATGAGCCACTACAGAAGTCCGCTGAATTATTCTGGCGAGATTCTTTTGCAGGCTAAGAGCGCACTTGATCGGCTCAAGACGGCTAGGGCAAATTTGGAGTTTATCGCCGCTAATGGCTCAGACGGTGCCTTGGGCGATGCCGAAAATGAGCTCATTATCGCCCTCCCTCGCTATCGCGAGCGTTTTATCGAGGCTATGGACGATGATTTTAACACTGCTGATGCGGTTTCCGTGATTTTTGAGCTTGTGCGCGAGTGCAACACCGTTGCGGGGTCTGGGAGCCCTTCTAAGAGATTTGCCCTTGCGGCTTTTGATTTTCTTAATGAATTGGGCGGCGTCTTAGGCCTTTTCTATGCTGAGGCAGGTGATAAAGACTTAAATGCGGAGGTTGAGGCGCTTATCGAGGCTCGGCAAGCTGCGCGTAAGGAAAAAAATTGGGCAGAAGCGGACAGAATTCGCAACAAGCTGGGCGAAATGGGCATCGTACTAGAGGACACCCCACAAGGCGTAAAATGGAAAACCTCCTGATATGTTATCAAACACTAAATACAACAGGGTCGAGCCTTTCTGGCTCGACCCTGTTGTATATGGCATCTGTATGCCTATTGGTTATTTTAGTATTAGTATTTTCCGAAGTCTCCGTCTGAAGATGCGTGCGAGGAATCGGATTCATAAGACTGCGAAGACTGCGGCGCTGCAAGTTTCTGTTGGGGGGGTGATGCCGCTAATCGGAAATTGCTATTTTCTTTCAGTCTGAAGCGAGC
Organism: Oscillospiraceae bacterium; assembly: GCA_009787995.1. Classification (GTDB taxonomy): domain Bacteria; phylum Bacillota; class Clostridia; order Oscillospirales; family Oscillospiraceae; genus WRMH01. The sequence goes on from WQSH01000052.1 coordinate 3,907, forward strand.
TACCAGCTCTTCAAGCATAAGGGATTGTCCGCTCATCTCTTCAGATGCCGCCGCCGACTCTTCGGCGGTTGCACTGTTCTGCTGTATAACTTGAGCTACTTGGTCGATGCCTGTGTCGATTTGTGATATACCGCTGGACTGCTCATCGGAAGACCTTGCTATATCACTTACCAACTGGCTGCTCTCGCCAATGCCCGTAACAATTTCACTCAGGCTTGCTGCTGTTTCGTCAGCTATGCGCGAACCCAGCTCTGCTTTTTCTATGGAATCGGCTATGAGGCTCTCTGTGTCTTTTGCAGCCTCTGCGCTCTTGGCTGCGAGGTTTCTGACTTCTTCTGCGACAACCGCAAAGCCTTTACCATGCTGGCCTGCACGAGCTGCTTCGACCGCTGCGTTGAGCGCAAGGATATTTGTTTGGAATGCTATGTCGTCTATGGACTTGATGACCTTGCTGATATTCTGGCTGGATGCGTTGATATCTTTGACCGCAGACATCATTTCATCCATATGGCGGCTGCCCTTCTCCGCACTGCCTTTTATTGTGCCGCCCAGCGCTGCTGCACGCTCCGCCATCTCTGCGTTGTCCTTGGTTTTTCTTGCAATTTCTGCAATTGAAGAAGAGAGTTGCTGAACCGATGCTGCCTGCTCTGTGCTGCCTTGAGCCAGGGACTGCGCACCATCGGCAATCTGCTTAGAGCCAGCTGAGACCTGCGCAGTTGCTGTATTGATTTCTGCGAACATATTGTTCAGGCCGTCAACGACCGATACGAGCGCTTTCCCGACCTTGTCCTTATCAGACAGGACATTTGGCGTGATTGTCAAGTCGCCCTGGCCTATCTTCTCCAGCAGGTTCATCTCGTAGTTGATTTTTTTCATGAAGTCTGCTGCTGCCCCGACGCTCTGGCCGACCTCGTCTTTATTTTGCGAGTATTTGTTAATCATTTCAACGTCTTGCGGACGCATTTCTATCTCGCCCGTTGCCGCCGCATTGCTCAGGAAACCTGTCAAAGCGGCAAGCGGCTTTGAAATCATGCCCGATATGTAGATTGCAAGGAACATCGATATGGCAACCGCAATCACAAGCACCACAATGATCAGCGTCATAAGCATTGACGACAGCTGCTCATTCTGCGCTTCCAAATCCCCAGCCTGGCTGACCCGAATTTCCAAAATATCGCTCATCATATCCGAAATGACGTTTCCAGCTGCGGCGGTCACTTCCAAGATAGCTGTGAGCTCAGATACGGAATAATCCCGCCTTGCACCTTCAACAACGTCATTCATCCCCGGCCAAAATATGTCGTTGAATTGGCGGCTTATCTCATCGGCATTTGCAATAGCTTCCGGCGCCACTAGATATCCCCTGAAAATATTGTAATGATGCAGGAAGGTGCGCTGCCTATCCATTAAATCTGCAACATACGAGTTAACCACCTCTATGTTGCCGCTGTAAAGCGCAACATTGCGCGCCTGGACACGGATGCGCTGAAAGTACTCCCTAGCATACCCCAAATGTATAATCGGCTCGAGCTGTTCGTAGTACATCTCCGTACTGCCCGCGGTTATTTGCATCATCCCAATGATACCAACCACGCCAATAGCGACGCTCAGCACAACCACAAGACAGAAGCTGAGAATCAGTTTTTTTGCTACTCTCATATTTTTCATACACTTTTCCTCCGACAAATATCATAATAAAATTCTATTAAATTCGCCCACAAAAGATGGTATACCACGATTTGGTAAAAGTCAAGTATTTTCTCCGCATATGTTGAATTTTTATGCGCACCTTTTTATGCGCACCATCCTGGCTTGCCTACTCATCTAGTTTCAGCACAGCCATAAATGCGTCTTGCGGTACTTCGACCGAACCTAGGCTTCGCATGCGCTTCTTTCCTTCTTTTTGCTTCTCCAGCAGCTTCTTCTTACGCGTGATATCGCCGCCGTAGCATTTTGCCAGAACATCTTTGCGGAGCGCCCTGATAGTTTCCCTTGCGATTATTTTTCCACCTATTGCAGCCTGTACCGGCACTTCAAACAGCTGGCGCGGTATGTTCTCTTTGAGTTTTTCGACAATTTTCCGCCCTCGCTCATAGGCTTTGTCCTTGTGGACTATGAAGGAGAGGGCGTCTACTATGTCGCCTTTAAGCAAAATGTCCAGCCTTACCAAATTCGACTCACGGTACCCCAGAAAGTCGTAATCGAGCGAGGCATATCCCCTGCTGCGCGATTTCAGCGCATCAAAAAAATCGTAAATCACTTCGTTGAGCGGCATTTCGTACCGCAGCTCCACTCGGGTTGAGTCCAGATAGGTCATCTCCTTGTATTCCCCGCGCCTATCCTGGCATAATTCCATAATATTTCCGACATATTCCGGTGGGCATATTATGGACGCTTTTATAAACGGCTCTTCCGCCAATTCTATCAGCGTGGGGTCCGGATAGTTCAGCGGATTGTCAACATGGACAACCTGCCCCCCGGATTTTGTTATGCGATATATGACGCTAGGCGCTGTCATAATAAGGTCAAGATTATACTCCCGCTCGAGCCTTTCGCCGATTATTTCCAAATGCAGCAGCCCAAGAAAGCCGCAACGGAACCCAAACCCGAGCGCCACTGACGATTCCGGCTCATATGTGAGAGCCGCATCGTTGAGCTTGAGCTTTTCTAGAGCATCGCGCAGGTCGGGATATTTTGCCCCATCTGACGTATATAGCCCTGAATAAACCATCGACTGCACTTTTTTGTAGCCGGGCAGCGGCTCTGTTGCAGGATTTGCAGCTGTTGTAACTGTGTCGCCTACGGTTGTGTCGCCGACATTTTTTATGCTCGCTGTGAGGTATCCGACATCGCCCGCAGATAGAATGTCGCAGGGCTCCATCCCCACCGGACGCAGATGCCCAAGCTCAACTATGCGGTATTTTGCCTCGGCCGCCATAAGCTTTATTTCCATGTCGCGCTTTAGCAGCCCGTCCATAACCCGGAAATATACTATCACACCTTTGTACGCATCATACTGGCTATCGAATATCAGTGCGCGCAACGGGGCGTTTGCGTCCCCTTTTGGGGGCGGGATGTCGGTTACTATCCGCTCCAGCACGTCTTCTATGCCTATTCCTCGCTTGGCGGAAATCTCCGGTGCGTCTTCTGCCGGGATGCCGATTATATCTTCGACCTCTTTTTTTACGCGCGCAGGGTCTGCTGCGGCTAGGTCGATTTTGTTGATTACAGGCAGTATTTCCAAGTTGTGGTCTAGTGCAAGGTATGTGTTTGCGAGAGTTTGAGCTTCCACGCCTTGCGCTGCGTCTATAACCAATATTGCGCCTTCACACGCTGCGAGCGAGCGCGACACCTCGTAGTTGAAATCGACATGCCCCGGCGTGTCTATGAGGTTCAGGGCATATTCCTTTCCATCTTTTGCGGTGTATTTCAGCCCAACGGCGCGGGCTTTAATTGTTATCCCGCGCTCACGTTCAAGATCCATATTATCCAGCACTTGTTCTTCCATGTCCCGCACATCAATTGCGCCGCATTTTTCGAGCAGGCGGTCGGCCAGTGTCGATTTGCCATGGTCAATGTGGGCTATTATTGAGAAGTTACGAATTCTGTCTTGCATTTTCTGTCCATTCTTTCCGGCGATTACTTAATTGTCTGCTTTATTTTCACTATCATCTCCGCTTGCTCCGCAACCCGCTCCTCCAGCGCTGTCAGGGCTTCACGCATCGACAGCTTCAGTTCGGCCGATGCATCGGCGCGCTTGTCGGTGCGCCCGAGAACGAAGTCCGCCGGCACATCGTAGTATTTGCACGCCCTTATGACGAATTCAAGCTTTGGTTCGCGGGCGCCGTTTTCGTAGTGTGACAGAAGGGCTTGGGATACTCCCAAATCCTCTGCCGCGCGCCTTTGGCTTAGCCCTTTTTCTCGTCTCAGGCTGCTTAACCTTTCAGAAAAAGCAGATTTCATTACTCAGGCCTCATTTCAAGTAGGCTGTCTCTTGCGTCATAGAACAGAGGTTAAAGTATACACACCGCCACTGCATTTGTCTAGCCGCACATGTCGAGAATTACTTGCGCAAACATTTTTGCGCTAAGGATTAGCTGCTCAACGGGCACGTATTCGTTTGCTCCGTGCGCATGGTAATTCTCTCCCGGAAACCCGCAGCCGAAGACCACTCCCCCGGGGATGTCGTGCACGTATGTCTGGCCTCCTGTGGTTAGGCATTCGGGGGCATTGCCTGTGTAGTCCTCGTAAATTTGCAGAAGGTTTTTTACAAATGGGGTATCCCCCGGGGTATGGTGGCATTTTGAGATTGAAAATTCTGTCAGCTCTATGCCTTCCCTTATAAGCGCTGATTTTGTTATTCCGGCGATGTCGACTTCGTCGGCGCACGCAGGCGTGCGGCTATCAAAGTTTCCTGCAAACTCGTATTCGGATAGCCTGATCACCCCGAAGTTCACCGTTAGCTTTCCGCTTATGTCGTCGCTCATCTCTATGCCCAGCGCTCGCCCATTGCAGTCGCCGTGGCCGAACAGGCGGTTTAGCCCCTCGACGCAGCCAAAACTTTTGCTTTGCGCAAATGGCATCGCCGCAAGCATTTCAATCAGCGCAGTCTGTGCGTTATTGCCCAATTGCGGTGTCGAGGCGTGCGTCGCTGTTCCTAGCGCTGTTATGACCAACCTTCCCCCGTCAGAAGCCACAGATATTGATGCGCCTGTCTTTTCAGAATATTTGCGGCAGAATCCTTCCGCATCGCTTAGCGAGAAGCCTTCTATCACCGCTTCGGCGCGGTTTGGCACTATGTTCATAGTTTTTCCGCCGGTTATGGAGATTATTCTAGGCAGGTCAGTATCCTTTTCCCACTTTGCCCCAAAAAATGGTGCAAACCTGCCCTTTTCGGTGTTTACCACAGGAAAATCCGCATCCGGGGAAAATACGTTTGGCGGAGGGTCGTTTTTGCGCAGATATTGCGTCACGTCGTCAAACCCGGTTTCTTCACCCGAGCCCAGTATGAGCCTTATCCCATTTTTTAGCTCAGGGCATAAGTCGCGGGCGCAATACATGGCATACATGGATGCGACCGCAGGGCCTTTATTGTCGATTACCCCGCGCCCATACGCATTGCCATCCTTAACCGTCATTTTGAATGGGTCGGTATCCCAGCCTTCACCTTCTTCAACTATGTCAAGATGCGCCAGAATGCCGAGCAATGGGGGAGTCGGCCCTAAATCGGCGGTAATCATGATGTCTTCAAAATCACTTACGCTAAACCCCTGCTTTTCGAGCATCGCCGAGGCCACAGCCAAAGCCTCCCGCGACGGCGCCCCATATGGTGCGCCTTTCTGCTCCGCTCCCCTGACGCTCCTGATTTCTATGAGCCTTTCTAGGTCCTTTAGCATTTTGTCCGAATTTTTTTCAAACCAATCGTCAATTTTTTGCCTCAGCTCAGCTTTATTATTGCTCATAAGTTATGCTCTCCCTTAATTAGTTCGGTGAAAAGCGCATCGCACTCATCTTCAAATGCTTTCAATGTTTCGTATTTGTCTTCGAGCAGGTAATCACAATTTTCTTTATAGTAGCTGTCGGGCTTCTGCGCATTCACCCTCATTTCAGCTTGCTCGCGCGTTATGCCGTCGCGCTTCATTATTCGCTGCACCCTGGTTTCCTTTGATGCCGTAACTCCGATTGTAATGTCGCATTTTTTTGCTCTCCCGCTTTCTATGAGCGCTATTGCATCGATCGCCGCTATGGTGCCCCCCTGTGCTTCCCACTCTCTAATGCGCCGCTCGATTTCGGCGCTCACGTACTTGTGCGTTATTGCGTTGAGATCCTTGAGAGCATCTGGGTCTTTAAAGACTATTTCGCCCAGGCGCTTGCGATCGATGCTCCCATCTACTAAAACACCGCCATACCTAGCTTCTAAACCGGCTTTCAGCTCTGCGTTTTCTTTCAGCAGCTGGTGGTATATTTCGTCGCAGTCCAACGCAAGCGCGCCAAGGGAACTGAGCACCCTAAGCGCCGATGTTTTTCCAGAACCCGACCCTCCGGTAATCCCAATCACAAACATTGGCCTAGGACTCCGAAGCTTTAAGTTTTTCGGCTTGGTCGGCTATTACCAGAGCGTCTATCACCTCGTCTAGCGCCCCATTTAGAATCTGCTCCAATTTGTATAGGGTCAGGCCAATGCGATGGTCTGTTACGCGGCCTTGCGGGTAATTATATGTCCTGATGCGTTCGGAGCGGTCGCCTGTTCCTACTTGGCTTTTCCGCTCGGCGGCGACCTCTTCCATTTGGCGGCGGCATTCCTCTTCATATAGGCGCGACACAAGTATTTTCATTGCCCTGTCGCGGTTTTTGTGCTGGCTGCGCTCGTCTTGGCACTCTACAACCGTCCCTGTTGGGACGTGCGTGATGCGGATTGCGGACTCTGTTTTGTTGACATGCTGCCCCCCTGCTCCGCTCGAACGGAAGGTGTCTATTTCCAGGTCTGCCGGATTTATTTCAAAGTCCACTTCTTCCATTTCCGGAAGGACTGCAACTGTGACCGTGCTAGTGTGGATACGGCCTGACGCCTCAGTTTCCGGAACGCGCTGAACCCTGTGGACGCCGCTTTCAAATTTAAAGCGCGAATATGCGCCGTCGCCTTCTATCATAAAGCTGACTTCTTTTATTCCGCCGATTTCCGTCTCGTTTAGATTCGCAGTTTCTGATTTCCAGCGCTTGGATTCTGCGTACATCGTGTACATCCGATACAGGTTGTACGCAAATAGCGCAGCTTCGTCTCCGCCGGCACCTCCGCGGATTTCTATTATTACGTTCTTGTCGTCGTTTGGGTCGCGGGGCAGAAGCAGCACCCGCAGCTCTTCTTCCATTTGCTCCATGTTTGCCTGCGCCGCATCGTACTCTTCTTGCGCCATCTCTTTGAGTTCCGGGTCACCCATAAGCTCTTTTGCGCCTTCCATATCGCTTCTTGCTCTTTCATATTTTTGGAAGGCTTCGACGACCGGCTGTATCTCTTTTTGCTCGCGCGCCAGTTTGGCATATACTGCTGGGTCGGAGTATACCTCAGGGTCTTGCATGCGCATTTCTAGGTTTTTGTATTTTTCTTCGATGGCTTTGAGCTTTTCTAGCATAATGTATTGTTTCCTTATCGTAACTATTCAGCGAGCGCTAAGTACTGGCTTCGCATAAGAAGCCCGCACGCCCACCTTCCTGCGGGTCGGTTCCGCAACAGTGGCCGGAATTCCCCTAGGAAGTTGAGCGCACAGTCTTCTCAGAGCCTACTGCCGAGCATACATGCGAGAAGGGCCATCCGCCTTAATTCTTATGCTCTTCTTTTAGTTCGTCTGACTCCCAGCCCCACACGAATTCCCCGCTGAAAACTTTTGCGTTCATGTCGTTGCTGTACTGGCTGATAGCGTTTAGAGGGAAGCGTTTTTCCATTGCATGGAAGAAAGCGGCCGTACCTATTTTGGGCTCGAGGCCTTCTATTTCCTTGATTTCCTCTTGAGTCGCCTTCAGGTATTCTATCGTGTATTTTATGGCGCTGCAATCCAGCAGACAACCCGCCTTCTGGTGGCCAGGGATAACAACCTGCGGCTGCAGCTCCTTTTCCAGCCTTTCAAGTTCTTTTATCCACTCAAGGCGCTGATCCGAGGTTATTTCGCATGTAAATGGGTGCGCTTCGTTAAAGATAACATCGCTGCCTATTAGGGTTTTGATTGACGGAATCCAAACAACGGAATTCCACTTTAGGTCTCCCATAATGTGGTCTATGACTTCTATGCGCTCGCCGTCGAGCTCGATGAACTTATCGGTGAGCGGCAGGACGTTTTCGCAGGGCTTGCGGCAAAGGTTTCCTTCGCCGATAATATCGACCCAGTCATCGAGCTTCTTTTGGTACTGGTCGTTATACATCGGCACTTCTTCCGGTAGCATGTAGCATTTTGCATTCGGGAAGGCCTTTTCTATTTCTCCCAGCCCCCAGTAGTGATCCGGGTGCAGGTGTGTCGCAAAAGCTGCTTTGAGCTCCAGGCCAGTTTCGAGGATTTCTGCGATGACCCTGTGGGCGTTGGACTTTGTCCATTGGCAGTCGACGAGTACGCATTCTTTTTTTCCCATGATTATGGTCGATGCAACGCTGAATCCGGCTTCGTCGGCGTAATAGACTTTTGTTGCGAGCTTGCCTTCGCCGTGGCGTGTGGTAATGACTTCGTGGCTCATGTAATATGCCTCCTAAAATTTTTAGTAAATTTCACTGATTATGAAAGTATATTACAGTAATGCTCATTTGTCTATAAAATAATATCTCTATATTTCGTCAATTTTTATCTAATCCAACAAATTGCGCCCCGAATCATTGACAAATCCTCCTCCGTGCTATATACTACACGACCATAGAACATTCATCTATAAAATACTCGCCCAAAAAACGCTGAATTAATAAGGAGCGCTGATTAATATGGACATATATCTCGTAAGCTGTTGCCGTACAGCTATAGGCAATTTCGGGGGATCCCTGAAGGACGTACCGGCAGCGAAGTTAGGTGAGATTACCGCAAAAGCGGCAATTGAACGCGCTGGCATAAAGCCCTCGGATGTGGATGAAGTTATATTCGGGTGTGTCCTTACTGCCGGGATTGGGCAAAACGTGGCTCGGCAGGTTTTGATAGGCGCCGGCATACCGATTGAAGTCACTGCGACGACGATTGACATGGTTTGCGGTTCCGGCATGAAGACAGTAGTTGATGCCGCTCGCACCATTTTGTCAGGAGATGCGCAGGTCGTCCTCACGGGAGGGACTGAGAACATGTCCCTCTCCCCTTATGCGATGCCCGCTGCTCGTTACGGTGCGCGCATGGGCGATGCGACACTCATCGACACCTTAGTCCACGATGGGCTGACCGATGTCTTTAACAACTACCACATGGGCATTACCGCTGAGAATGTCTGCGATAAATGGTGCATCAGCCGCAGCGAGCTGGACGCCTTTGCTCTTTCGTCGCAGGAAAAGGCGAATGCTGCAGTTTCGTCGGGCAGGTTTGACGCTGAGATTGTGCCTGTCCCCGTGAAAGTCAAGAGAGAGCTTGTCGACTTTAAGGTTGATGAATACCCGCGCGCCACAAGCTTGGAGTCGCTGGGGAAATTGCCCCCCGCTTTCAAGAGGGTAATCCCACCCGTCACTAAGGACGATGGCCGTGTCACAGCGGGCAACTCGTCCGGCATAAACGATGGAGCCGCTGCGCACATTATAGCTTCCGGAGAGGCGGTTAAGAGATTGGGTCTCAAGCCTTTGGCAAAGCTCGTGTCATGGGGTCGGGGCGGCGTAGATCCTTCTGTAATGGGCACAGGCCCGATTCCCGCCACAAGGCAAGCCCTTGAGAGGGCAGGGCTCACTATTGACGACATCGGCCTGGTCGAAGCCAACGAGGCTTTTGCTGCGCAGGCGATTGCCGTATCGCGGGATTTGAAGTTTGATATGTCTAAGGTCAATGTCAACGGTGGCGCTATCGCACTGGGGCATCCCATAGGGGCGTCGGGCGCGCGCATTATCGTCACTCTGGCTCATGAGATGCAAAGACGAGCTGCTGTCAAGTATGGGCTCGCCACTTTGTGCATAGGCGGCGGCATGGGTATCGCAACGATTTGGGAGCGGTGCGATTAATTCTCACATATAGCAATCGGGGCAGGCATGGTTAGTGCCTGCCCCTTGGTTTATTGTGTTTTATGGTTTTACAGTCTTGATGGTTTTACGGTCTTGCGGAACGGCCTGGGCGGCCTGCCGCTAAGTCTTCGTCGAACGTGATTTCCATGTCGAATGTCCTGCCTTCCCTCCAGACTTGCATTATCGCCGTATCGCCCGCCCTGTACCTTCTCATTGCAAATCTAAGAGTGTCTATGCTGGTGACTTCGGAGCTTCCCAGCCCTACGATAATATCGCCGATTTCCAAGCCTGCGTTTTCGGCTGCCGAACCCGGGTTGACAGTCCGCACCCTAACTCCTACGACCCAATCGTAGTATTCTGCATATCCGGTCGTAACTGTCTGTATGGTAACGCCCAGCAACGGCCTTCCTGCAATGTACCCATGCTCGATAAGCCCTGATGCGATTTCTATTGCGTCGTTAATCGGGATTGCAAACCCGATGCCCTCAACGTTACCGCGCATGAATTTTGCCGTCACTATGCCTATTACCTCGCCGTTGCTGTCATATATGGGTCCACCGGAGTTGCCCGTGTTCACTGCGGCGCTGAATTGGAAGGTGTTGACAATCCTCCCTTCTAAGGTGACGTCCCTGTCGAGCGCAGATACAATGCCATCCGTCATTGTATATACCAGGTTGCCGAAGGGGTTGCCTATCGCAAATATCGACTGCCCAACTCTTATGTTGTCGCTGTTTCCAAGCATCACTGGGTTGAGTCCCATCACGTCAATTTTTATTAGCGCAACATCGTTGCTTTGCTCATATCCAATAACTGTCGCTTCGAATTCAGCGCCGTCGCTCATTGTGACAGTGATTGGCAGGTTGTTGTTCTGCGCTGTTTCAATTACGTGGTAGTTCGTGAGGATATACCCATCTGTCGTGATTATGAATCCTGAGCCGGAAACTGTGTTCGTGCCGACCGTGCCGAATGACCCCACCGTCGGGAGCCTTGTTTGTATGCCTACGACTTGCGTGAGCGCCAGGTCGTATATGTCCTCTGGGGCCATCCTTTCCCCCTGTGCCGCAATGGGTGTTGGTGCACCGTTGTTGCGGAGGCCTATACCTGTGTTGCCTAGCACCACTTGATTTACAACTGTGTGGTACCCATTTCTGACTCGGTATTCCATGACGCCATAGGTCGCCGCAGCACTTACGACCGCACATGCGAATATCAGGCAAATCGCCTTAAATATGCCGCCTGCCGGGCTCCTGCGCATATTGCGCCTTGGCGCTTCGTCAAGCTGTTCGTGCATGGGGGCATTGCGGCTGCTTCGCTGGCTTCCTCCAGCGCCTATGCCCGGCGTGTACATGTTTGCCACTGTATCATTGCTCGTGCTATAGGCTGCTTCCCGAAACGAAGGCTCCCGCATTTCTTCCGGGAGGGGCTCGCTGCGTCTCGTGAGCCGCCACTCGGGAACG
>WQSH01000053.1 GCA_009787995.1 Oscillospiraceae bacterium
GGAAGAGTATCGAAGTGGTCATAACGAGCCGCACTCGAAATGCGGTGTACCGCAAGGTACCGTGGGTTCGAATCCCACCTCTTCCGCCAGCCACATTTCAAATGCGAACCCGACCCGATGCTTCTTTGCCAGGGAGGCGTTCGCATTTGCCCTGACACACCTCTTTTTAACATTGCTATTGTCAAAAACCGGCAATAGAAGGAGTTATGATGGACACAAACACACTAAAAGACTTCGGCGCCAAGGTCATAAGCAGCTGCTCAAAGGTAATCGTAGGAAAGGATGAGGAAATATCCGACGTAGTCGTGACCTTCCTGTGCTCCGGGCATGTCTTGCTTGAAGACGTCCCCGGAACGGGCAAGACGATGCTTCTTCGCGCATTTGCAAAAACAATAGGGGGAAGCTTCAAAAGGGTGCAGTTCACCCCTGATGTCCTTCCGTCAGACCTGACGGGAATCAATTTTTATAACCAAAAGATGACCGAATTCGAGTTTAGGCCCGGGCCGCTATTTGCCAATATGGTGCTTGCAGACGAGATAAACAGGGCGACGCCCCGCACGCAGTCCAGCCTGCTTGAGGCAATGGCGGAGCGGCAGGTCACTGTGGATGGCACAACGCACAGGATGGCTGACCCATTTATGATTATGGCAACGCAGAACCCGCTCGAGACGCATGGCACTTTCCCGCTGCCTGAAGCTCAAACCGACCGCTTCTTCATGCGGCTCTCGCTGGGCTACATGACCAGGGACGAGGAGATATCAATAATCTCGGGGACAGACACGCTCGACATCGTAGAGCAGCTCGGACAGCAGACCACGGTTGAGGAGATTGCACAGCTAAAAAAAACCTGCGGGGATATCGAGGTCAGCGATGTAGTTTCGGGCTACATCATGGACATAGTCGAAGCAACTAGGTCGCACACCCGCATACGCATCGGCGTATCGACGCGCGGCGCAATAGCCTTATACCGCGCCGTGCAAGCAACCGCCGGGCTGGACGGGCGCAGCTATGCAATGCCTGAGGACGTGCAGCGGCTTGCCCCTAAAATTCTGGCGCATAGGTTGTCCCTCTCGGGCATATCGGGAGCCGGAGAAGATATTGCGGTGCTCGACGAAATAATACAAGCAACTCCGGTGCCGCTGGAGAGCCGATAGTATGCTCGCCCTGCTCATCATCATCGCCGCCGTCGGGCTTGTTTTAGAGGCGATATCCCTCAAGCGCGACCCGGGGAAAGTAGATGTCGATTTTAAAACGTCCACACATCGCTCCGAACCGGGGGCGCCATTTAACGTACAGACAGTTGTTTCTAATAGGAGCTTTGTCCCCATATCGTATCTGGCGATTATACAGACGTATTCGCTCCATGCGGCATTGCCCAGCGGCCTCGATTCCACAAATAAGATATATGGGGTCGGAATCAAAAAAAACTGTCGCGTAGGCGGGCGGAGGAAAAAGAAGCTGATACTGCAAACCTCCGTAGAGAAGCGGGGGCTTCACTCTTTTTCCGCAGAATCCATTGAATTCGGAGATTTCCTGGGATTCTACGAATTCAAAAAGCATCTCTACATCAGGCATGATGTAGTCGTCTACCCCAAACGGCTGGAGTCTCCGGCGCTAACTGACGCCCTGAGCAAATTTTGCGGGGATGTTGCTTCCAAACGGTTTTTGATACGCGACCCAGTCCTCACAATCGGCACGAGGGAATACACCGGAAGGGAACCCATGAAAGAGATACACTGGCTAAAGAGCGCCCAGCGCGGTGAGTTGATGGTCAAGGAGTTCGATTTCAACAGGGAATTTTCCGTGAGCGTGCTGATGAATGTGGATGGGGTTTCTTATCAGGATGACGAAGAGCTGGACAGCATCTGCTCTATGGCGCGTACGGTTTGCCAGGCCCTGGCGGACGCAGGGGCTTCGGTCACTTTCTTCGCCAATGCGCTGCGAAGGGGATCAAGGGGTGGCAGCCTTTGGAAGTGCGAGGCGTCCAAAATGCACGCGGAAGAACTCTTAGAGGGACTGGGCCGGGTCACATGCCTGGACAATGGCAAGTTGGACGATTTGACAGCATATGCCCTTAGGGAGAGCAGCCTCGATTCAGCGTACATCCTCATCCTGCCAAACGGCGACGAGCGGGCCACCGAGGCTTCACGAATGCTGCGGGAAAACACAAATCAGGAAGTAATGGTCATACGGCCGGGAGATGGTGCATGATTGTAATACTAAAAATGATTTTTGACCTCAGCTTTTATTTTTCCTTGGGCGGATACTATCTATATTTGTTCTCCATGCATCCGCCATCTGCGCTCGGCGGCTTAATTTTGCTAATTGCGCTCGCTATATATTTTGCGCTGTCGAAATTCGGCCCGACTGCCTCAATGTTGCGAAACAGCGACAAGAATATGCCAAAACCCCTGACAATCCTCTGCTGTGCGCTTCCGGCTTTGTTTTTTGCCACCGGTCCGCCATTGCCGCAGATTGTCCATTTTCTGCCCGCATGGGCATATCTTGCCTACTCCCTTTGCAGCGGAAGAATCGGCACTTCCCGCATTGAATTCGATATCCGCTTTGGCATATGCGCAAAGGCACTGTGGCTTGTAGCGCTTGGCCTGGTATTTTTTACGCGGGTGGGCGGTGCTCTAAGCGCAGCCATTCCCTACTTCATACTTTTCTTAACGTCCACCGTCTGTCTCAAGCGCATACTCCGCGAGAATGGCGGGCTTAGCAGCAGCAGGAATGTCGCAATTGTGGCCGCTGTGCTCGTAGTCGGGGTGCTGCTTTTCCTGCTTCAGGCGCCTCAGCTGGTTTCAACTTTGTTCAGGTTTTTCATTGACAATGTCGTCTATTGGGTTCTCCTTGCTTTCGCCCACACCTTTGGCTGGCTGGGCCAGTGGCTTATCTCGCTGGTGAATATCGAACATTCCGAGGAAATAGAGATATTTGATTCCGGTGGTGAAGTCGCCGGCTCTGCAGAGTATATGTGGGGTGCCCCGGTTTGGCTGCAGGTTGTTTTTGGGGTGGCAGTTTTTTTAATCATTGCACTTGTTTTGTACTTTATCATCCGTATTCTTATCGGCTTGCTTTCAGGTAAGAATACGCGCCAAGACGCTCCCGCTTATTCTGAGCAGGGCGAGTGGCTGCATGAAGGCAAAAGAGACGAAAGGGCGAGGATTTTCCGCCCGAAGGACCCAAGGCTTGCCGTTAGGTGGTATTATCGCAAGTACCTCGTAAGGGGCCTAAGCAAGGGGGCGGAGCTGGAAGATTCGGACACAAGCCTGAGCGTCATGAGTAAATTCGGCAGGATGTTCCCAGAAAATGAGGAGCGGGAGTTGCGCCGCCTATACACAAAAGCGAGGTATAGTCACTTAGAAAAAATTAGCAAATCAGATTCAGAGGAATCAGCAAAACTCTGGCGCAAAATGAAACAGTAGGTGTATTACTATTCTTCACGGTCAACCTCAAAAGTTTCGTCATTCTGCGCACAAGCCGCAGAAGCCAGTGCAGTTTGCGCCTGTATCAACCTTGTACCTTATTCTTGTCGAGGTTGACTATGTACGAGCGGTGGGTGCGCACGAAGTAGCCAGGCAGAATATCTGTCAGCTCAGACATGGTAACCCTTTTCTCAAATGTCCTACTCCCTGCATGCACGCACGCAATATGAGGCGAAATTGAAATATAGTCTATATCTGCAAAAGGGAGCTTCATCTTGCCCGACTTATATTGAACTAAGAGAAACTCGTCTTGTTGCGACCTGAAAATTACATGATCCCTATCGAGTATTGGAAGCAGCTTGGCCGGCGAAACGGGCTTGATGAGGTAGTGTAGAGCATTAATGTCATAGCCTTTGAGCACATATTCCTTAAAGCTGGTCACAAACACGATGAGCATGTTGCTATCCGTTTTCCGGATAAGCTCCGCCAGTTCAATGCCTGTCATATTTTTCATCTGAATATCTAGGAATGCAAGATCAATCGGCGTGTCCGGCCAAGCCATCATAAATGCCTCGGCACTGGAGTAGCACAACAGTGCTTTTTTTGCGGCAATTTTGGCACAAAAGGTATTAAATTTGGCCCAAATGGCGATTTCTTGCCATTCAGGTCAAATTTCCTACTTCTTGTGCAATTTTGAACACAAAGGCAGATTGCTTGTGCTATACTGTTAACACGATTCGCAATATACGCAAAGGAATGGGAAGAATGTTGATTTTTTGCTAAGAGCAATCGAAAACACAACACGATGGGAGGAAATCCTACGTCGTGTTCGGTACAAGGCGTTTTTCCTGTCGCATTGTACCGACACGGTCCAGTCGGCTTAGCTTTGCGGCACAACTATGTTAAGAGATAAGAGAGGTGCTCCTGTGAACAGGGCTGAAAAAGGCGATGTCATCCCCAAAGGCAACCATATATTCAAGCTGCTGAAATACGTGATGTCCCACGACAAGTCAACGATAGCATGGTCTGCGACCGGTGCAGTGCTTGGCTCTATGTCGATGCTAATTTTGGCTGCGTTTCCGGCGCTGTTTATCGAGAGGATAATGTATGCCGACCAGCACGGCGCTATTTTCTACCTTGCCCTGTTTGCCGCTTTTATGACGATCGTGTTGCTAATAACCTCTTATGACTTATACCGCGTCAGCCTTGCGGATACCCGCAGGCGTGTCAGAATAGTGCATGACCTGATTGGATTTACATTCAAAATAGACATGGATTATTTGGAAAACAGCGAATTTCTGGAGCTCTACCAGCGCATTCTTGCTAATATGCAGGAGGCGTGCCGAGAATTTTTTTATACCATAAACAGGCTTCTAAGCGCAGTTATTGTCATTATTTCTATTTCGGCGATATTTGCTACCATAGATGCGACTGTGCTTGTGTTGGCTATTGTAGTGACAGCCATTGATGTCGTTATAGCGCGCAAGCTCTATCAACAGCAGCATAAGCGCACGATTGCTAAGTCGGAGTTTAACAAACGCTCTGAAGTCATGAAGCGGATGTTCATTTTAGGCAACAGCCTAAGAGAGATTAGAAACTTCGGCTTGGAGGTTTTTGCTTTAGGCAAGGCTTCTGAATTCTGGGCAGAAGGCATAAATGTTGAGCGTAAGTACCATAAGAACCTCAATATGCTGCAAGGCCTTGGGTTTGCGCTGTCGCAGCTTGTCGGACTTGTCCCCATGGGGATTTTTTCCTACTTTGTGCTAAGGGGCGAGCTGAGTGTCAGCGCGTTTTTCCTCTATATAGCACTTTATGCGCAATTTAGCAGCTCGGCGAAGCTATTGCTCGAGATTATACCCTCAATCGGCAAGGCCAACACATTTGCGGCTGAGTTCTTTTCGTTTATTGGAAACAAAAAATACACGAGCCGATTTGTAGATGACGGCGAACCGCTTGGAAAGATTGACACGATTGAGCTGAAAAACGTTGGATATCGATATAAAACAAGCTCTGAAAACACTTTGGAGGGCATAGACATTTCAATAAGGCGCGGTGAGCGGGTTGCAATTGTCGGTGAAAATGGCGCAGGGAAATCGACCCTCTCGAAAGTGCTGTCCGGGTTTTACCAACCGACCGAAGGGCATGTCCTGCTCAATGGCATGCCGCTTGAGCAATATAATACGGAAGAGCTGCGGCGAAATTTCAACCAGCTGTTCCAAGATTATTTCCTATTCCCTTTTTCCATCAGGGAAAACCTGCTAACAGACGAAGGTGAAACCGAAGAAAATGATGGGGCCATGTGGGCGCTGCTTGAGCGCTATGCGCTTGCGGAGCACATGAAGTCGCTGCCGGCGGGGTTGGATACAGGCATTGGCGGGGAATTCTACAGGGAATATACGGAGCTGTCCGGCGGAGAGCGGCAGAAGCTGGCGATTATCCGGATGATGCTCAAAAGGGACTCGTCCGTATTAGTGCTGGACGAGCCCATGAACAACCTCTCCATCAAAACAGAAAACACCCTATACAAGGACGTATTTGACGCAAGAGACAACATTGTGATTATTGTCTCGCACCGGATGTCGTTTATGCCGCAGATGGACAAAATCATAGTCATGGATGGGGGAAAAATAGCAGAAATCGGAAACCACCAGGAACTCATTGAGCTAGGGGGAACCTACGCAAACCTATTTAATATGCAGAAGGAAAAATATTGGGAGGGCGAGTAGCCTGATGCTGCTCACCACAGGGTTGTCGGCTATAGCCTGAATAAGAAATCGAGGGGGATGCAGAGTGCACCCCCCTTGCGTATGTGTTTGCAGATAGAGCTTGGCTCTACCTCAGCAAATCAAACCTGTCGGCGTCCATCACTTCGTTCCATGCATCGACGAAATCCTCTAAGAACTTCTCCTTTGCGTCGTCGCAAGCATAGACCTCCGCAATTGCGCGTAGCTGTGAGTTTGAGCCGAAGATTAGGTCGACCCTGGTTGCAGACCACTTCTGCTTGCCTGACTTTCTGCAAACGCCATTGAACACATTCGCATCATCCGTGGGTTTCCACTCGGTGTCCATGTCCAAAAGGTTCACAAAGAAATCATTGGTGAGCGCACCCGGCTGCTTAGTCAGAACACCGTTTGGCGAACCGCCGAAATTGTTGCCCAAAACCCTCAGGCCGCCAACTAGCACGGTCATCTCCGGCGCTGTCAGGCCTAGGAGCTGCGCCTTGTCTACCAATAGCTTCTCCGGCAATGTTGAAAATTCTTTTTTCAGATAGTTCCTAAAGCCGTCGTGCACAGGCTCGAGCACCTTGAAGGACCAGACATCCGTTTGCTCCTGCGACGCATCCATCCTGCCCGGCGTAAATGGCACGCAAAGCTCAGTGCCAGCTTTCTTGGCCGCCTGTTCAATGCCTACGGCGCCGCCGAGCACTATTAGGTCGGCTAGCGATACGAATTTCCCGCCATTGTTGAACTCTTTTTGAATCTTTTCATATTTGCTGAGCACCGGTTTGAGCTGCGCCGGCTGATTAACTTCCCAGGATATCTGCGGCTCAAGCCTGATGCGCGCGCCATTTGCCCCGCCCCTGCGGTCAGAGCTCCTAAAAGTAGCGGCGCTTGCCCACGCAGTGCCGACGAGTTCCGCCACCGTCAACCCGGTTTCTGCAATTTTGCCTTTTAGTGCTGCGACATCCTGCTCATTTACGACATACCCCTCGCACTTTGGCACGATGTCCTGCCATAAAAATTCCTCATTGGGCACATCGTCGCCCCAATACAATGTGGTCGGCCCCATATCCTTGTGGGTGAGCTTGAACCACGCCCTGGCAAAAGCGGCATGGAACTTCTCCGGGTTTGCCAAGAAATCTTTGGCGATTTTTTCATAAATTGGGTCGAATTTGAGGGACAAATCGGCTGTGGTCATCATCGGGCGATGTTTCTTGCTCGGGTCATGCGCATCAACGACCATATCCTCATCATCGACATCCTTTGCAAGCCACATATATGCTCCGGCAGGGCTCTTCAGAAGCTCCCATTCATATTTGAGCAGAACCTTTAAGTAGCCCACGTCCCACTTCGTCGGATTTGGCTTCCATGCTCCCTCAATTCCGCTGCTGATGGTGTCGCCCGCATTGCCCTTGCCGAAGTCGCTCTTCCAGCCAAAGCCCTGCATTTCGATGGGGGCACCTTCCGGCTCAGGTCCGACGTGGCTTGCGGGCGCTGCGCCGTGGGCTTTGCCAAATGTATGGCCGCCGGCAATCAACGCAACGGTTTCTTCGTCATTCATAGCCATGCGGGCAAAAGTCTCCCTGACGTCTTTTGCCGATTCGGCGGGCACCGGCTCGCCGCCCGGGCCCTCCGGGTTGACATAAATCAGCCCCATCTGCACGGCGGCCAGAGGACTGTCTAGCTTCCTGTCCCCGGAATATCTTTTGTCATCGTCGAGCCAAGTCGATTCTGAGCCCCAGTAGATATCCTCCTGAGCTTCCCAAACATCCTCGCGCCCCCCGGCAAAACCCAGCAGCTTGCAGCCCATGTCTTCGATGGCGCAGTTGCCTGCCAGAATCATTAAATCTGCCCATGAGATTTTTCTGCCGTATTTTTTCTTTATAGGCCATAATAGCCTTCTGGCTTTATCTAGGTTGACATTGTCCGGCCAGCTATTGAGCGGGGCAAACCTCTGCGTTCCATCCCTTGCTCCGCCGCGGCCATCCATAGCACGGTATGTGCCTGCGCTATGCCATGCCATTCTTATAAAAAACGGTCCATAGTGCCCATAGTCCGCCGGCCACCACTCTTGCGAATTCTTCATTGCCGCAAAAAGATCGTTTTTGACCGCTTGGAGATCGAGAGTCTTAAACTCTTCGATGTAGTCGAACCCACATCCCATCGGGTTGCTCAAGCAGGAATTTTGGTGCAAAACGCTTAAATCAAGCTGGTCCGGCCACCAATCCTTGTTGGTTGTACCCTTCGTGAAATCCGGCCTTCCCGCACCTGCATGTCCCGTGACTGGGCATTTTGAATTGCCGCTCATGAAGTACCCCTCCTAAGAATAATTTATAGCGCCCTCGGAAGAGGGTGCTATGCAAAGTATACTATATAGCGGCTAAAGAGTCAAATTATTTTATAGAAAATGCCCGAGAACTGCCAGAACTGCAATGCGCCTAACGTTCTTCAGGCTCCACCTGAAAACGTCTCGACTACCTGTCATTCTGCTACTTGTGCGCAGAATCCATCAAAAACATATCTAAATATTGATAGTTTTGCTGGCCAACGCCATCCTCTCGGCTATCTCGTACATATTGACAATAGCCCCAACTGCCAGCTTATCTTGAAGATTATAGAAGTTTACACAAGTGCCGCAAATGAGAACTTCTACGCCTTTTTCTTCCAGCTTCTTGAGGTCGTCAATCGTGTTGGATTCAGCAGATGTTAAAAATACGCCAGAATTAAAGAAAATCACATGCTTAGGCGGCGTCGGAAGCTCGGTTAAGGAATAAATAAAACCTTTGACTAGTATTTTCCCAAGTTCATCTGCACCTTTTCCCATAGTGTCTCTACCAATAACCACGGCCAGCCCGCTTGAGGCAGTCCCGTTTTGGAGCACATTGGACGTGGTATTATCAGATGAAATTTCATGCGGACGCTCCTTCCCGCCCTTGCTAATTGCAACCTCGTAAGAATCTGCAGCTTTTTCGACATACGAAAATTCATATCCGTAGCCTTTGGCCATTTTTTCAAGGTTTTGAACAGCTGCGAAGTTATCGACTTTGACCGATACGCTATCAGCGCCGTTTTCAGCCAACGCTTTTTTAGATTCAATTACCGGGACTGGACACGGCTTACCTAGTGCATCAATTATTTTCATGCGCCATCTCCCCTATCTCAAATTATTTCACAGCAACTAAAGACTGATGTTGCCTTAAACCCTGAACAGACTTCCGAACCAACTTCAAGCCCCAGCTGGTTCTCATTGGAATAATATTATCTTGCTTTCTCTTTTTACGACTTCCCCAATGATTCTGGCGGCAAGGTCATCTGCTTGAATCGCCGCTAACAAATCATCGGACTGCTCAGAAGATACGCATATTAACAGACCTCCCGATGTCTGCGGGTCAAACATCAATTCCTGCAATGCAAAAGGCAAACCGTTCACATCAGCTTTTCCTTCCAGATGATTGCGGTTGCGTTGTCCTGCGGCTGTGACAAGGTACTCATCGGCATATTGATAAGCCTCTTTGATATAGGGTATTTCGCTTGGATAAAGTGCAATTGACACTTTGTCTGATGCCATTTCAAGAGCATGTGCTAACAAGCCAAATCCTGTTATATCAGTACATGCGCTAACGCAAAATCCCTGCATCTTTTCGGCTGCGTATTTGTTTAGCCTTTCCATCGTAGCCACAGCCTTGTCAACAGCCTCTGTGCTGGCTACTCCCCCGCGAAGTGCCGCTATGACCAAACCTGTTCCCAAAGGCTTTGTCAGAATCAGCTTATGTCCTATCGCTGGCGTGTCATTCTTGATTATTTTGTCATTTTCCACAATGCCCGTCACAGCCAATCCGTATTTCGGTTCTTTGTCGTATATGGAATGGCCTCCCGCAAGCACAGCAGATGCTTCTGCAACCTTCTCTGCGCCGCCTTGCAATATCTCTCTTAAAATTCCCATATCCATAGACTGAGGAAAACAGACGAGATTTAAGGCTGTTATGGGCTTGCCTCCCATGGCATAAATATCGCTTAAAGCGTTGGCGGCGGCAATTTTGCCGAATGACATGGGGTCATTTACCATTGGCGGGAAAAAGTCTGCTGTGGCGACAATATAGCTTTTATCGCTTATTTTGTAAACAGCCGCATCATCCGACGAATCATATCCGACAATCAAGTTTTCATCATGCAAAACAGGCAGCCCTGCCAATAGCTTTGACAGTTCCCCTGCACCTATCTTTGCACCGCATCCTCCACTTGTGCAATTGTCCAAAAGGGAGCTTGATGCTTGTTTCATAGCATTGACCTCCAGTCGCTCACTTCGCTGTACGAATATCTCCCATTTTCTGAAACTCTAAAATACAGCCCAATTTCGTCAATGTTCTTGTCAGATAATGGTGCAAGTGCAGATTTAATTTCGTCTTGAGCTATCCTGACACAGATGCCGCACCCTGCGCTGATTTGAGAGGGCAAAGGTAGCACGCCCACTTGAAGCTTCTGCTCCAGTAGGCATTGTTCGGCTTTTATTGCGAGGTTTGTATTTTTGAATGTGATTATATATTCCATCGTTGCCTACCCCAGCGATTCAGTAATTTCTTCTATTGCAGATATTCCCTTTCGTATCTCGTCCTCGGTATTAAAATATGAAAACGAAAACCGCACCATGCCCATACTAACTGTGTCAAAATGCTCATGCAGCAATGGAGCGCAATGACTGCCAGCGCGAGTGGCTATGCTGTAGCCTGTCCAAAGCCGCTCGGCAAGCTCGGATGATGTTAGCCCTTCAATGTTGAGCGATACAATGGGGAGCCTGTCCTTCTCCGAAAAATTTCCATAGGTTCTAACTTGCTTTATGCCTTTGATGCCGTCATAAAATAGTCTCATAAGGCGAGTTTCTTTCTCGTGAATTTTATCCACTCCGACTTCATTAACAAAGCGAACGCCTTTTTGCAGACCATATAATCCGTGGCTGTTTAATGTGCCTACCTCAAAAATATCAGGTACACATTTTTGCTGAAAAGTGTCAAAGCTATTAACCCCTGCGCCCCCCGTCTTCGTGATGCTAAAGTCGTGCTCACCAGACACAATTATGCCACCTGTTCCTTGTGTGCCGAATAACCCCTTATGACCAGTAAAACAAAAAATGTCAGCCATCCCAACATTTGTCGGAATTGTCCCAAAAGTTTGGGCAACGTCTAAAATCATGGTAATACCGTTAGCTTTGCATTTTTCGTAAAGCCCTTGAACATCGGTAATATTCCCTGTCACATTAGAGCCATGTGTGCACACCAGGAACTCTGTGGTCGGTTTTATCAATTCCTTAAATGTGTCAGTGGCAAGATTTCCGTTATCATCACAACCCATAAAACATAGGTCGCATCCAGAGAGATATAGTGGGCGAAGCACGGAATTATGCTCCAGCACACTCGTAATGACAGAATCATTTTTGCTTACAAGACCGCCTATGACCATATTCAAGCTCTCTGTGGCAGAAGATGTGAACGCTACATTAAGCGGCTCGTCACAACCAATGAGTTTTGCTATCTCCATGCGAGTGGCATAAATCTCCCGACTAACAACTGAGGCCGCATCATAAAAGGAACGGCCTGCATTTCCGAAGTTGTCTACAGCATAGGCGGTAGCCTCCGCTACTTCGGGAGGTTTTATTAGGGTTGTTGCGCTGTTGTCGAAGTATATCATGCTCCCCTTATATTTCCTTATAGCACATATGCAAGCCCCTGTCGCACCCGCAAGAACTGCACATCTCGTACAATCAAGTTGTTATCAGGCTAATCCCATGCCTCAACGTCTCTGCATCGATCATTCCGCCCGCATGCGCCAAGACGAACCCCTCGGCATTTATGAAATACGTCGCCGGAATCGCCCTGACCCCATAAGCAATGCTGGCCTCCCCATCCATATCGAAAAATATGGGGAACGTGTAGCCCTGCTGGGCAATGTATGCCTTACCCGATTCCCTCGTTTCGCGCGCACCGTCCACCAAATTGACCATCATAAAATGGACATCATCGCCCATCTCCATAAACACAGCATTGAAATAAGGCATCTGCGCCGAACAAGCTCCGCACCAGCTTGTCCAGAAGCTCAAAACAATCGGACTTCCATGAAAATCAGACAGCCTTACGTAATTTTGGTCTATATCCTGCACAACAAAGTCCGGTGCAGACACCCGATTGTCTTCTTCCTCATGCTGCTCGTCCGGCATATGCTCCGGAATGCCCTCTTCGATATCCTCAACGCCTGCCTGTTCAGGGGGAGGCCCGGCAGGCATGCCGGGCCTCTCGTGCCCATCTATCAACAAAAGGGGCGTGTCAACAACCGCCCGGTCGGCCAAGGCACTGTAGAGAGCCGCTGCCCCCGCCAAGATTGCCACTAATGCCGCCGCCACAAT
The DNA here is from genome assembly GCA_009787995.1 of Oscillospiraceae bacterium. Lineage (GTDB taxonomy): Bacteria > Bacillota > Clostridia > Oscillospirales > Oscillospiraceae > WRMH01. Next base: position 12,543 of record WQSH01000053.1, read on the forward strand.
ACCCACTGTGAGAATCTTATTTTTGTTCATCATTTAAATCCACTCCTAAAATGGCAACAACGCCTTAATCCAACCAAACAACCCCGTCATCATCAAAATGCCTATGACAATAAGGAACAACCCTGAGATGAGATTAATAATCTTGTGGTGCTTCTTAATCCAGTCAATAGTCGATTTTAGCTTATCTATGAGCAGTGTGCATATGAAAAACGGCAGGCCCAAGCCCAACGAATAAAACAGCAGCATAATAGTGCCCTCATACACCGAAGCCTGATGCGCGGCCTTCATAAGCGCCGCACCGAGGAACGCTCCGGCGCAGGGCGTCCACATAACCGCAAAAACAAGCCCGAATGCGAATGCGGAAAAAAAACCAGTTATGGGCCTGTTTATCTGTCCGCCGACTTTGGCGTGGCTAAGCAATCGGATATTGAGCACCCCCAGGTAGTTAAGCCCAAACAGCACGACTATCAGCCCTGCAACTATATTCACCACGGTCTCGAATCTTCTCAAAACCCCGCCAACTAAACCGGCAAATGCGCCCAAAATCACGAACACAACGGTAAATCCAATGATAAACCCAAATGCGCACAGCAACGTCTTCCTTGTTTTCCTATCCACCTCGCCGCCAGCAAAGTACATTATGTAGACAGGCAGCATGTGCAGCAGGCAAGGAGATATGAATGTTATTATTCCTTCAAGGAATGTCAGTGCATATTGCAAGTACCTTCACCTTCATTCGTAAGGGCGACACTCGTGGCCGCCCTTTCTTCTAGATTTTATGACCTTATCATTTAAGTTTTATTATACTACACAAAAACCTGAGCCGCAAGAATAAAAGTATAGTCAAAACGCCAACAGAAATACCTTGCTTATAATCTGATTATATGCTACATTAGGCTGGAAAGTCGGTCTGTGCGCATGTCGGCTTTGGCTGGCGGAATTTGCCGGCAATACTATCGAAGGAATGGTCATAGATATGAACGTTTGGCACAATGTCAACCCTGACAGAATCAAGCCCCATGATTTTCTTGGAGTTATCGAGATATCAGAGGGCTCAAAGACTAAGTATGAGCTGGACAAGGAAACCGGCGCACTGATCCTAGACCGCGTCCTATACACTAGCACGATATACCCCGCAAATTATGGGTTCATCCCCCGCACATTCGCTGACGATAGCGACCCGCTGGACATCCTGGTTCTCTGCTCGGAAAAAATACAACCCATGTCGCTCGTGCGATGCTATCCCATTGGTGCTATTATCATGGTTGACGACGACGCAAGGGACGAGAAGATAATCTCCCTGCCGTTTAACGACCCTAGGTACAACACCTATCACGACATTTCTGAGCTTCCTTCGCATGTCTTCGACGAAATGACACACTTTTTCTCCGTTTATAAAAGGCTTGAACACAAAGAAACGGCTGTTTCAGAAGTCGTGGGGAAGGATGACGCAGTGATGATGGTGAAACAAGCCATGGATCGCTATAGCTTGCAATTTGGGAAATATGGGTATTAGGAAACGACATTCTTCCCATGTGCATATGTCGTGTATGTATGCGACAGCTTAATCAAAAGACAGTTCCGTCCTGCCTATCAAATCGTTTTGAAGCTCCGGCGACAATTCGACGAAATACGCTGAATAGCCCGCTATGCGCACGACCAAGTCTTTGAATCTGTCCGGTTTCTTTTGAGCCTCCAGCATAGTCTCTCGGCTGATTATGCTAAATTGGCTCTGCATGCCGCCCTGCTCAAAGTATGTGTCCATGAGCGCTATCAGATTAGCTCGCCCCTGATGCCCCGAGACTGTGGCAGGGGCGAATTTCCAATTCAGGATTATTCCATTGCCCAAGCGGGCATGATCCAGCTTTGCTACAGACTTGGCAACCGCCGTGGGTCCGCACCTGTCGTGCGACCCAAATTCTGTGTGCGCCGGGCCGATGCAGTCCGACACAGGTTCTCCCGACTTCCTGCCATCGGGCGTCGCCGTGACTACGGAGCCGTGCATTACGTTGTTCGTAACTGAGTAAACGCCCGGCACAAACTCCCCGCCATGCGCCGTTGGGCGATGCTCAATGTACTTGCAGTACGTAGCAATCACAAACCTTGCGATATCGTCGGCATAATCATCGTCATTTCCATAGTGATGCATCCTGTCCGAGTTGACCAGCGCATACAGGGGCTCGTGGCCCTCCCAGTCAGCTTCCAATGCCTCCAGCAACTCTGCGCCCGTCACAGTTTTGTCTTCGAACACAATTTTCTTAATGACCGACAGCGCATCCGCAGTCGTGCCGATACCCACAGCCTGCGGGCCTGATCCATTGTAAACTGCGCCGCCCGCCGAAACATCCAGACCCTTT
>WQSH01000054.1 GCA_009787995.1 Oscillospiraceae bacterium
GCGAAAAAACACAGCAAACCCGACCGGCTTGCGAGGGTGTTGACTAGTAGCACTCGGCGCCATAGAACAGCCCCTCACAGCAATTTACTCAAGGAGAAGGAAGCACATGAAAATTGGCCTTATCGGACTAAACCAGACAGGAAAAACGACTTTATTTAACCTGCTTACAGGCAGGGGGGACGGAATGCAGCCAAGCGGGAAAGGCTCTGCAAATATGGGGACAGGCGCTGTTCCAGATGAGCGCATAGACTTTTTGTCGGGCATTTACAACCCCAAAAAGACGACCTATGCCAAACTTGACATAATAGACGTGGCGGGTTTTGCGGTGTCAAGTGACGGACGCAACTCAGGGGCAGCTGTCTTTCTAAATGACGTGCGACCCTGTGATGCACTTGTGCACGTGCTCAGAGCATTTGCGGCTGAGGCAGTGCCGCACGATATGGGTGATATCGACCCTGCGCGAGACCTCGAAGCGGTCGAAACAGAAATGCTCATGGCAGACCTCGAAATGATAGAGAAGCGGATTGGGCGCATAAAGGCGGGCAAAAAAATCACAAAAGAAAATGAAGCCGAGTTAGCGCTGCTGGAACGCTGTTTCAAGTGGCTGGACGACGGAGGCTCGATACTTGAAATGGAAATGGAAGACGCAGAGAGGCTGGCCATAAAGAGCTTCGCTTTCCTAACGGAAAAACCCCGCATTGCTGTCGTCAACCTAGATGAGGGGCAGTGGGAGACGGCGGCGTGGCCAAATCAGGAGGCTTTGAAAGAGCTCTGCGAAAGGCTGAACATCCCGCTAATCAAGCTTTGCGTTGAAACTGAGATGGAAATAAACAGACTGCCAGAGGAAGACAAGGCGCTCTTTATGGAGGACATGGGCATAGAACAGCCAGGCATCGCCGTTTTGGCAAGGGCGGTCTATGAGCACTTGGGGCTTATATCGTTTTTGACGGTTGGCGAGGACGAGTGCAGGGCTTGGACAATAGAAAATGGGACAATAGCCAAACATGCGGCTGGCAAAATCCATTCCGACATAGAGCGGGGGTTTATTCGTGCGGAGGTGGTGAAATACGACAGCATAAAAGAGCTGGGGACTATGGCAAAGGTCAAGGAAAACGGCCTGTTCAGGCTAGAAGGCAAAGAGTATGTCGTCGCTGACGGAGATATAATCAACTTCCGGTTTAATGTTTAGTTACGGTGCCAGCTGCGCTTTCAAGTCCTTTCGGCTGACTAGCAGGATTATAAACCCTATGATGAACAGCAGGATTGTGGACATTATTGAGAAGCTTGCCCTGCCCGTTGCGCTCAAGATTGTCGCATATAGGAACGGCCCCAAGATAGCTGAAAATCTGCTGAAGATTTCAAAAAACCCAAAAAACTCGCCGGAATTTTCAGGCGGAACCAATCTGGCGAAGCATGAGCGAGAAATCGCCTGGATGCCGCCCTGAACCGTTCCCACCATGAAAGCCAGTATCCAGAACAGGATGGTAGCCTCCTCGTGGCCAAACCATGCGGACTCCAAGCCGAAGCCCATAAAGAATCCGACAATGCAAATTGCGCAATAAATCAATATGGCAGCGAAAATCAGATTGAGCGGATTTGTCCTCTTGCTCAGCTTGCCAAAGAGGATGCTGCAAGGGAAAGCGACAATCTGGGTTGTAAAAAGCGCACCAATCATGCCGACCTCACCAAGCCCCAACTCTGCGCCATAAGCCGTTGCCATCGTGATCACAGTGCCGACGCCGTCTATATAGAAGAAATATGCAATGATGAACAGGAATAGCCCCCTGTTTTTTGTTATTTTCTTCGCAGTTCTGATTATATTGCCGAATGTCGTCCCAACAACGTTTGTTTGCGGGATTGCCGAACCGTACTTGTGATGCACGTCGCGAATCATAGGTATAGCGAAAAGCCCCCACCATACGGCGGTCAATACAATTGAAATCCGTACGGCCATGGTCATATCAATGCCGAAGTTGTCCCCGAAGAGTATTAGCGCTATGCTTATGATGAAGGGAATCGTGCTGCCACCGATATAGCCCATAGCAAAGCCGGTGGTGCTTACCTGGTCCATGCGGTCTGGAGTAGTGATGTCCGGCAGGTAGCTATCGTAGATGAAATTGCAGGCCGACCAGAATATGTTTGCGATGATATACCCCGCAAGCAGGAACTGCCAGCTGGACTGTGCAGAGAGAAAGAAAAGGGCTAAAATGCCTATAGAAATAAATGTTACGAAGAGCCGCTTCTTATATCCCTTATAGTCGATAATCGCGCCAATGATGGGTGCGGCAAGCGCTAGGAGAAACCGCGAGCCGCTTGCCCCATATCCCCACCACATAGAGCCTGGAGTGCCGTAGCCGCCCGCAACGCCGACAAAGAACACTGGGAAAACCGCAGCCAGCATGATAGTGGCAAACGAAGAGTTTGCCCAATCGTACATTATCCAACTTTTTTCCTCGCGCGTGAATTTGATTTTCTCAGGTTTTTGCGTAGCATTTTTTGCTGCCATTACCTTCACCTCTGTTTTATAATCATAATCCTGCAACTAAACAACTAAACGGCCATCCCCACGCCCTCGCAACCCAAAGCTTTTGCCATGAGCGGGGCTATATCGAGCAGGCTACCGCCTTGAGTTATGCTGCCTGCCTTAAGGCCAAAACCCCTTGCCATATAAAAAACCTCGTAATCGGGCATGTCGGGCGGATAGCCGTGGTCGGACTTATGCCCTGGCTTGAGGGATGCGTAGCTATAGCCATCTGCGGCACTGAATCCAAAAGCAACGCGCTCATACCCGCTGTCGCGCATTTCGCCCTGCGTCAAAAACCGGCGAAACCCCTCTGACTGCCGGACTTCCTCGCGGAGCGCATCAATGCGCTCGTTATTTAGCTTTCCAGCATGGAAAAATGCGGTGCCCCCGCAGCATTCGAAATAGCAGCCGCTCTCGCCTGCGGCGTATGCAGTCTCTTTCCTTGTGAGCAGCCCATTTTCAACAAGCGTCTTATTTGGGTCCAGGACCGTGTGGACATCACGCTGGCAGTGGTCTGAAAAGATGAGCACGTCCCGGTCGTTGCCGGCGGCGTCCAACAAGAGCGCCAAATTGCGGTCTAGTGACTCGCAGGCGGTATTCAGTGCGGCATCACCCCTGCCGTTTGCGTGGCTAAGCGCATCGAATGCAGTCAGGTGCATCATTGCAAGCCCCGGCTTGTGCTTGCGCAAAATATCTGCCATGCCCATTGCGGCAAAGCAGTCGCGGTTGGGCTGCTTAATGCCGTCAAGCAGCTTGTGGTGCCTAATGGCCACTTTCAGCAGCAAACGCCTGCTTCCGGCTTTAAGCAAGGCAAAAAGCGGATGAACACCGGGGCGAGGCATGATTTCCGGGATGTTGTAGCGAATCGTTTTGGAAAACCCGGTAACAGGCCAGAACACAGCTGCAACGTCAATGCCACGCTCATACGCCGCCTGCCAGATTGTCTTAGCCCGAATCTTGGACTCGCGCACAATCCACCAAGGATGAAGCTCCGGAAAAGGCTTTGTGTTCGAAATGATTCCGTGGTCCTTCGGCAGCACGCCCGTTGCAACGGATGTATGGATAGGGTACGTGTTGCTGGGGCACAGTGTGGGTATGCCTCGGAACACGGCGGATTCTTTGTAGAATTTGGAGAATGCGGGGAGCGCCATCAAGCGATCCAAATCACAATCCCCGACCGCATCAAAGCTAATGATAAGCATAATTTCCCTCAAAATATAAGCAGATTGTTTCGCCTAAGTATATTACATTTTTTGCGAATTACAATACATATAGCGTAAAAATTTTGGAAAATTCTTGTAAAGGTGAGTTGACACATTCCGTTTAGGTGTTATATAATTTCCCTTGCGCTTTAATTTGCGCAAGGATTATATCCGACGGTTTTGGCGTCCAGTCAGAACCATGGAAGATAGATGATATGCTATCAAAACAAATCGAGGAGGTGCAGTTATGAAAAGAACATTTCAACCAAAAAAAAGGCATCGCTCAAAGGAGCACGGATTTCGTAAGAGAATGTCCACTAGAAACGGACGTAAGGTGCTGGCCAGGCGTCGAGCAAAAGGCAGGGCTAGACTGACCTACTAGAGGTGGCGTCCTTGAAGATTACGACGTCGCTGAAAAGAAATCATGAGTTCAAAAGGCTCTATAACAAAGGGAAGAGTGCGGCATCGCAGTACGCCGTCGTATATTGCAGGAGAAATGGCGGCAGAAAAAACCGCCTAGGCGTGACGGTCAGCACAAAGCTCGGCGGGGCAGTTGTCAGAAACCGCATCCGACGCAGGCTAAAGGAAATCTATCGCCTCAGCGAGGAGAAGCTTACCCCAGGTTACGACGTCGTCATAGTCGCAAGGGCAAAGAGCAGGCTTTCCAATTTTTGCGAACTAGAGGCTTCCGTGTTATCACTTTTGAAAAAGCTTGGCGTGTTAACTCAGGTGGGCGACACCGGAGGCAGAGGATGAAAAAGGACAGAATGAAGCGGGCGCTAATTGCGGTTGTGCGCTTTTACAGAAAGAACATCTCGCCCGCATCTGCGCCCAAATGCAGATATATGCCCACATGCTCGGCCTATGCACTTGAAGCGCTGGAAAAATACGGCGCTCTTAAGGGCACGGTGCTTGCCATAAGGCGCATTCTAAGATGCCACCCCTTCAGAAAGGGCGGATACGACCCTGTGCCCTAGCGGTGCGTCGCACCACTAGCGCATAACCAAATTAGGAGCTATAATGTTTGACTTTATTGCAAGGCCTCTAGGCCAATTGCTAATGCTGTTTTATGAACTAACCGGCAACTACGGCCTTGCCCTGTTGCTTTTTGCTGTCGCTGTGAAAGTCGTATTGTTGCCGTTCCAAATGAAATCGAAAAAAGGAACGATGAGGCAGACGAGGCTTCAGCCAAAAGTGCAGGAGCTACAAAAAAAGCACGGCCCAAACAGGGCGAAATTCAACGAAGAAATGCAGAAGCTATACAAGGAAGAGGGTGTCAATCCCGCTTCCGGGTGCTTGTGGGGGTTTTTGCCGCTTCCCATAATGTTCGCCCTGTTCCAAGCGATACGCAGGCCTCTGACCATGATGCTCAACATCCCGAGAGAGCTGTTAGAAGAAGGGGGCGCTATATACAGGCGCTTCCAAGAACTGAACTTCGAGAGCGGGGTGCAGGCGTTTTTCGTTGAGATAGAGCAGATGGAATTTATCTCCGCCAACTTCAGCCATTTCCAGGAATTCATGGAATATGGGCTGCAACAAATAACATTTTACTTAGGCATGCTCAACTTGGGCCAACAGCCGCTGTGGAACTTCTTTTGGCATGAAAACACAGACTGGAGCCATACCAGTGGATGGCTACCAGGGCTGGTGCTTTTCCTTATCCCATTGCTTTCTGGTGGAACCCAATTTATTCAACAGGCAGTCATCCGCAAGGTGACGCCGCAGATGCCGACGCAAGAAGGTGCGGGCAAGTCGATGCAGACTGTCATGCTGCTCATGCCGCTCTTTTCTGTCTACATCGGATTTACCCTCCCGGCGGCACTCGCATTTTATTGGACAGTTGGCACGGTTCTCCAAATTTTCCAAGAGCTATGGCTAAACAAGAGGTATACGAAGATACTCGACATCGAGGACGAAGAGCGCAACAGACTCCGCAAAATCAAAGAAGCCCAAATCGAAGCTAAGAGGCTTGAAACAGAACGGAAAAAATCAGAGGGAATCGTTGAGAAAAACCCGAACAAGTCAAAACGCAAAAAGCAAATGGGAGAAAAGCAGGAGAAGCTGGAAAAAACGGCAGAATGGGAGAAGAAGCATGCTCCGCCTAGTGAGGCCGATGAGGAATATGAGCCGAGCAGAGTTGGAAAGAGGCATTATGCAAGAGGCCGCGCTTATGACCCCGACAGATACTTGGGCGTGGAAGGCGCAAGAGGGGACGAAAGTAGCTCCGAAGGCACGGAACCGGAGGATGAGGACGATAATTCAGAACTCGAAACGGCAAACCCCGAGCTAGAGGTAGAAGGCGAAGCCTTGCCGGATGAAGGTGAAGCTGAAAGCCTTGACGAAGTTGAAATCCCTGATGAGGCTGAGGGCCTTGACGAAGCTGAAATCCCTGATGGGGCTGAAAGCCCTGACGAAGCTGAAAGCCTTGATGAAGTCGAAGAGGAAGCGCCTCCTACAGTTCGTTTTGATACCATGCGATTTGAAGAAGACAAAAAAGATTGATTTCCGCAAATTGGGGTGAATTATAATGCAAAAATTTATCGAGATGTCCGGAAGGACGGAAGAAGAAGCCATAGAAGCGGCTTTGAACCAACTGGGTCTGATGCGCGACGATGTGTCCGTCGAAATAATCGAACAGGCGAAGAGCGGTTTTTTAGGCCTAAAGAGCACTCCTGCCGTTGTGAAGGTGATTTACGAGATTAAGGAAAGTCGCACGGAAAAAGTCGAGAGTTTCCTGAGGGGACTTTTAGAGCGCATGGATGTCGAAGCGGACGTTGAGATTACGGACAATGAAGACGCAATAAACGTAGCTTTGACAGGCAAGGAGCCGGGTGCGCTCATAGGGAGACGCGGAGAAACTCTCGATGCAATCCAGCACCTTACAAATTATGTTGTCAACCGCGGCGCTTCAGGCAGGGTCAGGATAAACCTTGATGCGGAGAACTACAGGCAGCGGAGGAATGAGACGCTTGAAAACCTCGCTGCAAAGACCGCCGGAAAGGTGATAAAGTACCGCCGCAACATGACTCTCGACCCAATGAACGCATATGAGCGCCATGTTATACATTCTGCGCTTCAGGAGCACGAAAATATTTCCACATATTCCGTTGGCAGTGAGCCAAATAGGCGGATTGTAGTAGTTTATGGCCGAAATGATCGCGATAATAACCGAGGGGGCAATCGCAGCAAAAGTCGCAGTGATGAGCGCGAAGAAATCCGCAAGGTGGAGCATGACGGCGTCAGCGGCATTGAGGATGAGACTGCCGCCGAATCGGCTGGACAGCCCCAATATCGCGAGTGGCGATAGAATTTGCAGCAACATACGGACACCGCCGTCTGCCGTGGTGCCGAGTTGTGTGAGAGGTGAAGGAAGACGGATGATATTTGAAAAAATAAGAGAGGCGTTGGCAGCTCAGTTTGAGGTGGCCCCGGAGGCGATAACGAGGGATACGGATGTGATGGGCGACTTGGGCGCTGACTCGCTTGATCTTGTCGAGCTTATTATGATACTTGAGGATGAATATGGCGTTAGCGTGACGGATGAATCAGTATATGAGCACAAAACAGTGGGGCAAATAGCTGATTTTATTGAGTCTCTGATCAATGAGTAAGAAGCACGACGGTTGCTGCCCCCCTCGCTGAGCATACGCCTACAGCAAGCGGTATATTTTGAGTTCCCCGGCCAGTTACGCAACCCCAGTAGCCGGGATTCCCTCCGAAGTCCGCACACGCTACTTGCTACAGGCTACCCTGTGAATAGTTAAAACTTGGTAGGGGCCGCTGGCCGGGGGGACGAACCCCGGCGGCGGCAACTGCGTATATATGGAGGGCAAATAAATGGAAAAGCACGGTTTGAATGAGTTGAGGGAAATATTCCTTTCATTTTTTGAAGAAAAGGGTCACTTGAGGTTGCCAAGCTTCCCGCTGATACCGCAAAACGACAAGTCGCTCCTGCTAATCAACTCAGGCATGGCTCCTATGAAGACGTGGTTTACTGGAGAACAGGAACCTCTGCGCAAACGCGTGTGCACCTGCCAAAAATGCATTCGGACTACCGATATAGAAAACGTTGGAATAACCTCGCGGCACGGCTCATATTTCGAGATGCTCGGCAACTTCTCTTTTGGGGACTACTTTAAGCATGATGCAATTGTATGGTGTTGGGAGTTTCTCACCGAGCGGTTAAAAATGGATCCTGCGCTGCTATATCCTTCGGTCTACCATGAAGACGATCAAGCGTTCGAAATCTGGCAAAACGTCATAGGCATCTCACCGGAGCGCATCACAAAGCTGGGCAAGGAAGACAACTTCTGGGACCAAGGCTCAGGCCCCTGCGGCCCTTGCTCGGAGGTTTATTACGACAGGGGCGAAAAAAGAGGCTGCGGTGAACCGGACTGTGCGCCCGGATGCGACTGCGACCGTTATGTCGAGATTTGGAACAATGTATTTACCCAATTTAACAACGACGGCGAGGGCAACTATACGGAGCTCAGCCAGAAGAACATAGACACAGGCCTAGGGCTGGATCGCCTTGCCTGCGTCTGTCAAGACGTCTCAAACATGTTCGAAGTCGATACGATTATGAATATAATCAAAAAAGTGTCGGAAATGAGCGGAGTGGCATATGGGCAGTCCGCAAAGTCTGATGTCTCGATACGTGTCGTTACCGACCATATCCGGGCGGCGACTATGATGATTTGCGATGGAGTCATGCTATCAAATGAAGGGCGGGGCTATGTGCTGCGCCGACTGCTGCGCCGTGCGGCAAAACATGGCAGGCAGCTTGGCATAGAGGGAGCATTCTTGCATGAATTGTGCGCTGCCGTCATAACTGAAAACAAGGGCGCTTATCCGGAGTTAGTTGAAAACGCCGGATTCATAGCCCGCCTAATCCTCACTGAGGAGGAGAATTTTGGGAAAACCATTGATGCAGGCACAGCGAAGCTGGCAGGATTAATCAGCGAGTGCAAAACCAAGGGCGAAGCAGCGCTATCTGGAGCAGAAGCTTTCAAGCTATACGACACCTACGGCTTCCCGCTGGATTTGACCATCGAAGTTCTCAAGGAAAACGGGATGGATGTGAACACCGCATCATTTAACGAGCATATGGAGGAGCAGCGCAAGCGCGCAAGGAAAGCGAGGGAAGCGCTGGGGGACTTAGCCTGGGCAGGCGTTGAGCTGGGCTTGGACAACACCCCGACGGAATTCACAGGATACGAGAAGGAAGCTGATAATGGCGCTATACTGGCAATAGTTGCGCAGGGCGAGCTGAGTTCGTCGATGCAAGTGGGCAACGAGGGCATAATAGTCCTGGACAAAACGCCTTTTTATGCAGAAAAGGGCGGCCAATCAGCCGATTTTGGTACGCTTTCCCACGATGGGGCGGTTTTTGATGTCAGCGGAGTGCAGGTCAGTAAGGGCGACAAATATATGCACTATGGCAAAATGCGTACCGGGTCGTTCGCCATTGGCGATACGGTAGCTGCGGAAATAGACAGTGCGCGCCGCAATGCGATAATGCGGGCACATTCTGCAACGCATTTATTGCACGAGGTTTTGCGCAATGTGCTGGGGGAGCACATACAGCAAGCAGGCTCGCTGGTAGAGCCGGACAGACTGAGGTTTGACTTCACTCATTTTTCCGCATTGACAAAAGACGAGCTTGCGGAAATCGAACGCCAAGTAAACGAAGAGATACTCAAAGGGCACGACATAACATCAGATGAAATGCATATTGACGAAGCGAAGAAGCTCGGAGCCATTGCGCTCTTTGGGGAAAAGTACAGCGAAGAGGTCCGGGTCGTCAAAATGGGAGAATCAATCGAATTATGCGGCGGCACGCATCTTGACAATACCGCAAAATCGGGGGCATTTGCAATTAGCTCGGAGTTTTCAGTAGCGTCCGGAGTAAGACGCATCGAAGCGAGCACCGGAAAGGCGACACTGGAAGCGCTGGCAGACGCTAGAGAGAATTTGTCTGTGCTGTCGGGGATGCTCAAAGCAGGGGCGCCGGACGAGCTTCCGGCAAAAGTGGAGCAGAGCATGCAAATGCTAAAGGACTTGCGCATGAAGCTCGATGCGGCAATGTCCAAAGACGCAAATAACGAAGCGAAGCAGATACTGAGCGAAGCAGAGGATATTGGCGGGCTGAAAGTAATAACTAAAACCCTAAGTGGCGAAAACGCCGATGCGGACAAGCTCAGGCATATAGGCGATACCCTAAGGGATTGGGAAGAGGACGTCGTCTCAGTGCTTGCAGTAGTCAATGACGGGAAAATAACCATCGCTGCCGCCTGCGGTAAAGCGGCGGTAAAAAAGGGCATAAAAGCAGGCGACCTAGTCAGGGAGGCAGCAAAGCTCTGCGGAGGTTCTGGCGGAGGAAAGCCGGACTTCGCGATGGGGGGCGGCAAAGATTCAAGCAAATTGCAAGAGGCGCTATCAGCGGCAAATGAGTTAATAAGACAAAAAATGGAGGTATAATTATGTCAGACTGTATTTTTTGCAACATAATCGCAGGAAAAATCCCATCAACACGCGTATATGAGGATGAGAGCATCTACGCATTTCGGGATATATCGCCGCAAGCCCCGATTCATATCCTCGTAATTACAAAGGAGCATGTTGAATCAGCGGCCAAGCTAAACGTAGGAAACTCGCATCTTGCTGCAAAATGCTTTGAGGCGATTGCGATAATTGCCGAAAGCGAAGGGCTAAAAGATGGGTTCCGCGTGATTACCAATGCGGGAAAGGCGGGGGGCCAAACCGTGCCTCATCTGCATTTTCACATACTGGGCGGCAAAACGCTCGGGGAAGGGCTGGTTTAGCCTTGCGGCAAATTTTATATTATAGTAAAATTCAAGCATACTGATTGCCATCGGCGGGAGTCTGGAGGGGATTAGCATATGGTAAAATTTAAAAACGAGCACGGCAGCATAACAATATCGAAATCCGTTTTCACAACCCTCACAGGAGATGCGGCGACGAATTGCTTTGGCGTGAAAGGGATGACAATACACTCTGTTTCAGACGACTTTGTTCACATGCTTAAACAAGAATATATGGGCAAGGGAGTCCATGTGGACATCAATGCCGACAACACCATTTCAATTGCGCTACATATTGCGGTCGACCAAGGTGTCAATATCCCAGTTGTGGGGGAGAGCATAATGGAGGAGGTCAATTATAAGGTGACCAGTAGAACGGGTGTTGAAATCAGACGCATAGATATTTTTGTAGACAAAATGATTATCGGCTAAAATGAAGGTCGAGGGACGGTTTACCTGTCTTCATAACGCTAAAGGAGGAAAGGTGCTTGACACAGCGAATCACCGGAGAGCTGCTAAAGAAAATGATAAACAATGCGGCTGCCGCCATCGAAAACCATAAGCAGGAGATAAATGAGCTAAATGTGTTCCCTGTACCGGACGGCGACACAGGCACAAACATGAGCCTGACGGTTGGCGCGGGGGAAACGGCACTCGGCTCAATAACGCCGGACACAGTCGGTCAGGCGGCGGAAGTGGCTGCAGGCGCTTTGCTCAGGGGCGCAAGGGGAAACTCGGGCGTCATACTGTCCCTCCTGTTTCGAGGGTTTTCAAAAAAATTGAAGGATCAAAGAACGGCTGATGCTACAGCGCTTGCCTATGCGCTGGAGGCGGGTGTAGATTCTGCATACAAAGCTGTTATGAAGCCGGCCGAAGGCACGATTCTTACAGTTTCAAGGATTGTGGCAGGCTCGGCAGTCAAGGCTGCTGAATCCATTGACGACATAGAAGTTGTGCTGGAGCAAGCGCTTGCGGCAGGGCGTGTGGCTCTTTCCGACACAATAAANCNGAACCCTGTTTTAAAAAAGGCCGGAGTCATCGATGCCGGGGCAAAAGGCTACCTATACATGCTAGACGGCATGCTAAGAGCCCTGCGAGGTGAGGCCCTCGAAAAAGACTCGCCAGAGCAGCATGATAAAGCCGATTTCACACAGTTTGCCGAAGAAGACATAACCTTTACCTATTGCACTGAATTTATGGTCGATAGGCAGTCGGATAAAGACCCCAATATCCTGCGCTCATTTCTTGATGAGCGCGGCGACAGCGTAGTCGTGGTAGATGACGAGGATGTCATAAAGGTGCATGTACACACGGATGAGCCAGGCAATGCCATTACCGAAGCGCTGACATATGGCTCCCTTGTTTCAATAAAGATTGAAAACATGAGGGAGCAGCACTCCCAAGCGGTTGTGGCAGCAAGAGGTGCAGCGTCCGGCGCTCCAGTGCGTGGAGAAGCTGTGGAGATAAAGGCATTTGCTGTGGTTGTCGTCTGCGCTGGGAAAGGACTTGAAGAGGTGTTCGTCAATTTGGGGGCAGATAAGATAATAACAGGTGGCCAAACAATGAACCCTTCGACCGAAGATATTCTTAAAAAAATAAATTCTGCGCCGTCCGAGGTGGTTTTCGTACTTCCCAATAACAAAAACATAATTATGGCAGCGCAGCAGTGCACCAAGCTTACAAGCCGTAAGGTCATTGTCATACCAACAAAGAGTATCCCCCAAGGTGTTTCGGCAATGCTTGCTCTTGACGACTCCCAAAGCATCGAGGAAATGGCCAGCTCGATGGCCGAGGGCGCCAAGCGAGTGCGCACTGTCCTGGTTACCAAGGCCGCACGCAACTCGGTGTTTGATGGCGTGGAAATAACCAAAGACGAGCACATAGCATTAATGGAGGACACCTTGATGGCAAGCGGATCGAATGCAGATGAGGTTTTTGATTCGGTGGCGACGGAGTTGGGCAGGCATTCGCCTGAGTTTGTCACGATATTCACGGGAGAGGATGCCAAAAAAGCCGCAACCGAGGTATTTGCGGCAAAAATTGCCAAAGTATCCGACGGTGCCGAAATAGCGGTAATCGCAGGGGGGCAGCCGGTATACCACTACATAATTTCAGTAGAATAGCCGTTTTTCTCGCTAGTACGGGTCTTGTCGCCCTACTTATGCGAAAAAAACACAGCAGACCGCCCGGCATCAGCTACCCTGTAACGGCAAATTTGGTAAATTTTTGAAAAAGTATTGACGAAAGCATCAGCCTGTGGTAGTATAATAGTCTGCCGGCGGTAAGAGCCGGCACTCTTGAGCGGTGTTGTGGGAGATGGTCAGGCGTTCGTTGGGCCAGCAACCCAAAGCTCGAGGCAAGTTTTCAATATCGCGGGGTGGAGCAGTTCGGTAGCTCGTTGGGCTCATAACCCAAAGGTCAGAGGTTCAAATCCTCTCCCCGCAACCATGCCGAGTGTTCCTACAGCATTTGAAGTTGTAAGAACATTTGGCTTTTATACAGCATTTTTGAGTGGGGAGTAGCTAACAACTATTCCTTTCGCTCAATAAGCTCATTGAGCATACGCTCTGTTAGCCTCTTAGTGCGTGTGTACTTGCGGACGGTGGCGATAAACGCATCAGTTGTAAGCACTACCACCAATTTTTATTTTTCGATTCTTTGCGACGCTCACCGTTCACTGCTCACGACCAAACACCTTTGCCTTCAATATTGAGTTTCTGGAGCGGCAAAGCAGAAAACTAAAAGTGATTACAGAAGCTTACGGCAATATCGGTAAAAACCCCGCATTTTGAAGAGTTTCGCATACACGGTAGCAAAAGTTTTCGATATAGGCGGTGTTTCGGGTTCTGTTTGGGGTAAAGGGAGCAAGCCCTCTTTCACGAATGAAGGTTACGAAGGATTCTGATTCCACGGCGGCTTGTATTTGAGCCTCTATTCCATCTAAGTGGTTTTGCGGGGTGTTAGCGGGGATGAAAATGCCGTAAAATTCGCCAAAGGGCAAGATTTCATCGAGGTTGAGCCCTGCGGCTGACGGGATAGTTATTTCGCCGGTCCCGCTGTAAATTGCAAAGTCCGATTCGTTAAATGCGGCGAGGGCGCGGATTTCGCCGGAGCGCAAAGCGTGGGCTATTTCGATTGATGTCAAAATGGCAAAATCGACATCGCCGTTTAGCAGGGCATTTACGGCGGGGCTGCTGCCCGCATGGGAGATATGTTCGAATTCAAAGGCGGTTTTTGTGCGGAACAGCTCGGCGGCGGTAAAGCTGATTGTGCCGAAACCGCTGTTGGCGCAAGTGAGCCCGCCTCTTTGCAGCGAGGCGGTCAAATCGCCCATTGTCGCAAAGGGAGAATCCGCCGCCACCACAACAATTGCCGGAGCAAAGGCGCATAGCCAGCCCGTCCAGTTTTGGCGCGGGCTTTCGCCAAAGCCCATTGCCTCGGCGGTTACGAAAGCGGATAGGCTTGTGGATAGTATGTTTTCGCCATCACGCGCCGCCTCGTATACGGCATTCAGCCCTCTCGCACCGTTTGCGCCGGGTATATTTTGCACGGTAAGCTCCATGCCCGCGGCAAGTGCGCGTACCATGTCATCGGCTGTGCTGTGCGGGTTCCATGCAACCGTTACGGCAAGATGGCTTGGAGTGGTTGCATCACGCATATTGCAAAACACAATAAACGCCGCAACCACCACAACGACCGCTATCATCAAAATTAAAATCAGTCGTTTGCGCACTGTCATTTTTTTATACCCCGCCTATTTCCGCCGTTTCAATTCTTCAAGCAACTCACTTA
>WQSH01000055.1 GCA_009787995.1 Oscillospiraceae bacterium
CTCCGCCGGAACTTCCTCCGTCAGAAGTCGTTCCGGCAGCTCCCCCTTGGTCCGACCCTATCCTATCAGATCCCATTCCGGACGAGCCCACTCCAGCAGAGCCTTCTCCGGCCGAACCCGCCCCAGCAGAGCCACCTACAACAGTTCCCTCGGCTGACGCTCCACTTGCAGCCCCCCATGAAAGCGGCCCTGCTGCGCCGCCTGAATCCGCCAATGACGAGGGTGGCTCTGAGAACTCGGAACCCAATCCGCATCCGGATTCACCAAAAACCGGCACCCGCGAGCTTCCGGCTATCCTGCTCTTAATTGTCGGACTTTGCTGCACCTGCGCAGGATTGCACTTCTATCGGCAGAAAAGTGTTTAGCCTAGCGGAAGTCTATATAAGCACATGAAACGGCCTGATGCACCGCAGCCTGCGCAGCCCCTCACAGGCTATGTTCTGTCCTTTCGATTATTTCGTCCTGCAGCGCTCGACTCAGATTGCCGAAATAGTCGCTATAGCCAGCTACCCGCACTATAAGGTTGCGGTGCTCAGTCGGATTCTTCTGTGCTTCTAAGAGCGTCTTTCTATCCAGTACGTTAAACTGAATATGATGCCCGTCCATGTCAAAATACGCATTTATCAGGCTGGCCATATTGTCCAGCCCCGCCTCCCCTGCCAGCACATCTGTTGCGAATTTCTGGTTTAGGAGCGTGCCTCCTGTGCTCAGATGATCCATTTTTGCCGCAGAATTGAGTGCCGCAGTCGGCCCATTCATGTCTGCACCCTGTGTTGGCGAAATTCCTTCGGACACAGGCTTTTTTGCGAGCCTGCCATTTGGCGTAGCACCTGTCACCTCGCCGAAGTAGATATGGCACGTCGTGGGCAGCATATTGACTCGGAATTCCCCACCCCTCGTATTCGGCCTTCCCGTCACGGTTTTCCTGTAGGCTTCAAACACCGCCTGCATTATTTCATCGGCATAATCATCGTCATTGCCATACTTGGGCGCCTTGTTTTTCACCACTCCCAGCACTTCGTCATATCCTTCAAAATTGGCTGCAAGAGCCTCTTTTAGCTGCTCCGGCGGAAGCAGCCTATTGTCGAACACTGCGTATTTTATTGCCGAGAGCGAATCTGTGACCGTCCCTATGCCTACACCCTGCAAGTAGCTGGTGTTGTACCTTGCCCCACCCGCATTATAGTCCTTACCTCTTGCTATGCAGTCGTTTGTGACGATTGACAGGAAAGGCACGGGCAGGTATCTCGCATAAAACTGTTCAATAGCATTGGAGCCAGCGACCTTTATGTCCGCAAAATACTCGATTTGCTTTGTGAACGCTTCAAAAAGCTGCTCATATGACTCAAAATCCTCAAGCTGCCCCATCTTTGGGCCGAGTTGTCGGTTTTGACGTGGGTCAAATCCGTTATTTAACGTGATTTCAAGGATTTTTGGCAGATTGAAGTAGCCTGTTAGAATGTACGCCTCATTGCCGAAGGCTCCTGTCTCCACACAGCCGCTTGCGCCGCCCTGCCTTGCGTCGGCAATGCTTTTGCCTGCGTTTAGCAGCTCTTGCACTATGGCGTCTGTGTTATAAAACGCCGGTTGTCCCCAGCCCTTGCGGGATATCTCGCATGAGCGCCTCAGAAACGACCTTGGCGACTTTCTGCTGATTTGCACATTGGAGCTGGGCTGCAAAAGCCGCATCTCGTCCATGCAATCCAAGATTAGGTAGCTGACATCGTTGACGCCGTCGCTGCCGTCCTCCGCAATTCCGCCTGTGTTTATGTTGGCAAAGTCTGTGTACGTGCCGCTCTCTTTGAGTGTCACGCCAACCTTGGGCGGGGCCGGTTGGTTATTGAATTTCACCCAGAGGCATTGGAGGAGCTCCAGCGCACTCTCTCTGTCGAGGATTCCGTCTGCGCAGTCTTTTTTGTAAAATGGGAACAGGTGCTGGTCAAGCCTCCCCGGGCTATATGCGTCCCATGGGTTTAATTCATTCGTGACCCCAATATGAACAAACCAGTACATTTGAATCGCCTGCCAATACGTTTGAGGCTTTCCGGCGGGCACGGTATCGCAGTTTTCAGCGATTTGCAGCAACTCTTCGCAGCGCTTCTCATCGCTTTCCGCTTCGGCGAGTTCCCTCGCATACGCCGCATAGCGCCTGCCAAGCGTGATGATTGCGTCGCAGCATATGCTCATAGCTGTCAACTGTTCGCATTTTTGCACCGCTTCGGGGTCGCAGAGGTAATCCAGCTCCGCAAGAGCCGCCTCTATGTCGAGTTTGTGTTCCAGGAAGCCCTTACTATAGATGCTGCGCGAGCCGACCGTGTGCCCCGGCCCCCGCTGCTCCATGAATTCGGTGAATATTCCGGCTGCATAGCACTGCTTCCACTCCGGAGTCATCGCCGCAAGCAGGCGCTCCCTCAAAGCGCGCTCTTTCCAATAGGGTATTATGCTTTGCTCCTGTATTTTGATGTCTTCCGGTTTTACGCGAAAATAGATCAGTTCGCGCTCGTTCATTATGCGCATGTCCTCAATGGTGTGGCAGCAAATTTCAGGGAAGCTCGGCGCAGATTGCGGCCCGGTGCCTTTTTCCCCAACTATAAGCTCGCCCTGCCCTATCCACAGAGTTTTATTTTCCATTATCTTCTTAAATGCAAGTGCGCGAAGCTCAGGGACAGACACTCTCCCCTCATTTTCCTCATATGCTTTCGTCACAAGCTGAGCGCGCTCAATGCAAAGCTTGGGTTCAGTATTCACGCTTTCCTCCCGCAATCTGCGAACCCGCCCATTCATACCTCGTTTTTCCACACCACTGACCTCCGCAATTGAAATGTTTTGCATACAATATACATCGATTATGGACGAAAATCAAGCGGAGAGGAGAGGCAAAATTGACGAAAGATTGTCACCTTGATCTTTTTTGTTGTCACCCTTTGGAGCGCAAGGGCGGAACGCTGATTGTCACCCTTATTTTTTGCATCGTCACCCTTTGTTTGCGAAAAATGGTATACTCGTATACTTTTTTAGAAAAATTGCACTAAAACCACCAACTATGAGAAAAAATCCTTGCAAAAGGCAAAACTGCGTGGTATCATCCCCTTTAATACTTTTAAGTGAGTGTGCGCAAAAACTATCAAAATCTGAAAAAGGAGAACAAGAAATGAGTAAGGAGCAACAAACACCATTTTCTGTATGGACTGACATGAACAAGCAAATGTTGGAAGCCTGGAGCGCTTGGGCTTCGAAAGCAATGCCTGTACTGCCCGGAACAGGCGAAACAACGGAGGCCAACCCATTCCAAGCGTATTACGATTTCTTCAATAAGAGCTTTTCCCAAAATCCGTTGCTCTCAAGCATGCCGGCAACTGGTAGGGATTTCACGGAGCAAATGTACAAATCATGGTTTGACGGAATGAAGAACATGTCGACGTTTATCCCAAATCAGGCAGCCCGAGATGGCTTCGACCGTTTTATGAATTCCTTCAACGTTTTTACGGGGCTTCAATCGTACTGGGATAACTACCTTAAAAACATTCCCACCGACATGAAGGATTGGGAGACATTTTATAAGAATGCCCTGCAACAATATCAAGATGTCTCAAAGGGGCTTGCAATGTCGTTCGCCCCTGAACAAATGAAAGGCCTGCTCGCCCTGCCGCAGGAGGCCATGGGTTCCATCCAGCAAACATTGCTGCAGCTGTTTAAGCCTTGGGTGGAAGATTCGGCCGCCCTGCAAACATATCTACAAAAAGCGCTTCAAGGCGATAAAGATGCATACAAAGAGTTTCTCGACGAGTGGTCAAAGCTCTTCAAAGACTCCGTCGGCAAGATGCTCAACATGCCGGCAGTCGGAGCTAACCGCGCCTCAATCGAGAAGATGATGAAGCTGCTTGACGACTATGTAAAGTTTTCTGTGCGCTACGGTGAGTTAAGCTCGATTTTTTCAACCATGCTGTCCGGTGCCATGGAGAAAATCTTAGGTTACCTCGCTGAGCTTCACGCCGATGGCAAACAGCCTCAGACTTTCATGGAGTTTTATAGCATATGGTCAAGCTTCAATGAAAAGGCGGCGGCAGAGGTCTATTCGACTGAGGAGTTTGCCAGAATCATGAACGAAACCGTCAGCGCAGGTTCAAAGCTGCAAATCATGTATGACGATTTCATGCAAGACTTGCTGGCTTTCCTTCCCATACCGAACAGGCGCGAACTTGACGATGTTGAGATGGAGGTCTACAAGCTTAGAAAAACCGTGAAAACACTGGAAAAAGACCTTAAGGATGTAAAAACACTTCTCAGCAAAATGCCTGGCGCTCCTGCTGTATCCGATAAATAATGAATTGAGGTAAATAATTTTGAACAAGTTTAATTATGACCCACAAAAGAGCATCCAAGAAGCGGTGAAAACAACCACTAAGCTCATGAATGGTTTGCAAAACATGATGGACATCGAGGATCTCGAAATTGCCACCACGCCAAAAGAGCTTGTATATACCGAAGACAAAGTATGCTTGTACCGTTGCAAGCCCACCGTTTCAAAGCCTCATCCCATTCCTGTGCTTGTCGTGTACGCACTTGTCAATAGGCAGTACATGCTTGACATTCAGGAGAATAAGAGTACCGTGAGAAGGTGGCTTGATGCGGGTCTTGACGTGTACATGCTCGACTGGGGGTATCCCGGGCACGTGGACAAGTATCTGACCATGGAGGACTACATAGATGGATATCTCAACAACGCTGTTGATTTTATTCTCGAGAAACACAACCTCAAAGCACTAAACATCATCGGCATATGCCAAGGTGCGACAATGAGCGTCATATATTCAGCACTTTATGCTGAAAAAGTCAAGAACCTGGTAACGCTGGTCATGCCGTTTGATTTCCACACGAAGGACAGCCTGCTCAACCGTTGGGCGCTCAACATGGATATCGACTCAATGATTGGTGCATCGCGCGGGCTCTTGTCAGGCGACATGATGAATTTTGGCTACAACATGCTCAAGCCTTTTGAGTTGTCATTCGACAAATACATCTACTTCATTGACAAGCTCGACGACAAGGATGCGATAATGGATTTCTTGCGCATGGAAACATGGATTTACGACAGCCCCAGCCAAGCAGGCCCGATGCTGTCAAAGTTCGTCAAGGATTTGTATCGTGACAACAAACTCGCAAAAAACGAGCTTGAGCTTGGCGGCCGCAAGGTAGACCTGAAGAACATCAAAATGCCCGTACTTTGCATGCTGGCGCAGAAGGACCACTTGGTGCCCCCGGCATCCACAAGACCCTTCATCGATGCTATCCCAAGCACAGACAAGGAGCTTTTGGAATATCCGGTCGGCCATATAGGGATTTTCGTCAGCACTAAGGCGCTAAAAGACGTTGGCCCCAAAATCGGCAAATGGATCAAGGAGCGCAAGTAATTTATTAAACAGCACAAAACTTAAAAGAATAAATAGACTGCCGCCAGAAAAAGGCGGCAGTCGTTTTTGCAATTTTTATAGGGCAGTTCATTGGAGGCAGCCGAAACCATTGCCACCTCGTCATTTCAACTCTTACTTAGGCGCCATGACGGTCGCTTCTCCTTCGAGCACCACCGTGCCTTCTTGGTTTGTGCATGTTGTTTTAAGCTTGACGCGGTTTTTATCCACAATTAGCTCGGAAACTTCGGCAGTGGCGGTGATTGTGTCGCCAAACTTAACGGGCGCCGTGAATTTAAGCGTCTGTCCCATGTATATAGTGCCAGGGCCGGGAAGATGCACACCCAGAACGGCGGAAACTAGCCCTGCGGACAGCATCCCATGCGCTATCCTTTCTTTGAACAGCGTGTCCTTGGCGTATTCATGATTGATATGCGCCGGATTTATGTCCCCTGTGACCCCTGCGTATAGGTATACATCAGATTCAGTGACTGTCTTCGAAAAACTTGCGCTCTGTCCTACTTTTAGTTCGTTGATTGTGAAACCTTTCATAACTTACCTCCTACATTTTCCTCAAAATCCGAGGAATTCACTATAGTTACTATACAGGGATATTTCAGAAATTGCAATAGCCTTATGCGTATGATACAATGAAGCGCATTATCCGCTGCTACCGGTCAATTTACTGTGGGCTCCTTGTACATTTGATATAAATACTGCAACCTGGGAGGAAATCTATTTATGAACAATAATTTTATTTTAAAAGAAGAGCGCGATTTGCCTGAGATGAGGGGCGTTGGGCGCATGTACGCACATTCGTCCGGTGCGCAAGTTCTCCATGTGCAAAACGATGACGAAAATAAAGTCTTTAACGTGCAATTCCGCACGCCGCCCTATGATGACTCAGGGGTGCCACATATTTTGGAGCATTGCGTTCTAAACGGCTCGGAGAGTTACCCGGTTAAAGACCCATTTTTCACAATGGCGAAAGGTTCGCTTCAGACGTTTATCAATGCTATGACCTACCCTGATATCACAATGTATCCTGTGGCGAGCTACAACGACAAGGACTTCCTCAACCTAATGGGCGTGTATCTCGACGCTGTGTATAAACCCCTAATCCATGTGCGGGAGTTGACTTTTTTGCAAGAGGGCTGGCATTATGTGCTAGAAAGCCCCGAAGACGAGCTGACGATTAACGGAGTTGTGTATAGCGAGATGAAGGGCGCATACTCCGAGCCTGACAGCATTCTCATGGCTCAGCTAAACAAGCAGCTTTATCCCCAAAGCCAATACCGCTTCGAATCTGGCGGCGCCCCTGATGCAATTCCATCCCTCACTTACGAGGCTTTTAAAGAGTTTCACAAGACCCTCTACAGTCCTGCCAACAGCTTTATCTACCTCTATGGAGACATGGAGGCAGACAAATGCCTCAAGCTGCTCGACATATATCTCTGCTTGGGCGAAGACAGGAGGAAGGAAATCCGCAAACTGGTGGATGTGCCCCCACAAGCACCGCTGGAATCCCCTGCCATCAGGACATATGAGTATTCCATCAGCGACAAAGACGACCCGGCAGGCAAGAACCACCTCGGCGCAGCATACGGCAACACCGAGTTTCCAGACCCGGTCACCTTCTACGGTTATGCTGCACTGGACTATATTTTGATGGAAACCCCCGCATCGCCCCTGCGCAACGCCCTTCTTGAGAAAAAGCTGGGCGAGTCCGTCAGAAACTGGTACGAACTCCCGCTCACCACGCCCTGCTATGTAATTACGGCAAAAAATAGCGCCTTCGATGTTAATGAGCTCAAAACCTGCGTTGAGGAGACTATCCGCAGCATCGTCGCCGATGGCATAGATAAGAAATTTGTCGAAGCTTGCCTCAATGTGCTTGAGTTTAAATACAGGGAGAAGGATAGTTGGGAGCCTAAGGGGCTTACAGCGATTCTTGAAGGCGGCTGCGGCTGGGCATATGGCTTTAACCCCATGGATTATTTCGCACCTGTCGCTGCGCTTCGCATCATACGCGAGAAAATAGCCTCGGGAGAGCGCTATTTTGAAAATTTGGCCGAAAAACTTTTTATCGGCAATAATTTCGCAAGCTTCGTGACGCTCAAAGCCAAATCCGGCTTGCAGGCAAAAAACGAAGAAACGCTCAAAAAGGAGCTTGCCGCACATAAAGAAACGCTCTCTGAAGCCCAAATCAAGGAAATTATCTGCAAAAAGGTGGCGCTGGACGACTGGCAAAACACGCCCGACACCCCGGAACAGCTGGCGACGATACCGATTCTTGCCCTTTCGGACATCAGCAAGGAGGCAAAGCCCATTCCGCTGAGCGAGCGGACATTAGGCAGCGCAAAGATTTTGTATGCAGATATTCCGACCGACGGCATCGCATACAACAAATTCATGTTTGACATCAGGAGCCTTGGCAAGGAAGAAGTTCCCGCAGTTGGCGCACTGCTTATATTGCTTTCCAAGCTTGATACGAAGAAGCGGGCATACACCGATTTGGTCAGCGAAGTTAATATGCAGTTGGGCGGTTTTAGCTCTGGATTTAGTGTCCGGCCTAACAAAGACGGCGTCCAATATGTGCCGATGCTTGAGTTTGATGTTAAGGCCCTGGATAAAAATGCACCGGAAATCTACAGCCTGACCACCGAGATTCTGACCGGGACGCTTTTTGACGACAAAGAGCGCATGCGTATGCTACTCGCCGAGAGAAAGGCGCAGATTGAGTCTGACTTTATTGACGATGGCTGGTCGTATGCGGAATTGCGCAGCATTGCGTATCTTGGCGACAAACGGGCTTATTGCGATTTGATTGAGGGCTATGGATTTTATGAGTATTTGAAGGCTGTTGTTGATGATTTTGACAACCTCTTTGATGCGTTGCGGCAGAGCCTGTATGACGTGAGCCGCAAGATATTCAGCAGGGGTGCCTTGAAAACTGCGCTCGCCTGCTCCGACGAAGTGTGCGCCGATGCATCGGGGCCGATGTCTTTGCTGCATGCGGCTTTGTCCGAGGGGCATCCGCATGTGAGCGCCGGCATCGTCCCAGCAGCAATAAATGAAGCGTTTATCGCCGAGAGCCAAGTCAGCTACAACGTGCAGGCGTTTAACTATCTGACTCATGGGGTGGCATATAGCGGGCTCATGCGCGTCCTTCGCGGGGTTATCCATGATGAGTACCTGCTTCAAGAGCTGCGGGTTAAAGGCGGCGCCTATGGCTTTTACGGCGACTTTTTTGTCGATGGAGTGGGCGTTTTGGAATCGTATCGCGACCCCAATCTGGAGCGCACTTATAACGCCTACAAAAACCTCCCCACCTTCATAGAGGGCTTCCATCCAAGCGACAGGGAGATGCTGCAGTTTGTTCTGGGCGCAATAAACAAGCTCGACCAGCCAAAATCGCCTATGCAAAAGCTGGAGGCCGCCCTTCACAACCATTTTGCGGGCATAACCCCAAATGACCTTCAGAAGGAGCGAGACGAGCTTCTATCGGCAACAGGCGCAAAGATACGCGAGTTTGCGCCACTGCTAAGCAAATGCGTGGCCAGCGGCCCCATATGCACCTTTGGCTCGGGCTCGGCCATCAATGAAAATAGCGAACTTTTTAATAGAATTGTTCAGCTGTGAGGCGAGCATAAACAAACCCTGGGGGCGGTTCTCTTGTCAGGTTCTGAGACAAGAGAGCGGCCCCCTCTTGTCAAAGCGCTGAAAACAGGCGGCGCAAAACATTTTGACAACGAAACAAAGCCTTTTTTACCCGGATGCAAAGGATTTTGATAGACATATTCAAGGCAAAAATTTATACTCCTTCACATATTCGCAAGAAGGGGGCAAAAAGGATGTGACAAATTATGAACACAAATATTAGCGAAAAACTAAAACAAGCACGGTCAGCGGCTAAGTTGAGCCAAGAAACCGTAGCGGAGAAAGTAGGTGTTAGCCGGCAGACCATATCTAACTGGGAAACTGGAAAGAGCTATCCCGATATTGCCAGCATAGTTATTTTGGGCGATGTCTACGAAATGACACTAGACTCCCTATTAAAGGACGATAAGGCGCTGATAAAGCACTATAAGGACAGCACTGATGTGGCAAAAAGTAATAGGCAAATGATTTTCAGCCTCATTTTAATCATGGCAATAGGCGTTGCAGGCTTAATCCTTCGCGCTTTTATTGCAGACGAATTTGTATTAAATCTTATTGTTGTTGCGGCAATCACTGCTGTGGTTGTTGTACACTGTATTGCTGAAGGAGGTATAAACATGTTTTTCCTAGGTTTAGGTATTTTTTTAATTTTTAACGCACTGACTATAGTGGCTTTGGGCGGGGTTTTGCTGGATTTCATAAGCATCCCGTCAATCATGATAGTTATTATTCCGCTGCTCGCCGTTTTGACAATCACAAGGAGCTATAGGGTGTTTTTCGCTGGTCTGCGGGTGGCGGTTTCGCCAAATCATGCCATCGCAGACCAGCTGCGCCAACAAGCTATTTCACTATTTCGCCTACTGTCCAAAACGGCTGTATTGGCGGCGATAATCAGCCTCGTCATATCGATGACGAACATGGTATTGGGCGTAGATTGGGAGATGCTCGTGTCCGACATGGAACTCTTCGCCCGAGTGCTTGCGCTAAACACTTCTGCCGCATTCAACCCACTGTACAGCGCCTTGATTCTGGTCGTCATTGTATTCGAGCCTGTGGTATATATACTTACAAAGAGGAACGCACAATAACTGCGGGTTTGCCGCAGTTTTCCATAAGAGACGGCTCCCTCGGCCATTTTTGAGCCCTGAGAGCCGTCTCTGCGGCAAAATCCGTCAATTTGACCAACTATAACCAGTTACTAAGGGGGCTCGCTATTTACATTGGTGCATTGACATTAGGGCATAAATGTATGTATACTAGGCAAGGCGTTTCGGCTGTGCAGATGCTGGTGATATCCCATCAGGTTCATCGGTAATGCGCTATTTTAGTGCGCTAGGAGGCAAAGTATGGGCAATAAAACCAAATATACCGGCGTTGAACTAATGGGCTCAGCACCGGTTGGAACTGCAATCATCCGTTTGGCTATGCCAATGATGGTTGCTATGCTTGCGCAGTCGATATTTAGCATAACAGACATGTTTTTTATCGGGCAGACGGGCGATCCGAACATGATTGCGGCAGTGTCCCTTGCGTTTCCCGTCTATATGATTGCACAAGCAATGGGCAATATTTTTGCCACAGGCGGCTCAAACTATATATCGAGAATGCTCGGGGCAAAAAGAGACGACAGCGCAAAGAACACCTCTGCTGTGTCATTTTATGGGGCCGTCGGCATCGGTATAATTTTGATGGTTGTCCTATGGATAATCAAAGAGCCCTTGCTCTGGCTGATTGGTGTAAGCGATGCGACTTTTTCCCACACCGACGACTATTTCTCGGCGCTTCTCGTCTCCATGCCCCTAGCTGCAGGCGGCGCCGTCATGAGCGGGCTGATGCGGAGCGAGGGCGAGACAAAAAAAGCTATGTCCCAACAGCTCATAGGCATTGGGACAAACTTTGTGCTCAACCCGATTTTTATTTTATGGGCCGGCTGGGGCACGGCAGGCGCAGGCTGGGCGACCGTGGTAGCGCAACTCGCTGCATTTATCTATGGCGTCCGCTATTTCCTTTCCAAAGACACGATTTTGTCGATAAGGCCGTCAGACTGCAAGCCTGACAAAGAGATGATGGGGCAGATGATGTCTATAGGCATCCCATCAGGGCTTAACAACCTCATCATGAGCTTCTCTTTCATTCTTGTCAACCGCATAGCTGCGACATATGGCGACCATGTGGTTGCGGGCAATGGCGTACAAATGCGAGTCGGCAGTTTGTTCTTCATGCTTGTCTTTGCGCTTGTCATGGGATATCAGCCCTTTGCCGGATTCAATTATGGGGCTAAGCAGTTCGATCGGCTGCGAAAGGGCTTTAAAATAACCGCATTATTCGCCACGGGGCTTTGCGTCCTCGGATTTATAGTATTGCGGCTGTTCGGCGAGCATTTCATGAGGTTCTTCATCAACGACCCGGATACAATTGAAGCGGGCGCAGCAATTTTGCGCGTCTTCATTTGGGGCGTTCCAGTGATGGGAATTCAGGTCACTCTGATGGTTTCCTTCCAAGCCTTTGGCAAGCCCATTCAGGCCATGGTGATCAATGTTGGCCGCCAGCTCCTGTTATATATCCCACTGCTTTATATATTCAATCACTTTTTCGGGTTCGATGGCTTCCTCTGGGCTCAGCCCACTGCCGACATACTGACC
The DNA here is from genome assembly GCA_009787995.1 of Oscillospiraceae bacterium. Classification (GTDB taxonomy): domain Bacteria; phylum Bacillota; class Clostridia; order Oscillospirales; family Oscillospiraceae; genus WRMH01. The sequence goes on from WQSH01000055.1 coordinate 11,711, forward strand.
ACCGGCATTGCCGTTGTGCTTGGCTTCTCCCTTCTCAAGCTCATGCGGGGAGAAGGCCGCTTGCCTTCGGAGATTGAACATTAATCCATTCATAATTTCAAGAGGAAACAACGAAATACGGCAGAAAACAAGGCATTTTGACGAATGTGATGGCTTTTAAAACACACGCCCTTTAGGACGTGAATTTCTGAATGAGCCAGATGCCTGCGTTGAACCAGAATGGCTCCATGCGTTTTTTCACTTCCCCGAGCATTTTTGCTATCGGAATGTGCTGGGGGCACTTTTCCTCACAAGCCTTGCAGCCTGTGCAGAACTTAGCCCTGGCACGCTTCGTTGGGTTGTGCGCTGCCGTACTTGTCACATACTGTGTCATCCCGGGAATCCAGCCCATGGCATATTTTGTGTTGTAAGAGGCGAAGCAGTCGGGGATGTTCACCCCCTGCGGGCATGGCATGCAATAGTTGCAGCTTGTGCATTGCACCTTGTATGATTCGCGAAGAGCTTCCATCACGGGTGCGAACACAGCAGATTCCTTTTCGGAAAGCATGCCCGGCTTGGAAGTCTCCGCAGTTTTTATGTTTTCCTCCAGCTGCTCCATGCTGTTCATGCCCGACAGGACTACCGAAACGCCAGGCTGATTCCATAACCACATAAATGCCCAGGCCGCAGCCGAGCGGCCTGGGTCTGCTTCTTTAAACAGCCGCTCTGCTTTCGGAGGAAGCCCCGTCGCCAGCTTCCCGCCAAGCAGCGGCTCCATAATCATGACAGGCAACCCCTTTTCATACGCTCTGCCAAGCCCGGCACGCCCCGCTTGATAGTTTTCGTCCATGTAATTGTATTGAATCATGCAGAAGTCCCAGTCATATGCGTCAACAAGCTCCATAAACCCATTCTGGGCGCCATGGAAGGAGAAGCCAATCTGGCGCACTTGCCCGCCGCCCTTCTTGTCCGCAATCCACCGTTCGATGCCTAATCTGCGCAGCCGCTCCCAAGTCTCCGTGTCTGAAATATTGTGAACCAAATAATAGTCTATGTATCCAGTCTTCAACCGACGCAGCTGCTCGTCAAAAATTTTGTCAAAATCCTCAAAGGTTTTGCATTTCTGGTGCGGCAGCTTTGTTGCGATATTCACCTTTTCGCGCATGCCGTTTTTTTCCAATATCGCACCCAAGGTCGCTTCGCTGTTGCCGTAAATATATGCGGTGTCAAAATAATTTACGCCCTTTTCGACAGCCTTGAGCACCAGCTTCTCCGCCTTATCCCGGTCAAGCGGAAAGCGCATGCACCCAAACCCCAGAACAGACAGCTCCTTGCCTGATTTTTGGTCAGTCGCAAATTGCATACCTAATTACCGGAATCTGCTGAGCACACCCACTTGCCCATGTCAAAGGCTTTTTTGCAATCCAGCGGGAACACCTCTTCGCGGCGCTTGCGCCTCTCTTCGACATTGAACCTGCCCATGTGGTATTTGTCATAGTCGTCAATTTGCCATGTTTCGCTGACTCCCAGAGTCATGCACTCACCGGAGAATATCCTGGTCATGAACGCCTTGTAGTCATTGAACAACCTGGTGTAGCCCACGGCCTCGTAGTGCTCTTCGGGGCAGTTTGTCGTGTAGATGAAACCTGTCTTCATTTTTCTTCCAAATAGATTTTCGTCCATTTTATCATATGAAATGTATTGGAAGGTGAGCCTCTCAATCAGCGAGCGCAGTTCCCCCGTAACCTCGCCAACATAAATAGGCGAACCTAGGATGAGCCCGTCGCACTGGGCTATGCCGTCAAGGACAGGCTTGAGGCCGTCGTTTATTACACAGCGCCCTACAACGCCCCCCCTGCGCTTGCAGCCAAGGCAGCCCCTACAGCCTTTGTAGTCGAGGTCGTAGAGGTTGACCATCTCCGTTTCTGCACCCGCTTCCGCTGCGCCTTCCAGCGCTTTTTCCAAAAGAATGTGCGTGTTCCAACCCTTGCGCGGGCTCCCATTCACTGCGATTACTTTCACCTATAGAGTCCCCCTTCTTATTATTGCTCCGCTATCAGTGCGTAAGCCTCATCAAAATCCCTTGCACGGAAAATATTCTCCCCCTCGCACTCTCGGTTATAGCTTGTATCAAAGCATATGACTTTCGCTATAGAGGCGACAGATATGATGTTTTCGGGTTCATCATCTATTAGCACCTTAACGTCCTTTTCCAAGCAAACCCTCCTCTTTATGTCAGGGTCGTCATGCACACAAAAAATCACCTCGCGATGCAAAATCCCATTTCTCGAGAGCCAGTTTTTTACGAGCGTGCGCATGATTTTCCCTAAAAAGCCTTTTGAATTTGCCGTAAACACGCGTTTTGAAATTATGATTACCTCATGTCCGTCGCTGTGGAGCTTTTCGGTAAAAACTTTCGCCCCTTCGCGCGCCGGTTCGACCGTGGCATATTTTAGCAGGTACCTCTTCCAATAGGCAAGCCATTCCTTGTCGGGGCACCCAAAAATATCCCGTATGTCATACGGCGCATCG
>WQSH01000056.1 GCA_009787995.1 Oscillospiraceae bacterium
ATCTATTGAGCCGGAGTGGCTTGCGAGGGTGCAGCAGCTTGCGGGGCGTCCTGCGCTTGAGGCGCTTCGCTCGATGCAGCAGCGGCAGCTTCCTTAGTCTCTTCCTCTGCTTTCGCATCTGCGCCTTGGCGGCCTTCGAGCACGGCGTTTGCCATAGCTGAGGCGATTAGCCTGATAGCTCGGATTGCATCGTCGTTGCCGGGGATTATGTAGTCAATCTCGTCCGGGTCGCAGTTCGTGTCGACTATTGCGACTATAGGGATGCCGAGCTTGCGGGCTTCGGCAATAGCATTGCGTTCCTTTCGGGGGTCGATGATGAAGAGAGCCGCAGGCAGCCTTTTCATATCCTTGACGCCGCCGAGGTATTTTTCGAGCTTGTTAATTTCGTTCGTAAGCTTGATAACTTCTTTTTTTGGCAGGATGTCAAATGTTCCGTCGTCCTGCATTTTGCGCAGTTGGGCGAGGCGTTCAATCCTCATGCGCATTGTTTTGAAGTTAGTGAGCATTCCGCCAAGCCAACGGGCGTTGACGAAGAACATGCCCACTCTCTCGGCTTCTTCACGAATTGCGTCCTGCGCTTGCTTCTTTGTGCCGACAAACAGGACGGAGCCGCCGTTTTCGCTCACGGTGCGGATGAAGTTGTACGCATCCTCGAGCCTCCTGACGGTTTTTTGCAAATCGATGATGTAAATGCCGTTGCGCTCCATATAGATATACGGAGCCATTTTTGGGTTCCAGCGCCTTGTTTGGTGGCCGAAGTGCACGCCGGCCTCCAAAAGCTGTTTCATTGAGACTACTGACATTTTTTCCTCCAATAATATTTGTTATTTTGACATCCGCTTTTATAATGGATGCCTTCCCTCCGGTCTCGTCGTTTTCGCTGCCAACCGCACAAAGCGCAGCACAAAGCAGGGAATCGGAAACCGTGCGTCATAGCCAAGATATTCTAGCAGATTGAGCGATGAAATGCAAGGAATTTTTTTTGATTTGAGTTTCCCCAATAATCGTAATTTGGTAACAATTCAATGCCTACCACCAGGCGTTCTTGCCTGGCGCTGAATAGATGCATTTTCAAAGCGAAATGTGTAATGACAATTGCTCCAGATGGTGGTACAGTTTATTTACGGCTGTGAGTATAGGCTGTACCGCCGAATGGAGGGGTTGTTATGACAAAGCTCGAAACGCTGTACAAGTACTATGGGTACGCTTCCTTCCGCTCTGCTCAGGAAACGCTCATTGACGCACAGCTTTCCGGCCGGGACGTGCTGGGGGTAATGCCGACCGGAGCAGGGAAGTCAATATGCTTTCAAATCCCTGCACTTATGCTGAGCGGGGCTACGCTTGTTGTGTCGCCGCTAATATCGCTCATGAAAGACCAGGTCTCGCAGCTGAGGAATGGGCAGGTTCCTGCTGCGTTTATAAACTCGTCGCTGACCGCACAGCAGTATCGTGAAGTCCTCAAAAGGACGGGGGAGGGGCGGTACAAAATCATTTATGTTGCGCCTGAACGGCTGGAAACAGAAGACTTCCTGCGTTTTGCGCTTGAAACGCCGATATCGCTGATAGCCGTCGACGAGGCGCATTGCGTCTCGCAATGGGGCCAAGATTTCCGTCCCAGCTATCTGAGGATAGACACATTTGTCAAGAAACTGAAAAAGCGCCCGGTCTTAGGTGCTTTTACCGCCACTGCTACCGGAGACGTCAAGAGCGATATCGTGCGGCTACTTGACCTCAAGGATCCACTGAGCCTAACCACGGGATTTGACAGGCCGAACCTATACTTTGGCGTTGAAAAGCCAAAGAACAAATCGGCGTATTTTCACGAAATGATAAGCCACCGCAGCGATATGTGCGGGGTTGTGTACTGCTCGACGAGAAAAGCGGTGGACTCGGTAACTGCCGAGCTGCGCCGCAGGGGCATATCGGCATCTCGCTATCATGCGGGGCTGGAGGATGCGGAGAGGCGGCTGAATCAGGACGAGTTCATTCAGAACAAAATCACCGTGATGGTGGCGACAAACGCTTTTGGCATGGGCATTGACAAGCCCGACGTCCGCTATGTCATACATTACAACATGCCCAAGAATCTCGAAAGCTACTATCAAGAGGCGGGCAGGGCAGGCAGGGACGGAAAGCCGTCGGAGTGCATACTGCTCTTCTCGAATGAGGATATTAGGACGGCGGAATTCCTCACGCTAGGTTCCGGCAATAATACGGAACTCACAGAAGTCCAGCGTAGGAATGTGCGACATAGGGATAGCTTGCGGCTTGACAAGATGATTAGGTACTGCGAGGTGGAAAGCTGCCTTCGGTCATATGTGCTGAAGTATTTTGGAGAAAAGCAAAAAGGTGGCTGCGGCAATTGCAGCAACTGCAACCGCCCAGATTGGTGGACACTCTTGAAAAGGAAGTTGAGGGGCTAAAATTTTACAATTGCAAACCTACCAGAGCCATCGTAAAATGGAAGCGGAGCATGTCCGGCGGGAGTCAAGGAGATGAATGGGTTTAATAAATATGTGCAGAAAGGCCAGGGGATTGAGATGAAAAAGCTTCCGGTGGGCATACAGAACTTTAGGAAAATCATTGAGGGCAGCTATGCGTATGCAGACAAGACGCAGCATGTATACAATCTTTTAAACGATGCAAGCTATTATTTCCTGTCGCGGCCCAGGAGGTTCGGCAAGTCATTATTGCTGGACACCATAGCCGAGGCGTTTGGCGGAGACCGTGAACTCTTCAAGGGGCTGTTTATTTTTGATTCAGACTATGACTTCGAAAAGTACCCCGATTTGCACGACGAGATACTTGCGTGGTACGACGGCTATTCATGGGATGGGCAGAGCCGGGTCATAAACCCTTTTTCGATTCTCAATTTTTTCAGCGCCGAAAAGTTCTCCAGCTTCTGGTACGCCAGCGGCACTCCGAAGTTCCTCCTGGATTTGATAAAGCAGAGGCCCAGGGGCTACACGGACTTAAAGAACCTGGAGATGGGCGAGTGGACGTTGGACACTTTTGACCTAGAGCGGATGGAGGTGGAGCCCCTCCTGTTCCAGACGGGCTACCTGACGGTAAAGGAAGTGCTGCCCAACCAGAGGCCTCCCGTCTATCTCCTGGACGTGCCGAACTATGAAGTGCGCATTGCGTTTAACCTCCACATATTGGCGGCGTTTACGGAAAGCGGTGCGACCTATGCGGAGACCTCGCAGAGGATAAGGGCGGCTTTGAATGAAGGCAATCTAGAAGCCCTGTTGGGTACGCTGAGGGGGCTGTTTGCGTCGATTCCATACGAGATACACATAGGCAAGGAGGCGTACTACCATTCGATATTTTATGCGATTATGAACCTACTCGGGTTCGAGGTAGATGCGGAAGTGTCCGTCTCTGGCGGCAGGATAGGCGCAACGCTGGAGCTGGAGGACAAGGCATATGTGTTCGAATTCAAGTATGCGGAGTGCCCGCCCGACGCCTGCGCGGAAGCAAAGTGCGAAATATTCGACAAGACTCTGAAGGCCGGCATGAAGCAGCTTGAGGATAGGGGATACGCCAAGAAATACGAAGGGGGCGGGAAGATAGTATACCAAGCCGCTTTCGCATTCCTGGGCAGGGACGATATTGAGATGGTTGCGGAAAAGCTGGTGCGGCATGCCTAGCTATACAACCGGACAAGTGATAAAAGAAATGAGGATGCGAAAAAAATGGTCTATAGCCAAGCTGCAAAGCTATAGCACGGAGCAGAGCGAAGGATATAAGGATATCCAGCAAGCACTGGTCAGAATGGAAAACAATGGACACAGCCCATATATCGGCACGGTCGAGCCGATAATGGAAGCTCTGGACATACCTATGGATCAGTTTTTTTGCCCATATCTGGACGGCTATGACGCAGATTTATTCACCTTGCGAAGCGAAATACTCAATGCGTTGGATTTGGCAGAAGACGTGGGTAGCACAGACGCCCTTGAAGATGCGGAGAGCAATCTGGCCAGTCTCTCAAAAAAACTGGACATGGCGTCGGCCATCAACCGCCAGTTTGTGCTAAGCTGCAAGGCGATGGTGGCCGCCATATCCGGGGAGGATGCGCTCAAAACGATAGCTATGATACGAGAGGGTCTGGACTGCACCTACCCGGGTTTTGATGAGCGGAGCTTTGAGGGCGAAGTTCTGATATTTGAGGAGGGCAATTTGCTCCATACTCTTGCGCTCACATACTCGAAGATGGGTAAATCGGAAGAGGCCATCAATTTGCTGAGCAACATTGCGTATGGGCTTGGAAAGTTGCCTGAGGACGATGTCGAAAAAGAAAAGAAGCTGCCAAAGGTGATGTACACACTATCCCGACTCATGATTGAAACCGGGCTATACGGCAATGCATTGGCGCTGTGCGAGCAAGGGTCGAGGGTAGCGCTAAGCTGCGACAAAGGAAAGTATGTGCCGGGCTTTGCGTACAACAAAGCCTATTGTCTCCTACGCTTAGGTAATGGCGATGGGTGCGGGGGCGTGCTTCGACAGGCTTATTTTGGCTACAGCCTGATGAACATGAAGGCGCAACAAGAAAAGGTGCTAGAGGATGCATCCTCCATATTCGGTATTTCGTTTGAAACCTATGGCACGAGAGGCCTTTCTCTCGTCCCTGCAAAAAAGGGCGTTGATTCGCGCCTTAGAAGCCTGAATGATGTAGTGCCCTGCGGCAGGATAGGAGACCTAATTCGCAATCTCCGCACGCAAGCGGGACTAACCCAAAAAGACCTTTTTCAAGGCGTGTGCAGCCCCGGGAACTACAGCAAGATAGAGAGCGGGGAAATACAGGGCAATGTCTACTATCTGGAGCATTTTATGCAGCGTCTGGGCAGGGACATCAACCTGTTCTTAAATACTTTTTTATCGGCGGAAGCATTTGAAGAAAAGCAAATGAGGGATAGGCTGCGGATGCTGCTGATTGCATGGAAGTATGACGAGGCGGAGGAGATGATGGAGGCATTGGGAAAGCGAAAACCATTTTTGCGTGGGGTCGGGAAACAGACTATTTTGGATGCCAAGGCTTCAATATTAAACGAGAGGAAGGGTGATTGCCAAGAATATCTGGACATGATTCTGGAAGGTCTTCGCATAACGCTGCCAACCTTCAGCGAACGCAAAATTGAATTTTACAACCTGTCCCAAAATGAAGTCCGCTTAATCAATAAACTTGCAATTTACTATGCCGAAACAGGTAACCTACCTGCGGCGCTGCATATATATGCAGCGATGCGTCTGAGCATGGACAATTCATACCTTGACGAAAGCGAGAAGATGAAGACATACGTTACTATTCTGTACAATTATTCCAAATACCTAGGTCTGTCGGGGCGGCACGATGAGGCCTATGAAATTGCACGGACGGGGGAAGCTATCGCCATAAGAGAAGGGCAAATAAGGTTACTGCCGGGGTTTGCTATGAACATAGCTTGCAGTTTGCTTGCGTTAGGCCAAAAAGAAGAAAGCGTCCCCCACTTTTCCCAAGCGTACTATGGTTCAGCTCTAGTTAATAAAGTGGAGAACCAAGCGGCTGCCGGGGGTTACGTTAGAGAACACCTTCAAATTGGATTCGAGTAGCGCTAAGTGTTTTTTTCGGGTTTGAAAGTGTAATTAGGGATTATCTCGCAACATGGAAGGCTAGTGCTGCTTGCCGGAGCAACCATTGGCGGTGCAGTTAATGCAGCGGTGCTGATGCAGATGAGCAATGCGCAGAGTAGGCTTAGTAGTTTTGAATTTTTCATAAGTGAATCACGCTCCTTTTTGAAATTACACGATTATAGCTTATAAAAAGTGCAGTCGGCAATATCAAGTTGTGAAAGTAAAAAGTTTCATAACTTGATATTGTTGATTTGTGGTTGGTGTGGTAAAGTTTTGTCCATGGAGACACGCACAGCACCTGGCTTTGAAGTGCCGGGAACTGGTATTCAAGTCGGTGGATGCAGCGCCCATAACCATTGCAGTCATATGAGAAGGTGGTAACCTTTAGACGAGAGTGATTTTACTCTCTGCTAGCTTTTTTAACGCCCCCCTAACTTGGAATCTTTCTTCTGAGGGAGGGGGGTGGTTATATAGGTATAGAAAGTAGGCGTTAAATAATGAATGAGGTAGAGAAATTATATCCTAAAATAGTAGATAACTTTCTGTTGCATTATTATGGCGACAAAGGATTGCTTTATTATACATCTCGTGGTAACCCTATATCAAAAGAACTCGATATGTTTCTATTTGATGTATTAGCGAAGTGTGATGGATTAAGTTCAATTTACGAGATATATCTAGAAATTTTGAACAGATATCAAGTAGATGACGACATAGAGTCGTTTATGGGATTTATAAACCATGCACACAAGGATGGGTTGTTGCGTTTTTTGGAAGAACCCGCTGCCTTAGAAGGGGAATGCAAGCTTGTGTCGGGCGTTCAGGGGCTGAACTATCCATATATGGTGAATGTAGAACTGACCAATGCGTGCAACTTGCATTGTAAGCACTGCTACAAAAATGCCGGGGCAAGTGAAGAGATATATTTTAATACGGATGATTTTTTTGTACTATTAGAGAAGTTTCGTGGGAAGATTGCCGAATTACATATAACTGGTGGCGAGCCAATGTTGCATCCTGAGTTTTACGAAATGGTTCAAAAAGGTAGTAAGTGGCATCGCATTCTGCTAGCGACTAATGGGACGATGAATGACAAATCTAACGCTCAGATATTAAGCGAATGTGTTGACACTATACAAATAACAGTGTATGGTTACAATGAAGCGTCGTACTTCGAAAACACAGGTAGCTCCGATGGATTCATAAAGCTTGTGGAGGGGCTTCGTGCCCTGATTGATGTTGGCAAAAATCCGGTGGTATCGGTAATAGCAGACAAGACAAATCTGGGTGACTTGGGGCGTTACATTGAGACTTTGCATGACGTTGGAGTTAGAAAAGTACGAATGGGCTTAGTTGCCGGGATGGGGAGAGCCCTACAGAACATGGAAAGGTATGAAATGAGCAAAGATGAACTTAACTACTTGGTAATAACCTTGGATGAAATTGTGGATAAGTTCAGGACTATGGATATATTCTATTCTAAACCGGACATTTTTGATTATTATAGCCCCGCAGCATCTATTGTAACTGATAGTTTTTCCTCTTGTGGCGCAGGAAAAACGGTAATTGCAGTCGGCGAAGATGGCATGGTTAGACCGTGTCAGATGTTGCCGAGCGAGTATTTTTCACAGATTCATTTCAACGAGTATATAGACGCTCTAGAATCAAAAACAATATTGTCCAACTCTGAGGCGATAGAGGCGTATGTAAAGATGCTAAAAAGGGAAAATATACCGCTTGAATTTATTCAGTGTTTGAATGCATGATGCCTTGTACAATAGCCTCTGCCGATTTTGCAGTGAAGCAGAGGTGTGTGGTTACTGCTAACGCTCTCGATACAATGTTTCCAAAGTTTTAGAGGACACAATGGTTATATTTTGGAGGTGAAATTTGAAAAAGATACCGAAGGTTAGGCATCTGCTATTTCTCCTTAAGCCGCACTGGAAATACGGCAAGGTTTACATGATTGTGGTAATAGCCATGGCCGTTTTGCTCACGCCGACTGCCTCTGTGCTTGCCACATTGTTGCCACAAATTACCATTGACACCTTGATGGCGGGGGGGACAGCGCTTGAAATCATTTCTACTGTTGCATTATTCACGCTTGCCATAGCACTAATAGTGGTGATTGAAAACATTATCACCCGCACATATACGGATTTGAAAAGTGCAAGCATAGATTACAAAATCGTTCAGGACGTTCAAATCAAAGCACTGAACACTGATTACAAATACTACGACAACCCCGATTTCTACAACACTTTTGTATATGCTCAAATGAATTATGCAAGTCATGCTGCACAAGCAAAAGAAATACTTCCAAGACTACTGCAGATTACTATAACAGCCTTTGCAATGGGGGCGATTATCACACAAGCGGGGTTTGTTTTGCTGATTATAACTATAGCGTTTGTGGCTCTACAAACAGCGCTGAACGTACCTCAGTCGAAAAGGGGGGCAGAGTTTTCAACGAAGAAGAACGATATACTGAGGCCCCTGGAGTACAGTACGCGTGTTATGATACAAAGAGAAAGCGCAGCTGAGCTTCGCACATCAAAGGCTGGCGCTAAGATGCTGCGATACTTTATCGCATCAACAGACAAGTTTGTCGATTTATATCAAAAATTTACTTTTGGCAATTTAAAATACGCTATGCCGCAAGGGGTTCTCAATCCAATACAGAGTGCTTTGATACTCTTGTACATAGTTATTATCGTCATTGCAGATGACACAACAAGGATAGGTTTGTATGCAAGTATGTCTGTTGCGGCGAGCACGCTGGCTAGCAATATTGGTAGTTTTTTCTCAAATGTTAACAGACTCTACGAGGAAACGATGTACGGTGAGTTAATTGCTCGCTTTTTCGAGGCAAAAAGTGAAATTGAACCTCCAGAGGCAAACAAAGGAAAGTACAGTGCGCCTGAGGGATTGTTCGATGTCGAATTTAAAGATGTTTCGTTTGGGTATGAAAATTCCACTTTCAGCATTGAGAAGTTCAATTTTAAAATTCCGGCCGGCGGACGCATTGCCATTGTCGGTGAAAATGGGGCAGGGAAGTCCACTTTGACAAAATTGCTGCTCCGACTCTACGATGTGGATAGTGGGCAGGTATTGATAGACGAAAGAGATATCAAAGAATATGACATCCACTCCTTGCGGTTGAGAATTGGAATCGCTTACCAGGATGTGCGCATTTTGGCGATGAGCTTGCGTGACAATTTGACAGCGTACAATGACGCATCCGACGAGGAGCTTAGGTGTCTTGTGGGCAAGTTCGGATTGGATGAACTTTTAAGCAGGGCTGAGGGGGATTTTGACACAATGGTGACGCGTGAGTTTACCGAGGATGGGATTGTTCTATCTGGCGGCGAAGCGCAGCGCATAGCATTGGCACGGTTGTTCCACGGTTCTTTTGGTCTGCTTTTGCTAGACGAGCCAAGTTCTGCGTTAGACCCTTTGATGGAAGACACTCTCATGAATATTATTCTCGATAAGTCAAACACTGCTACTACAATTATGGTGGCACATAGGTTAAGCACTGTGCGTGGTTTCGATTGCATATACAATGTTTCGGACGGCAAGATTATCGAAAGCGGAACGCACGAAGAGCTAATGGATGCAAAAGGTAAGTATTTTGAAATGTTTACAAAGCAGGCTGCAAATTATCAAAATGATTCCGGCATGGCATAGTATACCAAGCCGCTTTCGCATTCCTGGGCAGGGACGATATTGAGATGGTTGCGGAAAAGCGGCGAGCCATTTTCCGACTCGCCGACCTTGAAATTATTACCCTTTATTTTTGCCAATTTAGCTATTTACACAAACTGTGGGATTCTCCCTCTGCTCCGATAAGTTGCACTAACTGACGACCAAATCGGCGCAAATCAGCGCCTCGGCGATGACCTGCCACATATCTAGGTACCTGTATGTGCCCAAGCGCCCGCCGAAGATTACGTTTTTTTCTTTGTCGGCCAGGTCTAGATACTTGCTGTAAACAGACATGTTTTTTTCGTCGTTTACGGGATAGTATGGCTCATTGCCGCGCACCCATTCGCTTGGATACTCATATGTGACGACGGTCTTATCCTGCGTGCCGAATTCAAAATGCTTGTGCTCGATAATCCTTGTGTACGGCACGTCCGCCGAGGTGTAGTTCACGACGGCGTTGCCTTGGAAGTTGCGCACGTCCAAGGTTTCTGGTTCAAAAGACAGGCTCCTGTACTCGAGCTCCCCATGGCAATAGCCAAAATATTCGTCAATCATCCCTGTGTAGACTATTTTGTCGGCTATATGCTTATATCTCGATTCGTCGGAGAAGAAATCCGTGCCAAGCTTGACATCGCACTTTTCGAGCATCTTCTCGATGATTTGGTTGTAGCCACCTATAGGGATGCCCTGGTATCTGTCGTTGAAGTAATTGTTGTCAAATGTAAACCTAACGGGCAGCCTGTTTATTATGAATGCGGGCAAGTCCGAGCATTTCCTGCCCCACTGCTTTTCTGTATAGCCCTTTATCAGCTTCTCATAAATATCCGTGCCGACTAGCGATATCGCCTGTTCTTCGAGATTTTTTGGAGCAGTGGCTATTGCGCGTTGCCTTTCGATGATTTCCTCAGCCGCTTCTGGGGTCGTCACACCCCAGAGTTTGTAGAAGGTGTTCATGTTGAATGGCAGGTTGTAAAGCTCCCCATTGTGGTTGGCTAGGGGGGAGTTTGTGTATCTGTTGAAATCGGCAAAGCGGTTGACATAGTCCCATACGGTTTTGTTGTCCGTATGGAATATGTGCGCACCATATTTATGCACGGTTACGCCTTCGACGTCCTCGCAGTAGGTGTTTCCGCCAATGTGGTTTCTCTTGTCAATGACAAGGCAGCGCTTGCCACCCAGCGAAGCCTCGTGAGCGAACACAGCGCCAAACAAACCGGCGCCTACAATTAAAAAGTCGTACATAGTATAAGTTCCTCCACTGTCCTCTAGGAGCTAGGCCTTAGCTGCCCTGAAGAAATTCTTTTGCCTTGTCTATGTCGTTCGTAAAAACACCGTCAACACCCAAGCTGTGCACAAACTTGAGGCCGTCATACGAATTGACCGTCCAAGGTCGCACCTTGACTCCGCGAGAGTGGCACTCATCAACAAATCCGGGGTAGCGCAACTGATTGTAATTCGGATGAAGAGCGCTTACGCCTGTTTTTTCGCATTGCTCGCCTGTGACGAATATTTGCCCCGAGCAGATATATGCGGTTTCGGCATTAGGTTCGAGGCGTTTTAGGTTGGCAATGGTATAGTGGTTGGATGAAGACCAAACAACACGCTCGACAATATCATGTCTGCGGGCAATTTCCAGCGCCCTTGCCTCAATGCCTTCGTAAAATACGACATTTGTTTTAAATTCCACGTTGATTTTCAATTGGGACGGCTTCATGAGTTCAAAAAACTCAGCAAGCGTCGGAATCTCCATGAACGCAGGCGGGGTGACACCCCGCTTGTTGAAGTTGAGCTTCTTGATTTCGGAAAGCGTGAAATCTCCGACATTGCCACTGCCGGTACTTGTACGGTCGACGGTTTCATCGTGGATCACCACTACTTCGCCGTCCCGGGTCATTTGGATGTCGAGCTCAACGCCGTCGGCATTTTTATCGATAGCCAGCAAAAAGGCGGTCAGCGTGTTTTCCGGGGCGTAGTCGTATGCCCCCCTGTGTGCCCATATTTCCATCATATCCAAGCGGCCTTCCCTTCAGAAATTATTTTGTCCTCGCCTGCGCCGAATCGGATAAAATGCGCTGATGTCGCGCTGCCGTTTACAATCATGATGTCAAAGAGCTCCTGCGAAGCCTCGCCGAGTTTTCGCGGCGGCGTGATAAAACTCTCAACTTTGTGTTCGGCAAAGGCTTCGCATTTGGCATTGGCAATCGAGATTATCGGATATCCCTCGTCATCATCAAGGAGGTCGGCGTGATTGTGTCCATTTATCCAGGCCAAGACATTGTCTGCGCTGCTTTTTAGTATTTCTGTGAGCTGCTCCTCGCCCCGAATTGTTTTTGTCCAATATTGCAGCCTTGTCAAGGGCGGGAGGTGAGAAAATATGAGAGATTTCGAACTTGGCGGCGCTGCATCCAGCGTTTGCTTGAGCCATGCCACGTTTTCTTGGGAGAAGCCGTATCGAAGCTCTTCGTTGTGGCGGAAGGAGTCAAGGAAGATTAGGCGAAGCCCGGGAAAGTCATAAAAATAATTCGTTTCGCCGCCGTCGAGGTAAAGCTCCCGTTGCTCCTTAATTGTGAAAATTTCACTGTTGTTGCGGAAGTAGTTTGCATCATGGTTGCCGAGGGCAATCCAGACGGGCGCTCCACAGCTCTTCAAGCCGTCCAGCACGAGCCTTACATAATGCCTCGTGGCGTCGCCGCTCACCATGCCGTCTGTCATGTCGCCAAGGTGGATGATTCCGTCGAGCTTGATTTTTTGGCTGATAAGCTTTACCGCTTCTTGCGTGTCGCTCCATGTGCCGTTGACGTTGTAGTGCGTGTCCGCCATTAGGAGAAATGCTCTGCTGCCACTGGCCATTGCCTTGCTAATCCGCTCTACGACAGCTTCTACCTCCTTAATTAGCCAAGGCTTGGGTGCGGCGGCAACGGGTGTGGATTCAAATTTTATAATTTTGTTTATATCCTCGACGCCGTCAAAGGATTCGCCGCTCCGCTTTCTTAGGCAGACTCGGAAATATGTGTTTTTGTCAAATATATAGTCGCTTTGCCTATAACTATCACCGCTGAGGTCTTTGTTATATATTGTCCAGCTTTGGTCGGGGGCATATGCGTAGGTGTAAATCCAACGCGGCTCAATCTCCGGGCGGTATGTGGCGATATTGAACTTGTATGCGTCGTCTATGAGCGTCAGCCTATCTCCGGGGTTTGCCTGATAGAACAGGGGGGTGCTGAGTATTTCCGGAAAGCCAAGCTCTTCGCAGCCGTCGTCGGCCCGGATTTTCAGGCCTGCGCGGCCTAGCAGGGGAATGTTCAAAAAATCACTCCTATTCCAGTGCCAATGTTGTGCAAATTAATACACACGTTCTCCCAGTATACAACAATAATTAACATAGATGTTAAAGTTTTGTTAATACATTCCGATAAACAATATGTGCTGCATTACAGAAAAAAACGCAGCAAAACCGCCTTTTGGCGGTTTTTGGCCTGGAGCGGGCAAAGGGAATCGAACCCTCCTCTAAAGCTTGGGAAGCTTTCATTCTACCAATGAACTATGCCCGCAAGAAGTTTGATTAATATAGCATGGAAGACAGCTGTTTGTCAAGAAGCGCATTGAACTATTTGGGCGCTGATGCTATTATTAGTTACAGGTATCAGTGGACGGTTTGCATCGGAAATTTGGAGGTTGCTGTGGTAAAGGTAGATATTGATGGTGCTCTGGGTTTTTTAAGCGAGGGCGAAGTATGTGAGGTAAATACGAAAAAAGCTTTGGACGAGCTGGAGGGGCTTTATGAAAATGGATGGGTAAGCTTGCCAAAAAAATATAATTCCGCATTGTCCGACGAAATTAATGGAGTCGCCACGAGGATTTGTGGGCAATCTGGTGTTTTGGTAGTCCTTGGTATTGGTGGCTCTTATCTTGGAGCACGAGCTGCGATTGAGTATATCGCTTCGCCGAACTATAACGCACTGCCAAAGAAATCCCCGGATATCTATTTTGCGGGGAACAACGCTTCTGGCGAGCATTTGCGGCAGATTATTGAGATGATCGGCGATAGGGACTTTTCAGTCAATGTTGTGTCAAAATCCGGCTCTACAATCGAAACCGCAATCGCTCTGCGCTTTTTTAAGGCCATGCTTGCTGAGCGTTATGGCTCCGAGGAGTTGAAGGAGCGGCTTTACGTGACCACGGACAGGGGCTCGCCGCTTAATGCTATGGCTGAGAAAGAGGGGTACAAGTGCCTTCTTATTCCGCCTGAGGTAGGGGGGAGGTACAGTGTCCTGACTGTTGTCGGGTTGCTGCCGTGCGCAGTTGCAGGCATCGACATAGATGAGATTATGGCGGGAGCCACAGAGGAATATGAGACAGGGGTCGAAAACGCCTGCCTCTACG
>WQSH01000057.1 GCA_009787995.1 Oscillospiraceae bacterium
CTCGGTGAGTACCGCCGCGACCAGATGGGAAGGTACATCGTCATTTACTATGGTTCGATTTGCGCCGTTTACGGCAGGTCTAGTCGAAAGGAAATGCGGAAGCACCTCAGGGACGTGCTCACACATGAGTTGACGCATCATCTAGAGTCGCTGGCGGGTGAGCGCGATTTGGAAATAGAAGACGAAATGGAGCTGGACGAATACTTGCGAGGGAAGGATTAGGCGTCGTCCATTTTGTACATGTACTCGGTCAGGTCTAGGACCTTGTTTGAGTATGCCCACTCGTTGTCGTACCATGCTACGACTTTTACGAATGTATCGGTGAGCTGGATGCCTGCCTTGGCGTCGAAGATGCAGGTGTGCGGATCCCCATTGAAATCGGAGGAGACTACTGCTTCCTCTGTGTATGCCAAGATGCCTTTTAGCTCGTTTTCGGAAGCCCTTTTCATTTCGGCGCAGACTTCTTCGTACTTTGCGGGCTTTTTGAGATTTACGGTGAGGTCTACGACTGAGACGTTGATTGTCGGAACTCGCATGGACATTCCCGTCAGTTTGCCATTGAGCTCTGGTATTACTTTGCCTACTGCGGCTGCTGCTCCCGTCGAGGATGGGATAATGTTGGCCGATGCGGCCCTGCCGCCCCTCCAGTCCTTTTTAGAGATGCCGTCGACTGTCTTCTGCGTGGCTGTTGTTGCGTGTACAGTGGTCATAAGGCCGCTGTCTATGCCCCATTTGTCGTTGAGGACCTTCGCCAGCGGCGCCAGGCAGTTTGTGGTGCAGGATGCGTTTGACACTATGTTTTGAGAGCTTTCGTATTTGCTCTCGTTCACGCCCATCACGAACATGGGTATATCAGACGATGGTGAGGTCAGAATAACTTTTTTTACGCCTGTCTTTAGGTGCGCTGAGGCTTTTGGCATTGTCGTAAACACCCCGGTGCCGTCTATGAGGTAGTCTACGCCGCTGTCTTTCCATGGAATCGCTTCAGGGTTTGTTTCCGAAAATATGGCAATTTCCTTGCCGTCAACGACCAGGCTTTTGTCCGTATGTGAGACGTCGTGGTGAAACCTGCCGTGAATCGAGTCGTATTTGAGCATGTATGCGATGTAATCCGGTTCCATTAAGTCGTTTATCGCCTTTACCTCGAGCCCGCGCTCAATAGCTGCGCGAAATACCAGCCTTCCAATCCTTCCAAATCCTGTGATTCCGATTTTCAAACTCATGAGAATTCCTCCGTAACAAATTGATTGTAATTCCTATGGGACAAGTATAATCCCTTTCCGTCTAAAAATCAAACGAAAAGGGTTCGATATTCCAAAATAATTAATGAAAAATGGGTTGTATTGGCGACGGATAGCTGATAATATGAATCTGAAAGTGAATGTTGCACCGTGGCGCACAGGCAAGGGCTGAAACTAGGATTTCCGGGGGATAGCGGAGCGTTTTTATGGACAAACGTGTAGGCATATATATTCACATACCATTTTGTGCAAGCAAATGCGCATATTGCAATTTTTATTCGCTTATTGGCAGCGATAAGTTGATGACGCCGTATTGCGATGCTGTGATTAGCCACATTGAGGAATATTCGTCGCAGCTTGACGGCGTTCTGATTGACACGGTATATTTTGGAGGGGGGACCCCCGGCCATTTTGGCACAGGCCGCCTTGTCAGCATACTCAATGCGCTGAAAAAAAATGGTCATGTGCTTCTCGACTCTGAGGTAACGGTGGAAATAAACCCTGGGGGCATAACGAAGGAAGAGTTAGTTAAGCTCAGGCGGGCAGGTTTTAACAGATTGTCAATCGGTGTGCAGTGCGCCAATGACGGCATGCTAAAGAATTTAGGCAGGACGCACACCTTTGCAGATGCAGAGGAAACCGTTAGCTTTGCAAGGCAGGCAGGGTTTGAAAACATCAGTGTCGACATAATTTATGGGTTGCCCTCGCAGGACAAGGACAGCTGGGCCGAAACGATTGCGAAAACTGCCTCCCTAAAAGCGGAACACATTTCCTGCTATGGGCTAAAAATTGAAGAGGGGACACAGCTTTACGTTTTTAAGGATTCGCCTTTTTTGCCGGATGATGATGTCCAAGCGGATATGTACCTCTATGCGGTTGAAATGCTCGCCAGATTCGGGTATAGGCAGTATGAGATTTCGAACTTCTCTCGCAGAGGGTATGAGTCGAAACATAATCTAAAATATTGGCTTGGTGAAGAATATATCGGTTTTGGGGCGGCTGCACACTCTTACATTGGAAAATGCAGGTATAGCTTTATTGAAGATGTGGAGAAGTATATTGAACGAGTTTCGCAGGGGCAGGTTGTCGTTGAATATAGCGAGAAGATGTCAGACTTTGAAAATGCAGGCGAGTATTTGATGTTCCGCCTCAGGACTACCCATGGGATTTCAGAGGAGGAATACTACGACATCTACAGACTGAAGATGGATTATGTGCTTGAACTGCTGCGAAAGTACGAAGAAGAGGGGTGGGCGCTATTCAAAGATGGCCGCTGGAGATTTACTCCGACGGGGTTTATGCTCTCCAACTCTCTCATAGGGGAGCTGCTGGATGCTCAGACAAGGCAAAGGACTCAAATAAGCAAGCCTTGGCAAACCGAGAGTGCGGAGGAAGATTCGCAAATGACGCTGTTTAACAAACGACCGCTGACGCAAGGTTTATTTGGAGGTCGAAGGTTGGTTGGAAGCCAAGAGCCTACTTAATATTTGACGCAAACTTTGGTTATGATACAAAGTGTATGCAAAGGCGCAGTATGCTTGTAACATGATGCAGGCGATTTTTGGTGTGGTGTATTGTTTAATTGTAGAAGTATTTGTTCGATGCAATAGGAGATGAATGTGGGAAATATCAAACTGGTTAGCTCCAAGGGAAAAAGTCAGAAGGAATATAGGGCTCCGAAGGCTCAAAGCGTGCAAAAGGCACAGAAGGTGCCTAATGTGCGCAGGCGCAGGACTGCTGCAAAAACTGCTTTAATTATTATTTTGATAATTGTGGTGGGCATCGCTTCGCTTGTCTTTGCACTGGGCTTTTATGTTAGGAACTTGGACACTGTTTTCCCCAATGTTTGGGCCGATGGCATCGATCTTTCCGGCATGACGATGGACGAGGCCGTTAACGCCCTGATAGCCGCGGGGTTTGAGAATAATGCGGATAATGTTTCGGCCACCGTAAGGTTTCCGAACGATGAGAGTTTCACAATCACCGGTAATGATGTGGGCTTTGCATTTAACGCAAAGGAAGCTGCCGAGGCGGCGTTTTCAGTTGGCAGGAATGGCTCGTCTTTCCTGGAAAATGACATTAGATTTGTGCGCTCGCATATAGAGCGGACGGATTTGCGGGATGTGAGTAGATCCGGGTTTGATGATGGGCTGGTTCGGGAAATCGTAGCCGAGCACACGAGGGAGTTCAATCTTGCGCTGATTGATGCTGCGTACACTATTGGTGACGACAGCATTATAATTGAAGTGGGTATGGGGATAATGCCTGCCGCTGCGGCAAGTGTTTTGGCGCTCACCGTAGAGACTTTGTTCAGAGCTTTGGAAGAACAGGCGCACTTGACCGTTACATACTACCCAGCCGAAGGCGATATTTACAGCATTGACTTGCAGTTGTTATATGACATGATTAGCGTGGAACCTGTTTCTGCCGTTTACGACCGCGAGACATTCAGCGCAACGGAAAGCTCCTACGGTGTATCTTTTGATATGGAGGCTGCGAAGGCTATGCTGGATAATGCCAGACGTGGAGAGGTTGTCGTCATACCTCTGGTTGTTACGGAACCGGAGCTTACGACAGAGGAGCTCAATAGCATGCTTTTCCGCGATGTCCTTGGCGAAAGGATGACGAGGATTGCGGGGAATGCAAACAGACTGAATAACATTGTGGTTTCGGCTGAGTTTATCCATGAGACCAAGCTTAACCCCGGGGATGTGTTTTCGTTTAATCAGATAGTGGGGCGCAGAACTCGGGAAAGGGGATTCCGGGAAGCCGGCGGATTTGTCAGCGGCAGGCTGGTAGATGTTCTTGGCGGCGGGATTTGCCAGACTTCATCAACAATCTATTATGCGGTGCTGAGGGCAAACCTTGAGGTTTTGGAACGCCAGCCCCATGGTATGACGGTCTCTTACATTCCGCTCGGGCACGATGCCACTATCGTCTGGGGTCAGCACGATTTGAGGTTTAGGAACAACCGCGACTACCCAATAAAAGTCGAGGTCGTAGTAGAGGGGCGGGAGATAACTGCAAGGCTCTTGGGAACCAGTGTGGATGATACCTTTATAACTACTGATTTTGTTATTCTTCAGACGACTCCTTTTGAAGTTATAACAAAAGAAGACCCCGATGTGCCGCCGGGGCGGACAATCGTGGATTTGGATGGGTCGACCGGGTTTGTTGTGGAAGTTTTTATGAACAAATTTGATGGGGATGGCGAACTCATCGAGAGGTGGTCTATTGGCAGGAGCACTTATCGCGTTCAAAATAGGGTGATTCTTGTTCCGCCCGAGACGGAATATGGTGAGGGTACCTATGAAACGCCAAGTGGCGAGACTACTCCGGGGGCGCCACCAAATGAAGAGGTGTTGGATACACCGCAGGATGATATTTTTGACGAGCCGCCGGCGGAGTATGTACCGCAGGATGATATATTTACGGAATCACCGGTGGAAGAGCCTTCTGTGACCTCGCCCGAAGAGCCGGATTCATATGAACAGGCTGACTAATAAAAATTGATATGCGAAGGGGGTGGTCATTTTTTAGGGCTGCCCCCTGAGCAGTTGCAGAGGAATATGATATATTTTCTATTTTAGGAGGGGAATATGGGTACCTATAATGCCGCATATAACAAGAAATCAGTCAGGGACGTGGATGTCAGCGGCAAGAAGGTTTTGCTTCGTTGTGATTTTAATGTCCCACTTGACAAGAGTAGCGGTAGCATTACCGATGAGGGCCGGATTGTTGCGGCACTGCCTACCATAAAATACCTGTTGGAGCAAAGTGCGGCAGTCATTGCTTGTTCGCATCTCGGCAGGCCCAAGGGGGAGTTTGTGCTAGAATTTTCGCTTGCTCCCATAGCTGACTGCTTGTCAAAACATCTTTGTAAGCCTGTGAAGATGGCCAAGGACGTGGTTGGAGTGGATGCCGTTGCGTTGGCGGAGGTTCTTGAGCCCGGTGAGATAATGCTTATAGAGAATACTCGTTTTCACAAGGAAGAAGAGAAAAATGACCCGGAGTTTGCAAGGAAGCTTGCTGGCCTTGCCGAGTTGTTCGTCTCAGATGCCTTTGGCAGCGTCCATCGTGCCCATGCTTCTACCGAGGGCGTTTCCCATTTCTTGCCTGCCGTTTCCGGTTTCCTGCTAAAGAAGGAATTGGATAACATAGGCGGGGCTATTTCCGCTCCAAAGAGGCCGTTAGTGGCGATACTTGGCGGCGCCAAAGTTTCGGATAAGCTGGGAGTTATAGCTAACCTTGTGAAAATCGCTGATTCCATTATTATTGGCGGAGGAATGGCGTATACATTTTTTAAGGCAAAGGGCGGGAGCGTCGGTAAGTCGCTCTGTGAAGATGGAGAAATCGAAAATGTGCTTAAAATGCTGGAGGCTGCACAGGGCAGCGGCGTAAAGATTTTGCTTCCATGCGACTCGGTCGCCGGGCTTGAGCTTTCAAATGACGTCGAGCCGGAGACAGTAGATAGTGATGCAATCCCAGTGGGGATGATGGCACTAGATATAGGCCCAAAGGCGACTAAGGAGTTTGTCAGTGAGATTACCGGAGCCGGAACTATAGTTTGGAATGGGCCGATGGGCGTTTTTGAGTTCCCAAAATTTGCTGAGGGAACAAAGGCGGTAGCTAACGCCGTCGCTCAGTCCGGTGCGATTTCTATAATTGGCGGCGGCGACTCTGCTGCTGCGATCCGGAAGTTTGGGCTTGAGGATAAGATAACGCATATCTCAACAGGTGGGGGCGCTTCGTTAGAATTCATGGAAGGCAAAGTACTGCCGGGAATAGCTTGTTTGCTTGATGCGTAGTTTTTGGAGGTTTTAAGTATGAATAGAGAGTTTAGGCAGACGGTTATTGCCGGAAATTGGAAGATGAATATGCTTGCTTCTGAGGTGAATGCATTTTCAGAACGGCTTGGCACACTTGTCCCTGGATTTCGGGATTGGTGCGGGGTTGTAGTTTGTGCGGCGTCTGTTCTTTTGCCTGCGGCAGTAAAGGCCTTTGAATCCATAGGGGTGGGTGTTGGTGCGCAGAATATGAATCAGCATGAGTCCGGGGCATATACCGGGGAGGTTTCTGCTGGGCAGCTTGCGGATATTGGAGTAGGGTATGCCATTATTGGCCATAGCGAACGGCGTGAGCTATATAGCGAAACGGACGCCACCGTGAACCAGAAGGTTCTTGCCACTTTAAAATCACCGCTCCGTCCCATTGTCTGTGTTGGCGAAAGCCTTAGCCAGCGTGAAATCGGCGTAACAGGCGATATTGTCGCTATGCAGATCAAAATGGCTCTGCATGGGGTAGCGGCAGAAGAGGTGCGCAAAGTTATAATCGCTTATGAGCCGATTTGGGCTATTGGGACGGGAAAGACCGCAACGCCGGAGGACGCACAGGAGGTTTGCAGGGCGGTTCGCAACATCCTTGCTTCTTTGTACAGCGACGAAATTGCAAAGGTAATCACAATACAATATGGTGGCTCAATGAATGAGAAAAACGCATTGGAGCTGTTGGCTCAGCCAGACATAGATGGGGGGCTCATTGGTGGTGCATCGCTAAGGCCGGAGTCATTTGCCGCAATAATAAATGCAGCAAATCAGTGAGCAGAAGTAGGTGGATATGAAAAAACAATTAGTTATGATTATTATGGATGGGTATGGGGTTGCTAAACCGTCTCCAGCCAATGCTGTTGCAAATGCAGACACTCCAGTACTTGATGAGCTTTTAGGTGAATGCCCGCACACCTTGCTTTCGGCTTCCGGCGAGGATGTTGGGCTTCCTCATGGACAGATGGGCAATAGCGAGGTCGGCCACACCAATATTGGTGCGGGCAGAGTCGTCTATCAGGACTTGCCGAGAATATCGCACGATATTAAATCAGGTACATTTTTTGAAAACAAGGCCTTCCTCTCCGCTTTGGAAACTTGCAATGCTTCAGGCGGGGCGCTGCATTTGATGGGTCTCCTTTCGCCCGGAGGGGTCCATAGCCATATCGAGCATCTTTTTGGGCTTTTAGAGCTTGCGCTGCGCAATAGCGCTTCAAAGGTCTTTATACACTGTTTTATGGATGGCAGGGACGTTCCGCCCGATTCTGGGAAGGCTTCGCTTGAAGCTCTATTGGAGAAATGCGGTGAGCTGGGCATAGGCAAGGTTGCGACGGTGATGGGGCGTTTTTTTGCGATGGACCGCGATAATCGCTGGGAGCGCGTCGAACGGGCATATAATGCGATGGTGCTTGGCGAAGGAAACTTTGTGCAAGACCCCATTAGCGCTATACAGCGCTCCTATGATGCGAAGGTATATGACGAATTTGTAGAGCCCATTGTCTGCGATAAGGACGGCATGATAAAGCAGGGCGACTCAATAATATTTTTTAACTTCCGCCCTGACAGGGCGAGGGAGATTACAAGCGCTTTCGTCGAGCCGGAGTTCAATGAGTTTGAAAGGAAGAACGGTTATTTTCCAATTAACTTCATTTGCATGACCCAATACGACGAGAAGCTGCTCAATGTTCCTATTGCCTATCCCCCCGATTTTCCGGAGCAAACCCTAGGCGAAACCATAAGCAAGCTTGGCCTCAGGCAGCTGCGCATCGCCGAGACAGAAAAATATGCGCATGTGACCTTCTTTTTCAACGGCGGAATCGAGCAGACCTTCCCGGGCGAGGAGAGAATTCTTATACCGTCCCCTAAGGAGCCCCCGACCTATGACCTCATGCCAGAGATGTCGGCATATGAAGTTGCAGATGTTCTTTGCAGGGAAATCGCCAGTGGTCGCCATGACCTTGTCATCGTGAATTTTGCCAACTGCGACATGGTTGGGCATACAGGCGACTATAATGCGGCGGTCAAGGCAGTGGAGGTTGTCGATGAATGTGTCGGGAAAGTCAGAGATGCGGTTGAGCAGGTGGGCGGATGCCTAATAGTGACCGCAGACCATGGCAATGCGGAAATTATGCTGCAAAATGACGGAGTAAGCGGGCACACAGCCCACAGCACAAACCCCGTGCCTTTTTTAGTCTACGGTGAGAATATAGATTTAAAGCCTGGCCGCTTGGCGGATATAGCGCCGACGGTACTTGACTTGATGGGCCTGGAAAAACCGGAGCTAATGTCGGGGGAAAGTTTGAGGGTTCAGGGTTCAGAGCCTGTTTAAAATCTTTATTCACAAATTTGAGCCGAGTTTTTTAAAATGCAATAAATGCGTTATGCGTTATTCTGAGTTTATAAAAGGAGTTTGTTATGAAAGGTTATCTAGAGATTATTGATGTGACCGGGCGCGAGGTGCTTGACTCCCGGGGAAACCCCACTGTTGAATGCGATGTTACGCTTTTGGACGGTTCGGTTGGGCGCGCTATGGTTCCTTCGGGGGCTTCGACAGGCAAGTTTGAAGCTTGCGAGTTGCGGGACGGAGATAATGGCCGATACTTGGGCAAGGGCGTTTTGAACGCCGTGGCGAACCTAAACGATGAAATAGCTGACGCGCTGGCCGGCCAGAATGCTTTAGACCAGGTTGCCATAGATAAGATGCTTATTGAGCTTGATGGCACGCCAAATAAGTCAAGGCTCGGTGCAAATGCTATTTTGGGCGCATCGCTTGCCTGTGCGAGGGCTTCGGCAGCATCACTTGGGATTCCGCTTTACCGATATATCGGCGGGGCTTCGGCGCATGTGCTCCCGGTGCCAATGATGAATGTGCTAAATGGCGGCGCCCATGCTGCAAATAGTGTTGATTTCCAGGAGTTC
Source organism: Oscillospiraceae bacterium (assembly GCA_009787995.1). GTDB lineage: Bacteria > Bacillota > Clostridia > Oscillospirales > Oscillospiraceae > WRMH01. Next base: position 8,984 of record WQSH01000057.1, read on the forward strand.
ATGGTCATGCCATTGTCTGCCCCCAATTTCCGCGAGGCTGTGCGGATGAGCGCAGAGGTATTCCATGTGCTCAAGAAAGTCATCCCGCCGTCTGGCGTGGGGGACGAGGGCGGCTATGCGCCTGATTTGGCTGCTGATGAGGATGCTCTGAAGGCTCTTATGGAGGCTATCGAAAAAGCCGGGTACAGGCCGGGAGAGGATTTCATGATTGCTATGGATCCGGCTGTGACGGATTGGTATAAAGAGGAGGACGGTATGTACCATCTGCCCAAGAAGGGGACGGTCATGTCTTCCGAAGAGATGGTTGACATGTGGGTCGGCCTGGTGGGCAAGTACCCGATTATTTCCATTGAGGATGGCATGGCCGAGGAGGACTGGGATGGCTGGAAGCTTCTGACGGAGAAGCTTGGGCATAAAATCCAGCTTGTGGGAGACGATTTGTTTGTCACCAATACGGCTAGACTCAACAAGGGCATTGATATGGGCGTGACAAATTCGATTTTGATTAAGGTCAATCAAATCGGCACGCTCACTGAGACGCTGGATGCTATCCACACCGCCAACAGGGCGGGGTACACCGCCGTTGTTTCCCACCGCTCAGGAGAGACGGAGGACACCACGATTGCTGATATTTCTGTCGCTGTCAATGCGGGGCAGATAAAGACCGGCGCGCCGTCAAGGAGCGACAGGGTAGCAAAGTACAACCAGCTCCTGCGGATTGAAGACGAGCTGGGCGAAGCTGCAGCTTACCTTGGCATGGACACTTTTTTCAATGTTAGGAGATAGGGCTGCCTATTGCTATGGCGGGCGCAAAGGAGCAAATAATGCGGCGCCGCAAAGAGGCGTTCTTCTGAAGTTGCAATTATGAACAGCGGCGGGATTCGCAACCACAGATAAAAACTGCGATGCTGTCACATACGGCATCGCAGTTTTTTGTCAATGATGGCAACCTCCAACGGCTATGATGCCCCCATAGGCGAGACAGTCGGGTTGCTGTGCGGAGGCTGCTATACTATGCTTGTTCCAGCTCCGGAGGTTGAATTTCTGGGGATCACGCCATCGCCGGTGCCGCCATTTCTTCCAAAGCCGTGTATTCTGGGGCTGCTCAAATCATGGTGCCTTATACGCACTGCGTTGTCTGTATTACCCTCAACTGTATAGACCCTTTGCGTTCGAGGGTCAAATGCAACAACAATCCCGACATGATTAAAGCGCCCAGTTGATGGATTGTAAAAAAAGATTGTGTCGCCTTCCCTCGGGAGATAGCCGGAGTTTCGTGTTTCGTATAATCCTCGCTCCATGTAAGCATTTGCACCCAGAGTCGTTGATGCGTGCTTAGGGATGACATCTCCAAGCAGGCCAGCCTCGTTTGCTACCCACGAAACGAACATTGCACACCAAGGGTGACCATCTAATCCAAACCATTCTCCAAATTTTGTGAAGTTGCCATTTGCGCGCATGCCATCACTGTCACGCTCGTAAACCCCAACCTGACTCAAGGCAATATCTACCAAACGGCTGATGCCGGATTCATGTTCCGCCGATCTTGGCATATTGCTTTGGTGCAAATACGACGCATCCCCGCCGAGCTGTGAAATCATTTGCGCCATCATCTGCATCATCGGCGAAAAATCATCACCTTCACCGCCGACGGACTGCATCATCATCATGAACATCATAAAAAGGGCAATTTGCGCATCCGCCATTTCACCGGACTGTGCCGCAGCGATTATGGCGTTTTCTATCCCTGTGGTTCCGATAGGCGCAAGAGAAACGTGTCCGCCGGGCGGCACTGCACTCAACTCGCCAAGGCTGCTAATGCCAATCATCGGAGGCTGTGCTGCTTGGCTTTCAATTGCGTTGTTGAGTATGTCTGAGAAAAGCGCATCGGTACTCCGATAAGATTCGGCATCATCCACTTTTTTGTATGCCGCTGACAATACACTTGGCATGTTATTGATAGTATTCATATGTTGTCATCATCACCTCCCATCAATGATATTCGTTTGTAATGCAAATGTCAACTAAATCATTGGTTAGTAATGGGCAAGGTTGTTGATTTTGTATGAATTTTGTGATAAGTTCAAATGGTCTGGGAAATGATACAGATTTGACGGAGAGGGGATTTAGGGGTTGTTGATAAATAAGATGAGGATTGGAATAATTGGAACCGGGATTATAGCTTCGGCTATTGTTACCGGATTTTGCAAAAAAAAGGCGGGGCATGAGTTTTTTCTCTCGCCCAGAAATGCGGAAAAAGCGGCTGCGCTTGCTTCGGCGTTTTCGGAGGCTAATGTTTGCGCATCAAATCAGGAAGTCATAGACAAGTCCGACTGGGTCTTCATATGCCTGCATAAGAAGGACTTTGGCGTGCTCAAAGAGCTGAGTTTTAAAAACACTCACTATGTGGCTAATATGTCTGCAGAAATGAGGCTGCCTGACTTAAAGGATATGATAGGCGAAACCGCGCTTCTGGCGCATGTCATTCCGCTTCCGTTTATCGCTGCCGGGATTGGGCCGCTGCTGGTTTATCCCAAAATCAAAGAGGTCGGCGAGTTGTTTGAGCCTGTGAGCGATATTTACTATGCCGACAGGCAGGAAGAGGTGTATACGCTGCAAATCGTGACCGGGCTGATGAGCGCCTACAACATGCTCCTGCATGAAATTGTGAAGTTCTCGGACGAGAATGGCATCGAGCACGATGTGTCTGTCAAGTTCCTGTGCTCGCTTTTTGGCTCGCTATGCGAAAGGGCGGCAAGCATACCAGGCTGCGACCTCGTTGAGCTGGCTCACGAGATGACTCCGGGAGGATACAACGAGCAGGCGATGAACGAACTGTTGGACGGCAGAGCAATCGAGGCATGGCGAACTGCGCTTGACGGGATGCTTTTGCGGCTAAGAAATAGTCATTAATTGTATGGAGGAATCTGCCGGTCTGATCCACCTCACCGAATCGGCGTATAGGGCGGACGTCTGCATCATATTTGAGCTTAAAGCCTGCGACGAATACCAGGAGCCTAAAATAGCCGCTAAAAAGGCGACCTTCCCCAAAACTTTATTCTGTGATACAATCGACTGCGAGTATAACAAAATCAAAGGAGTACTAAAATTATGCACTACACAGGGACTGTTTATCGTCCTCCATCAGAAGCTAACAGCGTGCTGTTACAAGTTACAGTTGGGTGCTCACATGGCAAATGCCGCTTTTGTCACGGGTATAGGGATCTCCCATTTCGAGCTGAGCCCATAGAGCAAATCGTTGAGGATTTAGAGGAAGTTAGGGATGCAAGACCGGATGCAACCCGGATTCACCTGCTAAGCGGAGATGCGTTTGCGCTCAGTTATGATGAGCTAATGGCAATAGCGGCTAAAATACACGAATTACTACCCAAGGTTGAAGTGATTTCTTCAATGGCGGGTGTTATTAATCTAAAAGACAAGAGCCTTCAGCAGTTAAAAAATCTAAAGGAAGCTGGTTATAAGTATCTGTACGTTGGTATGGAATCCGGTCTTGATGAAGTTTTGGTAAACACTGAGAAAGGTTCGAATGTAAATGATACATTAGAGCAGCTTCATAAGCTCGAAGAGTCCGGAATTAAATATGACGCCAACTATCTGCTTGGTCTTGCAGGCAGCGGCAACAGCGAGAAAAACGCCTTAGCAACAGCCGAACTGGTCAACAAACTAAAGCCGAATATAGTGGCGATACTGTCACTTACTCTATTTCCCGACACAAAAATGTACCATGATAGGCAAAACGGCAGTTTCAAAGAAGCTTCTGAGCTTGAGCGTACTAAGGAGTTTAAAACATTTATAGAAAACCTTAATATAAGGACACGTATTGCAGCAAATCATGTAACAATGGGTACCCCGATTGTGGGTGACTTGCCGCAGGATAAAGAGAAGATACTAAATGAGCTTCAGAATATTATAGATACATTTGATGAAAGTTGGTATCGCATGCGCCGCAACAGTATTCGGTCGGTTTAGTCCGATTACACCGCATTAACACAAATGTTTTCACGGTTTGTTCATCCATTCATCTAATTTAGGTGGAGAAAAGGTAGGTTGTTGTTGTACCAGAAGCTATTTTGCTTTATAATGACGTGGGCACTGAGCTTGATTCTGCGGTTTGCGGCGTTGCAGTCCGTCGGGGGAGTTGAACTTGGAAGACAGGGGCGAGGATACGGGAAGAAGGCGCAATTTTCTCAGAAAATATTGGAATAAATACGGTGCGCTATTTATACTTGGCGTGGCGTGCGTGTTGATGGAAGCTATGATGGACTTGCTTCAGCCGCGCATCATGTCGCAGCTCGTTGATGAAGGCGTTATGCAGGGTTCCTTGCCGCATATCAGGCAGTATGGTCTGAGAATGCTGGGCGTGGCTGGAATAGGGCTGTGTTTTTCGCTGTCTAGAAACTACATCGCGTCGAAGGTGTCTCAAGCGTTTGCGGCAGATTTGCGGCGCGATTTGTTCGTGAAAATCCACTCGTTATCGGCATACGGCATTGACAGCTTTGAAGGCGGGTCGCTCATAACGCGTGAGACAAACGATGTGACGCTGTTGCAGGGGTTCGTTAACGGCCTGATGAGGGTCGTGGCGAAAGCTCCATTTATCTGTATCGGCGCAATCGTGATGGCAGCGACGCTTGATTTGCGCTCAATGCCCGTCATTATACC
>WQSH01000058.1 GCA_009787995.1 Oscillospiraceae bacterium
CGCTTCTGCGTGGGGAAGTAGGGCGCAGACACCAAACAACGACGCCTCGATGCGACGCCAACCTGTTTCGCCTAAAAATGCAGCTTCACCCCGGCGGATGTCAGCCTCTCCTGCAGCTCGGGGATGTTTGTTTTTGTGAAATCGTTCCCCATTGCCGCTGCGACGCCTGCGGCTTCTCCGGTTACTGCGCACGGCGGGATGACCCTTGTTATATCCCACATGCCGTCGGTCACGGATATGTCGCGGCCTGCGGCCAGGAGGTTTGTCACCTCTTTTCCGTAGAGCGTCCCGAACGGCAGCTCGTATGCCGGGCCTTTCTTGCGCCAGTCGCCCGTCATGCCAATGCTGTCTTTCATGAATTTTTTGTCTTCCGAATCGTCCATCGTATATTCGCCAACCAAGCGGCGGGACATTCTGACAAGCGGGATTGTCGAGGTCGTCACCGGGAGGTACGATTTGTCCTCCTTGTGATATTTCTCGATATCCTCGAACATTTTCTCGTGCGCAGCTATCACTGCGCGGCTCAGTTCGTCGCCGTCCACTCCAGAAAATCGCACATTTTGGTCGAGTGTCGCCACCTTGGCATTTTTGTACTGGCCATCCGCTTCCGCTTTTTCATTGTCCGGAACTTCGCCCTGTGCGACATCTGCGAGCCCGAACATCTTTAGATGCACCTCTCCGCTTTGGATGTAGTAGTACCAGCTGGCCAGGCCGTTGCCCTTGGCGTGCAGCGCTGTTTTAGCCCCCGCCAAATGGCAGACGTCGGCGTCGCCGGTGCCGTCGATTACGGATTTTACTTCTATTGCCGAGCGCCCCGATTTATTTTCGACTATGACATGGCTTATCGCATCGCCATCTTTTTTCACTGCGCAGACCATGGTCCCATAGAGGATTGTCACGCCGAGCTTGCCCAGCAGGGCTTCGACCCTGAGTGCAAACAGGTGCGGATTATATTGGGTGACATACCGGTTCTTGATGCGCTCCTCCAAGCTTCCCCCGTTCAGCCAAGCATCCGGATATAGGTTCGCTTCCGCCCCATGTTCTATGGAGAGCTTGAGCAGTTCCTCCCCGATGCCAAAGATAAGCTGATTGCCTTCGCCGTCGCAGAGCGGCAGATATATTGTGATAAGGCCTAGCGTAGCCATTCCGCCTAGAGAATACTCCCGCTCCACCAGCGTAACCCTCTTGCCGCCCCGCGCCGCTGCCATCGCAGCCGCAATTCCGGCAATGCCTCCGCCCGCAACGAGGACATCGCACGAAGACGCCACGTCTATTTTGCGTTCCGGCTCAACTATGTAGCTGCTCAATGGTTTCCCCCCTCGTAGATTTCCCTGCTGCGGCAAAAAATTTCCGCACAGGCGTCGAAGCAGAGCTCTTCGTCCGGCGTGAACATCATCATGTAGCTCCCTCCGCCGGGGGCGTACACATCAACTGTATTTTTTATCGAATCCAAAAAGTCCTCGTTTGTCACCGGCTTTGTGTAGTCCAAACCCTCGGGACCCACGCAAAATCCGATGCGGCTGCCGTACTTTTCCTTCATTTTCGGAAAGTCGACAACGCGTCGCTGAACTTGCGCAATGTCTGTCCGCAGCTCGTACATGTATGGGAAGAAGCGGTTTACATTGCCGCAGGTGTGCCACTCTATGTAGACATCCTTGGAATGGACGTAGTCAATCAGGCGCTTTGTCGGCTCGAACACCAGCTCTTCCATGACTTTTTCGGAAAAGAATGTGTCCCTTTCTGTCCCCCAGTCGTCGTGCACCGTCAGTATGTCCAGCGGGTACAGCGAATTTAGCTCGTCAAACACCTTTATCAAAAAGTCGGTATACACTTCAAAAAAATCGGCTACGGCTTCCGGCTCAAGGAGCAGCGCCTCCATTGAGGCTTCATAGCCGCCCATAATCGAGACGAGCCTCTCCGTCACGCCGCGTCCTATGTCGTAGGAGAGAGCCTTGCTTGGGTCATATTCGGTCTTCATGAACTGCTCCGCTTTTTCCTTAAATCCCCATTCGCCCAAGTCCGGGAAAACAACTTTTTTCTCCCATTGCGTTATGTCGTCAAGCAGCTGAGTCCCCGGGGTCAGCATTCCGCCGCCGGCGGAGACCACCCATGTCCAGTCGGTGTTGAACCAGTCTTTATACTCGTAGTCCTCAGTCGCTTTTTTCAAGAAGTCGGCATGGATTTGCATGCCGCGGACTTTGTGAAGTATGACGTCGTTCGTGCCAAGGGTGATTTTGTCTGTGAGCGAATTCGGCATCCATAGCGGAGCCTCTCTCGACATATTGCGGCGAAAATTTTCGCGCGGGGTAATTGGCGTGTCAAACTTTGGGGCTTTGACCGTATCCGGGCCAAATGGCATCCTAACAGTCTCAAAGCTCACAGCTGGGTCTAAATATTCTGGGCGCGGATATTTCATGCTCACATCCCCTTACTACGCTTCGACTATGCCTGACATCATGGTTGTTTCTACGCCTTTTTTCGCCCAGAGCTCGGCGATTTTGTTCAGGCCCAGCGAGTCGCTGGACATATGGCCCGCTATTACAACGTTGCCTATGTTCTGCTCTTTTAATTCTTTTGCGTCTTTTTCCGGGATGTGCATCATCACCAGGGTGCCTACGCCCGCTTCAAAGTATTCTTTGAGTATTTTTGGGCCAGGGCCGGTCAGGCCTGACATGAGCACATAAATTTTCCCCGCATAGCTTTCCTTTGCGCCGACTCGTATCACGGGTTTTCTGGCTGAGTTCTTGTACTCTCCGATTTCTTCGAGAGCTTCTACGATTTCCTGTACCTTGGTGTCCGGCTTGCCGCCAAATTTTTTGTCCAAAAATTCCTGGACTATCACCTGGCCTATTATGTCCGCCGGGGTGTGCAGGCTCATGTAGGGCATTTTGAGCAGCTTTGCCGCACTTTCAGAGCGCCTTGAATTAGCCACATGGAAGTTGTAATTGAGTTCCTGCTTGCGCTCTTCAAGAAGCTTCTGGCCCTTGTTTCTTGGCACGCCAAGCTCTTCGAGGTTGCGGACGTGGGTGTCTAGCAGGTCAATCATGTCTAAGTTTGTGTTTTTCGGGTGGTGGGTGACGACGCAGTCAAAACCCAGCTGCTGCGCAAGCATCAGTTCCGCAGTTTCCATATCGACGCCCATCAGCACTTTTTTTATGTTCTCCCCCGGGACGATTATCCCGCAGTCAGCGGGCATTTCATCCAGTTTAGCCGCTTTTACGGCAATATCCATGAGTTCTTGAGTGTTCATTTAATGTGACCCCTCCTTGATTTTTTCATGGCGATACACGCACTTCAGACCTGTGCGATAATCGCACCGCCAACATTGTACCATAGCTCAAAATAATTTCATACACATTTTTGCCGATTGGTGAGATTCTCTATTTCTTTTGCAAATATTAGTGCTATAATGATAGCACGCAAAAGGTTATCATCGTGTTTCTCGATATTAGGAGGCTATATATGGGTAGTAAATATGTTTATCTTTTTTCTGAGGGTAATGGGGCTATGAAGGACCTGCTCGGGGGCAAGGGCGCTAACCTCGCTGAAATGATCAACCTGGGGTTGCCCGTTCCGCAGGGATTTACAGTCACGACTGAGGCTTGCACGCAGTATTACAACGACGCAGAGGCCATAAACGCTCCAATCCAAGACGAAATTATGCAGTATATCGACAAGCTGGAAGGGCTCACCGGCAAGAAATTTGGCGACAAGGACAACCCCCTGCTCGTATCCGTCCGTTCCGGTGCGCGCGCATCGATGCCCGGCATGATGGACACAATCTTAAATCTTGGCCTGAACGAAAATGTGGTCGAGGCTATGGCGGCCAAAAGCGGCAACCCCCGCTGGGCCTTTGACTGCTACAGAAGGTTCATCCAGATGTATTCCGATGTCGTCATGGAGGTCGGCAAGAAATATTTTGAGGAGCTAATCGACGAGCTCAAGAAAGAGAAAAATGTCACCGAAGATACCGACCTTGGCGCCGATGATTTGAAAAAGCTGGCAGGCCACTTCAAGGCCGAATATAAAATCAAAATAGGCGAGGATTTTCCTGACGACCCAAAAGCGCAGCTCATGGGCGCCATCAAAGCCGTATTCCGCTCGTGGAATAATGACCGGGCCATCTCATACCGCCGCGAATATGACATCCCCGGCGACTGGGGCACCGCAGTCAATGTTCAAGAAATGGTGTTTGGAAATCTTGGCGATACTTCCGGCACCGGCGTCGCCTTTACGCGCAACCCAGCAACGGGCGAGAAAAAGCTCTTCGGGGAATTCCTGATGAATGCGCAAGGGGAAGACGTGGTAGCAGGCATCCGCACCCCACAGAGCATAGATCAGCTTCGCGAGGTCATGCCCGGCGCTTACGATGATTTCGTAAATATTTGCAGCAAGCTTGAAGCTCATTACCGCGATATGCAGGATATGGAATTCACCATCGAAGACAAGAAGCTCTTCATGCTCCAGACCCGCAGCGGCAAGCGCACGCCTGCCGCCGCTTTGAAAATCGCTTGTGATTTGGTTGACGAGGGCATGAGGACTGACAAGGAAGCTGTGCTGATGATTGAAGCCAAGGCGCTCGATGCATTGCTCCACCCTCAGTTTGAAGCAGCTGCCCTCAAAGCCGCAACCCCTGTAGGCTCGGGCCTCGCCGCTTCCCCCGGCGCAGCGGCCGGCCGCACTGTTTTCACCGCAGAGGACGCCAAGAAATGGGCGGAGGGCGGCGAAAAGGTCGTCTTAGTCCGCCTCGAGACCTCGCCGGAAGACATCGAGGGCATGATTGCGGCGCAAGGCATCTTGACTGCCCGGGGGGGGATGACCTCTCATGCGGCAGTCGTCGCCCGAGGCATGGGCACATGCTGCGTCGCCGGCTGCGGGGACATCAAGATGGACGAGGAGCACAAAAAATTCGAGCTGGGCGGCAAAGTCTTCAAAGAAGGCGACTGGATCAGCCTTGACGGCTCGACAGGGCATATCTACGGCGAGGCCATAAAGACGACGGAAGCCACGATTGGCGGCGAGTTCGAGCGCATGATGGGCTGGGCCGACAAATACAGGAAACTCAAAGTCAGAACAAACGCCGATTCTCCAAAGGACGCGATCACTGCGCGCAGCTTTGGCGCAGAGGGCATCGGCCTCACTAGGACAGAGCATATGTTCTTTGAGGCTGACCGCATCCCGGCGATCCGCGAGATGATTTGCTCCGAGACTGTCGAGCAGCGCGAGAGGGCGCTTGCAAAGCTTGAGCCCATGCAGCAGGCTGACTTTGAGGGCATTTACGAGGCTATGGAAGGCGCTCCGGTCACTATCCGCTTCCTTGACCCTCCATTGCATGAGTTCCTGCCCACCGAGGAGGGCGACATTGCGGCCTTGGCCAAAACACAGGGGAAAACTGTGGCCGACATTAACTCTATAATCGAGTCGCTGCGCGAGTTTAACCCTATGATGGGCCATCGCGGCTGCCGCTTAGCCGTTACATACCCTGAAATTGCGGTTATGCAGACCAGCGCCGTTATAAAAGCTGCCATAAAGGTCAAAAAAGCGCATCCTGACTGGGAGCTCGTTCCCGAAATCATGATTCCGCTCATTGGCGAGGTCAAGGAGTTTATTTACATCAAAAACATCGTGGTCAAGGTGGCTGACAAGCTGATTGCGGCGGCGGGTAGCGACTTGAAGTACCTCGTCGGCACAATGATTGAAATCCCGCGGGCCTGCCTCACCGCAGACGAAATCGCAAAAGAGGCCGAGTTTTTCTCATTCGGCACAAACGACCTGACGCAGCTTGCATTCGGCTTTTCTCGCGATGATTCCGGCAAGTTTCTCAGCGAGTATTACAAAAAGAATATCTTCGAATCGGATCCCTTCGCAAGGATAGACCAATCCGGGGTTGGCAAGCTCATGGATATTTCCGTCAAGCTAGGGCGCGAATCCCGCCCAGGCATCAAGTTGGGCATTTGCGGCGAACACGGGGGCGACCCATCGTCCGTCGAGTTTTGCCACAGGGTCGGGCTGGACTATGTCTCATGCTCTCCATTCAGGGTGCCCATAGCTCGTTTGGCCGCAGCACAGGCGGCACTGAAAGATTGAGAGGTCAGCTTTAAGTATTGAAAAAAATTGTATTGGAAACTTATGAAGATGTTTGCCGAGCTGCTGCGGATATTTTTTCGGAGCAGCTCAGGCAAAAGCCCGACAGTGTGCTGGGACTTGCTACAGGCAGCACTCCAATCGGGCTATATGCAGAGTTGGTCAGGAGGTACGAGGCCGGGGACGTTGACTTTTCTAAGGCCCGGTCTTTTAACCTGGATGAGTATTACCCCATCAGCAAGAGCAACCCACAGAGTTATTTTTACTTCATGCGCAAGCATTTGTTCGACAAGGTAAATCTCCGGCACTTTTGCCTGCCAGATGGGGAGGCTGCCGACGCGCAAGCCGAGTGCAAGCGGTATGATACAGAAATTGCAGCGGCTGGCGGCATAGATTTGATGCTGCTCGGCATAGGCCTCAATGGGCACATAGGCTTCAACGAGCCAGCGTCATCCTACCCGGTGGGAACCCATTTGGCCGTGCTGTCCGAGAGCACGATAAGCGCAAATTCGAGGTTCTTTGCCCTGGGAGAGGCTCAGCCTGTAACGGCTTTGACCATGGGGATTGGCGGAATTTTACGTTCCAAAAAAATCGTTTTTGTCATTTCTGGCAAGAGCAAGGCAGATATTACAAAGAAGCTGTTCGACGACGCCATTCACATGGACGTGCCGGGCAGCTTCGTCTTGCTGCACCCAGATGTGACGGTGCTTTTGGACAGAGAGGCCAGCGGGGGCTAGGAAAACTCTTCCTCGTCCGCTTTCATTGTTGCGATTAGATCGGCAACGACATTTTCGGCATCGGCATATGGAACTTGGCATGTTCCGACTTTGATATGCCCCCCGCCCCCGTGCTTTAGCATGAGGCTGCCTATGTCGGTATGGCAAGTATTGTTTAAAACGCTGTGCCCAACCGCTATCGCACAGTTTTGCTTATCCCTGCCGTCCACCATCCAAATTGAGACGTTTTGCTCCGGGAACAGGCTGTAGATTAGGAAGCGGTTTCCTGTGTAGATTGTTTCGACATTGCGCAAATCCGTGATAATCACGTTTCCGTCGGCCTTCGTATATTTCAGGAGCATCTCCTTAAATAGGGCGTCTTGCTCAAAGTAGAGCTTGACGCGCTCCTGTACGTCGGGGTTGCTCAGGATTTCGTCGATGGTCTGCGTGGCGCACGCATCGATTAGAGCCTCCATGAGCTCATAATTGCTGATGCGGAAGTCCCTGAACCGTCCTAACCCGGTGCGCGGGTCCATTATAAAGCCAAGCAAAACCCAGCCCTTAGGTTGCAGGATGTCTTCCTTGCTTAGCTTTGCCGAGTCGACTTTGTCGACGGCTTTAACCATCTCTTCAAAATGGGGCACCTTGGTTTTGCCCCCATAGTATTCGTAAATCACTCGAGCCGCACTGTCTTCTATGCGCGACTCCCCTTCAAATTCAGTTTTGGAATCTATGCGCTCTTCCTCGCTGGAATGATGATCAAACCACAGGCCGCATCCTTTGACATAAGGTACGTTGGCAAGGACATCGTCGCTGGTGACTTCAACGAGACCGTCCTGCATATCCTTTGGGTGAACAAACTTCCAACTGCTTATTATATTTAGATGTTTAAGCAGCGCGCCACACGCCAGCCCATCAAAATCTGACCTTGTTAGTAGCCTCATAACTTCCTCCCATTTTGTTAGAATTTATCTTCTATGAACCCAAGCACGGCACAGTATATCACACTTTTTGCGCCCTGTGCAACACAAAATGAACAAATTTGGACGTTGCAAAAACGTTGACAGGGCTTCCATTTCAGTTTATACTACGTCTGATTTAGAATCATCTTGGCATATTGGAGGAACAGCGTATATGAAAAACACAGGTGTTATTGCTAGGGGCATAGTCACGCCCATACTCAAGCAGGGCGACGATTTAATCAAGCAGGTGTGCGACAGCCTTATGAAATCGGCCAAGGCGGACGGCTTCACCCTAAACAACGGCGACATTGTCGGGGTCACTGAGGCGGTGGTAGGCATCGTGCAGGGCAACTATGCAAGCTTGGAAAATATCTCAAAGGACGTGCGCGCGAAGTTCGGCGGCGGCCCGCTCGGCCTGGTTTTTCCTATCCTATCCAGAAATCGGTTTTCTAACCTCCTAAAAGGCATTGCCGGAGGGTGCGACAAGCTTTACATTTTGCTTTCTTACCCGCAAGATGAGGTCGGCAACAAATTGGTGGACATAGACACTTGCGACGAGAAGGGCGTAAACCCTTATGCAGACAGTTTTACGGAGGGCGAGTTCCGTGATATTTTCGGCGGTGAGACTGTCCACAGCTTCACCGGCGTGGATTATATCGAGTATTATAAGGAAATTGGTGGGGATTGCGAAATCATCTTTTCAAACGACCCTCGCCACATCTTGAAATATACAAAAAACGTTCTTTGTTGCGATATCCATTCCCGCAAAAGGACTCGCAGGCTCATAGAGAAGGCCGGCGCTGAGCGCTGCTTATGCCTTGATGATATACTCAATGAGCCCGTTGATGGCAGCGGGTTTAGCGAATATGGCCTGCTCGGCTCAAACAAGGCCACTGAGGATTCTGTCAAGCTGTTTCCAAGGGATGCAAAAGACTTTGTCTTGCGGCTCCAGGAAGAGCTTCGCAAGCTCACCGGTGCGACGCTGGAAGTTATGGTTTATGGCGACGGCTGCTTTAAGGACCCCGTTGGAGGCATTTGGGAACTTGCCGATCCTGTCGTGTCGCCGGCGTTTACCGATGGGCTGATTGGCACGCCAAACGAATTGAAAATTAAATTTGTCGCTGATAATGATTATGCTGACCTGTCCGGCGAGGCTCTGACCGAGAGCATCCGCAAGCGCATTAAAAACAAAGACCCAAACCTGGTTGGCAATATGCTTGCCGAGGGCACCACCCCTCGCAGGATTCATGATCTTGTCGGGAGCTTGTGCGACCTTGTTTCCGGCAGCGGCGACCGCGGGACTCCGATTGTTCTTGTTCAGAATTATTTTAAAAATTACGCCAGCGAGTAGGACATAAAATAGTATGGAAAACACTAGATTAAACGAGTTTAGCAAGCTTAGTTCTGATCTCGCTGCACGGGCGGTAAAAGAGTTTGGCTCGCCCATTTATATTTACGACGAGAGCCTGATCCTCAAACGTTGCCAGGAATGCTTGGATATGCCGCACGCTTATGGGCTGACTGTCCGTTATGCTATGAAGGCAAACCCCAACAGGACGCTTCTCAAAATTATCACAGGGGCTGGTTTGCACCTTGACGCAAGCTCGCTCAATGAGGTTCTCCGGGCCCATATGGCCGGGGTGCCCTATGAGAAAATTATGCTCACTACGCAAGAAGCCTACGAGGGCGAAGATATGGCCTTGCTCGAGAAGCTTCTCCTTGATGGCCTAAAGTACAATGTTTGCTCTCTCCGCCAGCTTTATCTTATTGGCGATTTCGCTTGCAAAAACTATATCGAGCCCGGCATCAGGATTCATCCGGGTGTTGGCTCCGGTGAATCTGCCACGCGAAACACGGGTGACGATTATTCCTGCTTTGGCATCCACCTCTCCGACCTTGACGAAGCCTTAAAATACGCTTGGGGGAAGTGGATTAAGTTTAAGCATGTGCATGTCCACATCGGGTCTGGCGCTGATTCTGAAATGTGGCGTCAAAATATCGACCTTGAGCTTGGCATAATTGAGAAGCATTTTAAAGAAACTGATTCCGTTTGCTTCGGCGGCGGGCTAAAGGAAGCGCGCATGCCTTCTGAGCAGTCGGCGGATATAGAGCATCTTGGAAGCTATGCAAAAAAGCAAATCAATGCCTTCTACAAGAAGCATAAGCGGAAGCTAAAAATGGAAATCGAGCCCGGAACGTATATCGCCGCAAATTCCGGATATGCCGTCACCATGGTGATTGACAAGAAATGCACCGCTCGCGCAAATTTCATTGTGACTGACGGCGGTATGGAGCTCAACTCCCGCCCATTGCTATATGGCTCAAAGCACCCGGTCTATATTGTCGCCGCCGACGGTTCTTGTGTAAAGTCTTCGGAATTTGGCGATATCCCCGGTGATTACAGCGCTGTCGTTGCTGGAAAATGCTGCGAGAGCGGCGACTGCCAGACCCTGGACATGGATGGCCACGCCACGCCGCGCAAGATGGCCGAGCCGGATATCGGCGACATAGCCATTATCGGCGGCACTGGAGCCTATTGTTCGTCGATGGCTCCGTTTAACTACAATTCCCACACTCAGGCTCCCGAGGTGCTTCTTACGAAAAATGGCGATTTGCGCTTGATACGCAAGCGCCAGACCTTAGAGCAGGTGCTTGAAAATGAAATTTAGGCGTTGAAAGGTGCTGTTTTTATGCAAAAGCTGCGTATTGGGATTGTCGGATACGGCAATGTTGGCCGAGGAGCGGAAAAGGTTGTTCTTGCGATGCCTGATATGGAGCTTTGCGGCGTTTTTACGCGCCGTGCGCCTGAGTCAATTAGCCTATTAGACAGCAGTGTCCCTGTTTATTCAATTAGCCAGGCTGAAAACCTGAAGGGCAAGATAGATGTCATGCTCCTTTGCGGCGGCTCTGCGACGGATTTGGCCGAGCAAGGGCCATATTTTGCCTCAATGTTTAACATAGTTTGCAGCTACGATACACATGCCAAAATACCTGAGTACCTTGAAGCTGTAAACGCAGCCGCTACAGGCAATACTGCGGTGATTTCAGCAGGTTGGGACCCGGGGCTTTTTTCGATGGTGCGGCTTATGTCAGAAGCGATTTTGCCTGA
Organism: Oscillospiraceae bacterium; assembly: GCA_009787995.1. Lineage (GTDB taxonomy): Bacteria > Bacillota > Clostridia > Oscillospirales > Oscillospiraceae > WRMH01. The sequence goes on from WQSH01000058.1 coordinate 10,872, forward strand.
CGGCTTAAGTTATACTTTTTGGGGAAAGGGCGTCTCACAGGGGCATTCGGACGCAATCAGGCGCATCGAAGGCGTAAAAAATGCTGTACAGTACACTATCCCGATTGGCAAGGCGGTCAACGCTGTCCGCTCAGGCCATCGCCCTGCGTTCGAAGCGCGCGACAAGCACTTGCGAGAGTGCTTTGTCGTTGCACATAAGGGTGCAGATAAATCCGCTATCGAGCATAGCATCAAATCTATGCCGAACTATTTCGCTGATTATGATACTACAGTTAATTTCATTGACGAAGACGAGCTGATGGCAAACCACACTGCCATGCCGCACGGCGGCGCGGTGCTTCACAGCGGCAGGACAGGAGAAAATGAGCATATTCTCGAATTTTCGCTGAAATTGGACTCAAATCCCGAGTTCACCGCAAGTGTCCTGGCCGCTTGCGCTAGGGCTTGTTATCGTTTTTACCTTGAAGGCATATATGGTGCGAAGACTGTTTTTGACATTCCTTTTGCTTATTTATCGCCAAAAAGCCGAGAAACCTTGATTAAGGAGCTGCTCTAGCCAACCAGGGTTTTCCTTACGTCCATTGCCCCCGGGCGGAAAAAGCCGCCTGTTGGGCTTGTGGTAATTTGCGCATTAGTATTTGCAACAAGTGTGAGTTAGAGAGGAGGTAATCATGAAAAAGTTTGTGTGCGTGGTTTGCGGCTATGTCCACGAAGGCGACGCCCCGCCGGAAAAATGCCCGCTTTGCAAGGCTCCACCAACAAAATTCGAACCAGCCAGCGATGAGTAACCCATAACAGAGCTTAGGGGGCACTACCCCCTGAGCTCCCCATTTTGTTTTTCGCAAACAGTAATCAGCACCCGCATCAAGTAGTTGCTAGGCTCGGTAACAAAAACTTCGTTGAGGGGGTACTCTTCGAAGGCCGGGCCGCATATTTCAAAACCGTGCTCACTTATATATTCTATTATTCTCTTGTATAGGCTGTCCCCATCGCTGTACCCACCGCGCATGTAGCCAACGGCATAAAGGGCTGCTGGCCTCTTGTCGTGGCCTTCCGGATTGCAGAAGTAAAAGCGGTCTGCCCCAACCCAGTCGCCGTTTTTGATGCGCTCTGCGGAGAACGTGCCCCAAACGAGATAGTTCAAGTCCAAGTCAGGGTATTTCTCGCTAATCGACTGGTAAAAGCTCAGCAGCGTGTCGAAAAAGGTTCTGCCCCCGCTGTAGTCGTTAACTTCCCCCAGTATGATTGGTTCAGCTGGCAGAAATTGAATCGTTATGGCGTCCTCTTCTACATCTGCCACGGAATGTATGGATTTTTGGAGCATCAGGAGCAGCTTGCGCGCGCGTATCCACTCTTCGATTTTCCTGTCGATTCTCTCAATTTGGTGTGAAAACACTTCGTCAAATAGCTCTGGCGTTCTCCTGTCTTTTAGCCCTTTTATCTCATCTAGCGTCATTCCCAATTTCTGGCAGGTGCGTATTACGTTCACTACAGCTAGCTGCGAAGTGGAGTAGTATCGATAATTATTCTCCCCGCGCGATACAGGTGAAAGCAATCCAATCCTATCGTAGTGCAGCAATGTGTCCCGCGTCGTTCTGGAATATTTTGCGAAATCGCTGATTGAGAATAGTCCACTTTCCGGCATAAATTTGCGCCTCCTTCAAGATTCTTGCTACATGGTAACATACGCAATGGCCATGGACAAGGGTTTGCTAGATATTTTTTATCCAATTATTCTTTATTTTGTACGCTTCCACTAATTCCTCTTTTTTTTTGTGTTTATTTTTGTCATTTTTGTCCGACTTTTCTATTGACCTAGGTGCTGCACAATAGTTTATAAAATTATTAGTGGCTTTGCTCAGTTTCTCCCGCGCAGTGACCTCCCTTCACTGTATAAAGAGCTTCTTGACTTGGCTCTCAATATGACGATGAATCAGTGTCATAAATTACGTTCAAAAGGTTGTGTGAATTATGCCCAATATTAGGCCAATATCTGATTTAAGGAACAATTCAAATGAAATTAGTGAGTTTTGCCGCACTTCGCGTGAGCCCGTATTTATAACGAAAAATGGTGTCGGCGACATGGTCGTTTTAAGTATTGAGATGTACGAAAGGCAGCAAGCGCAACTCGACCTTTACTCCAAGCTGGCAGAGGCGGAGGCCGAAATTGCTTCCGGTTCCGAGGGCGTGGATTTTGCCGAGTTTGCTAAGAAGCTGAGGACTAGTGCTAATGGAAGAGTATAAAGTAAAAATCTCGCCGGCGGCACAAAATGATTTTCTCGACGTAATCGAACATCTAGACACTCTGTCGCAGGATGCTGCGACGCAGTGCTTCGATTTGTTCATGGAGAAAGCCGCTGTGCTTGGATCTACACCTGAAATTTGTCCTTTGGCGAGGGACACGCAGCTCCGGTTGCGAGGGTATAGATTGCTGCCGATTGAAAATTATATTGTTTTCTATGTGATATCCGGCAATATTGTTGAAATTCGCAGGATTTTATATGCTAGGCGCCAGTATGAAAGACTTTTTTGACGAAGCAGATTTTTTGTAAATGGAGGCGGGGTTAATGACGCGCAGAGGTGAACCAACGTTAGTCACCACGAGTTGTGCAGATAGGGAGTCTGCAAAGAGACTTGCCAATTTAATCGCAGGGGCAAGGCTCGCTGCTTGTGTTCAACTTTTCCTGCCAGCTGCCTAATGGGTGGTTTGCCCGCC
>WQSH01000059.1 GCA_009787995.1 Oscillospiraceae bacterium
GGCATTGAGAAGCCTGTACGCTCATCGTAGAGAGGGAATTCCGGCTACTGTCACGGAACTGACCGAGCGTAGAGGAGTGTGCAGGCTTCTCAATGCCGGACTGATAGCAGGCACTGAATAATAGTAACCCCCAAGTGTTCAGATAACACGTTCACGCGCATAACGATTAGGGGCATACGTTACACTCACAGGGTAGCCCGGAATGGGCTGTTTGCTACGCTTTTTTCGCGTAAGTAGGGCGACAAGACCCGTTCTAGCGGAAAAAGCGTAGTAAATTGACCATTTCGGGCGGTTGGCAAGCGACGTGTGAAGAACTGTAATGGGCATACCACCAATAAGCTACCCTGTGACCAAGCTCCTTGCGGAATCGCTGGCAACTATGTTAGAATTGAAGGAGTTGCACACGAAGGAGGGAGTACGCCCATGGAAAAATACATTCTGTTCGACCTAGACGGAACTTTGACCGACCCATATGAGGGCATAATAAAATCATTTCAGCACACTTTTGCGCACTTTGGAATCACAGAAGACAATCCAGAGAAACTGAGGAGACTCATCGGCCCGCCGCTCCGCAAGTCATTTGAATCATACGGGTTAGATGTCGAAAAGGCCGTGACGGTATACAGGGAGAGGTTCGGCACTGTCGGACTTTATGGGAACAGCCTATACGATGGTATCCAGGAATTGCTCGAGACGCTAAAAGCGGATGGACCCATCCTCGCAATAGCCTCGTCAAAGGCGGAGGTTTATGTCAAAAGAATCGCCGAGCACTTCGGCATTGCCCATTTCTTCAACTTCATCGGAGGCGCGGAACTTGACGGTAGGCGTTCTGAAAAAGATGAAGTCATTGAATATGCCATGTCGGAGATAGGCGTGCAGCCCGGCGACAAGGTTTACATGATTGGAGACCGCGAGCACGATATTTTTGGGGCAAAAAAGTTTGGCATTCCAAGCATCGGCGTCCTGTATGGCTATGGGAGCAGGGAGGAGCTCGAAACCGCCGGAACGGAGCATATTGTTGAAGATGTCGGTGCGCTGAAAAGCCTGCTGCAGGCACTGACAGCATAAGCTTGGAGGAAAAAAGTAATATAATGCTAAATTCACTTTTTAACAGCTTCGACAGGCTTGTCGTTTTTGACATTGAAACCACGGGGCTAAATTTCAAAACTGACGAAATAATTGAGATTGGCGCATTGCAGATTTCGGTGGACGAAGAGCCGTATCGCATTGAGCAGAAGCTGTCTGCGCTGATTACCCTCTCAGAGGGGCGGCGCCTGCCTGCGAAAATCACCGCCCTGACAGGAATAACCGAGCAAACGCTGCTGCAAGAGGGCAGGCCCAAAACAGAGGTGTGCGGGCAGTTTGTCGAAACCATCAGCAATCCCAAAACGCTTCTCGTAGCATACAATGCACAGTTTGACTTATGTTTTTTATACTATTTCATGCTAAGGTTCAAATGCGCCGATACGCTAAAGCAAATCAAAATGCTCGATGCGATGACAATATACAAGGACAGGCGAGACTATCCGCACAAGCTGAGTGACGCTGTCAGTGCATACAGCCTAAACAACAAAAACGCCCACCGGGCAGTAGATGATGCAAAGGCGACTCTCGACCTGCTGGTGGCGATGGGGGAAGAAAGGGACGATTTAGGCAAGTATGTCAACCTGTTCGGCTACAACCCGAAATATGGTATTTCAGGCTCAAAAATATCCTCTGTCACATACAAGCCGCAAGGGTATGATAGAAAAGGGATGCTGTATGGGGCGCCGGGGGAATAGCCCAGGGGGTTGTAGCCTCAAAACAGCAATGGATAACAAAATCATATATAACAAGGAGACCGCATGAAACCATCAGATAATATAAAATTTACAGGATTCACCCAAGCGACTATTGACTTTATGTGGGGTCTGCGTTTGAACAACAATAAAGCGTGGTTTGAAGAACACAAGGAGGATTTTATCCGAGATTTTCAAACACCTATGAAAGCACTTGGGCAAGAGGTATTTGAGCGTATTTCAGATAAATACAACGACCACGGCTTTATTCATAAGTTATCGCGAGTATACAAAGATGCGCGGCGCATCAAAGATGGGCAGCCGTACAGGCCCAACCTATGGTTCTCTATTGAAAAACCAAGCGAAGAATGGACTTCAACCCCTGTGTTTTGGTTTGAACTTAGTCCCGAAGATTGGAGTTATGGCGTAGGCTTTTACGCCGCAAAAGCCCAAACAATGACAAATTTTAGGGCAAGGGTTGATGGAAACCCCAAAGCCTTTGAAAAACTCATTGCACCGATTGCCATGCAGGACGAGTTTGTACTGGAGGGCGATGAATACGCTCGCCGAAAGGTGTCGGCGGGAGAACTAAGAGAAGCAGCCGCAGAGTGGTACAACAAAAAGGGCTTTTCGCTTATACACCGTGCTACCCACGGCAATGAACTGTTTTCAGCAGAATTTCCCGATAGGTTGGTGAGCGGTTATGAGTTTCTTATGCCGTATTATGACTACTTTGTTTCATTAATGATAACGTCTCCGCCCCGCTTTCACTAAACTTAAACTGCGCAATTAGCTGTCCCAGCAATTCGGCGTGTTCTTTCAGTTTCTCAGAATCGTAACTTTCCTCTTGTGCCATAGATTTGGTCTTCTGAACGACATGAGACGCACTATTAACACCGTCAGAAACTTGTGCAATGCCTATAGACTGCTCCTCGGAGAATTTTGCAATCATGCTTATTATTTCGCCGCTTTTGTCGATGCCTGAAAGAATTTCGCCAAAACTTTCAGCGGTATCTTTCGCAATGCGCGTACCCTGCTCCGATTTCTGCATCGAGTTGCCGATTAGCTCGCCTGTATCTTTCGCCGCAGCGGCACTCTTTTGCGCGAGATTGCGCACTTCTTCGGCGACAACTGCAAATCCCTTTCCATGCTGCCCTGCCCTGGCGGCTTCAACTGCTGCATTAAGAGCAAGAATATTTGTTTGGAAAGCGATGTCGTCAATTACCTTGATAACCTTGCTTATGCTCTGGCTTGCCTGATTGATTTCATTCACTGCGGTCATCATTTCATCCATTTGTCGGCTGCCTTTTTCCGCATTTTCTTTGATTGTGGTCGCAAGCTCGGCTGCTTGCCCTGCCATATGCGCTGTCGTTTTAGTTTTTTCCGTTATTGCGGTCGTCTGAGAGGAAAGCTCATCAAATGTAGCTGACTGTTCCATTGAGTCCTGAGCCAGAGCTTGCGCGTTTTGGGCGATATGATTGGCTGCGGAAGAAAATTGCGTAGCGGTGCTGCGCACGCCTCCAAGCATTTCATTTAGCCCCCCAATTGTCTTTTTAATGGCAATACTCATGGAATCATGCTCACTGCGAAGATTGACCTGTGCAGTCAGGTCGCCGTCTGCCAACCTTTCCAGAATATCGATTTGTTTTTTGGTGCTGTCCATCATTTCCAAAAACGAATCAGCGAGACGTCCGATTTCATCGTTGGTGACAACGGATAACTCCGAATCTATGTCCCCTTTAGCAAACCTGTCGGCCGCTTCGGCTATCGTAACGACCGGTTTTGATATACCGCGCTGAATATACAATCCGGAAATAAGCCAAAATAGCACACCAAATCCAATTACACACGAAACTATTACCATTCCGAAAAAGCGGGAAGCATCCATTACTTGTTCTGCCATGACGTCTGCTCCAACCACTCCGACAACAACACCGGCGCTGTTGCTGATTGCAGCAAAACCGGAAACCATCATCCCATAATCGCCGGAATCATAAATACCCGTCGAAGAGGATATGCCTGTGCGTAAGGTTTCAAACAACTCGTCGGCATGGTTTTCAGTGCCTTCTTCCTCGCCGAGTACAAATGCCTCATCCAGAAATGGGGTATCCGCTTCGGTAAAGTAGCGCACTGTCGCCCCGTAGTTACGGTCTAGCAGGTATAGATAGGTTACAGATGTGCGCTCCGCAACAGTGTTTACAAAGTCGGTTATATAGTGCCAGTATTCGTCTTTTTCGCCCGATGCGAGGATTGCGGAGAATCGGTCTCCGTCAACGGCTGATGCTACCGTTTCGGCAATTGCCATAGCCCTGTCCGCTCGTACCTCTATGGAACTTCTGCGGAAAAGCGTGTAGCTGAACACTCCGACAATCGTTGTACTGCACATTACAGTAATCAGCACGAGAACCGAGATTTTGGTTTTGATGGATAAATTCTTTTTCACAATAAAAACAACCTCATAAACTTTGGGACGGTAACGCATAGGCAAAGAGCACAAATTGCGCAGCTTTTCAAGCAATATACTATCATAATACACACACAAATACAAGTGTTTCGTGGTGTCGAGTCACGAGGAACATTTTTGCTCAAAGGCCAGTAAGCACGAAACCTGTGGGGGTGCGGTTGCAGTTGCGTACGTTCTAAAGATTGTGGTAAAATGCGAGCTAGACGCAAAGGTCGATGTTACATAGTGCTTCGAGCCTGTTGATGTGTTTTGGGCTACATGGTCTTTGTTCTTTAATTTACACACGCATGATTATCGGGAACGGTTTATTGACGAATACGGGCGAAGCAAAATTGAGGAAGAAATGCTGCGGATAATCGCAGCCATCGAGGTGTTTGGATGATGGGAAAACAAATTACGTACCAAAAAGCAACGCAGGATGATATAACCGCCGTAACCGATTTGCTCTGTATTCTATATGAAATGACTCATGATGAAGTGCTTGAGGAAAACGAGCAGTTATTTTCGGACACCAACCAAGCATTTTTCCTTGTTATGGATGGGGATATGCCCATTGGTGTTTCGCACGGTTCGCTTCGCCATGAATACGTAAATGGCACGAATGACGATTTGAAAGGCTACCTTGAAGCGATTTATGTTTTGCCTGAATACCGAAGGAGTGGGATTGCTGCCGAACTTGTAAAAGTAACTGAGCGATGGGCGGCACGTAACGGTTGCCGTGAAATGGCAAGTGATTGTCTGCTTGATAATACCGATAGTTACAATTTCCATCGAAAAATCGGTTACGAGGAAACGGAACGGTGCATCTTTTTTCTGAAAAACATAACACATCTGGATTGTGAAATCTACACAACCGAAGTGCGCGAAATATTTAACACGGAAGAAAAATGCGGTATATGTGAGTCCGTATTGCGAAAACTGCCGAACTGGTTTGGTGTAGAAGCAAGCATTGTGGATTACATTCAGCAAGTAAAAGCGCTGTCCTTCATTGCTGCATATGACGGCGAAAACGCTGTTGGTTTTGCGGCGTTGAAACCACATACAAGCTACGCTTCGGAAATTTGCGTGATGGGCATTTTACATGAATATCATCGCAGAGGCATCGGCAAACGACTTGTTACTCATTGCGAGCAACTATGCCGCGAAAACAAAACGGAGTTCCTCACCGTTAAAACATTGGCAGCATCAAGAGAAAGTAAAAGCTACGAAAAAACGCGACTATTTTATTTGGCACAGGGATTTAAGCCTATTGAGATTTTTCCTACTGTCTGGGACGAAGAAAATCCGTGCTTGTATATGATTAAACGTGTGTAAGTGCGTGTAAGATGAAAGAATGAAGGAGTTGGACTAATGGGAGCTTGGGGTTCGGGTCTTTATGCCAATGATACTACTTGTGACGTTAGGGATGCTTACATGAAATTGCTGCAAGAGCAGCTTAGCAATGAAGATGCTTATGCGCAGATATTGGCCAAATTTGCTGATTATATTGATGACCCTGACGATGCGCCGTTGTTTTGGTTTGCTCTTGCGGATACGCAATGGAAAGCCGGCCGCCTTTTGCCCGAAGTCAAGTCAAAAGCATTAGATTGGATTGATAAAGGCGGCGGATTATCGTTATGGGAGGAAAGCGAAAGTGGCGGCGCAGGCTGGCGGAAAACATTGGACAAGCTCCGCGCCAAGCTCGAAACAGAACAACCCAAAGAAAAGCGCGTCCGCAATCCCGTTAAAATTGAATCAAACCTGTGGAGTGACGGTGATGTATACGCATACCAGTTTCACAAGGAATTTGACGGCAGGTTCGGTGCGCCGGGAAAATACATGGTTCTGCATAAAATTGGCGTAGAGCATCAATATTATGGCGATTCCAGCACAACGGTAACTTATATGATTGTCAGGGTTTTTGACAAGCTGTTTGATGAGTTTCCCACACTTTTGGATTTGCAAGGGGTACGATTATTGCCATTCAGCCACCCGTACAGGGAACAAGAACTGCAAATGCAAATGGGTTTAACTCTGTACAAGAAAAAAGATTATCCCGCCGAATATCTCACGTTCTTGGGCAATATACCCGTCCCCGAATACACGCCGCTTCCCCACGGTGCGATTAGAGTGGGCATGTTGAACAGTTCGTCAAGCACTTGGTTTAACATTAACCATTGGAGTTATTATTTTAATCAATGGCAGGGCATCTCATATGAGATTGATGCAAGTGGTGAGTTCAAACATACGCAGCGGCGGATAATAAGCTGTAAACTTGCCCACACATTATATCCGCTTTCATATATACATGCCTTTTGGCTAGAAGGTGCCGATGCAACGGGTATTGTGGACGAATACAGCGATTTGGATTTTTGGGTGGATTTCGAGGACGAGTACGAAGAACAAGCGATAGCCGCGGTTGAAAACGCCTTATCGGAGATTGCGGAAATAGACTACAAGCACATTATTCGGCATGAGCATCCGAAAATCCGTCAGCGGATTTATCACTTAGCCGGAACAAGCGAGTATCTGATGATTGATTTTTGCTGGCAACTACACAGCCGCCAGCGTGATAAGTATTCGTACCAAGAAAATGACCCAATCGAAACAGCAAGGATTATTTTCGACAAAGCCGGCGCAGTCATAATGGGATATATTTGAATATTCTTGTGCGGCGGAGCCGCCTGTCCGGCGTAGTCTGGTTCTTCCGGTTTATCAATAGCCATCCATGAAATGCACCTTCTCACCATTCTTTTTATATGCAATCACAGCGCCCAGGTGCACATTTTCCACGCTGCTGAAAATATGGCTCTCCACGCCCGGATTCGTTTTTTTAAGCTCCTGTATCAGCTGCTTTATCTCCGTCCGCTTTGACGCCATGCTCCCATCTATGCTGCAAGCATCTGTGAACCGACAGGCGCACTGCAAGAAGTGAAGGTCATGATAATCGCGAAAACGCTTGATGTCAGCCTCCCTAACAAAATACATGGGGCGAATTAGCTCCATGCCCTCGAAGTTGGTGCTTTTTAGCTTGGGCATCATAGTCTGGACTTGCGCACCCCAGAGCATCCCCATCAGGATTGTCTCGATGACATCGTCATAATGGTGACCAAGTGCTATTTTGTTGCACCCTAAGGCTTTGGCCTTGCTGTACAGGTGCCCCCGCCGCATCCTGGCGCATAGGTAGCAGGCGTTTTTGGGGATACTTGCAACGCTATCGAAAATATCCGTCTCAAAAATGGTAATCGGAATCCCCATCACCCGTGCATTACCTTCGATTAAAGCCCGGTTCTCCGGCGCATACCCCGGGTCCATGACTAAAAAAACTACGTCGAAGGGAGCTTGTCGGTGCCGTTGCAGCTCCTGAAAAAGTTTCGCCATCAGCATTGAGTCCTTGCCGCCGGAGATGCACACCGCAATCCGATCCCCAGCCTGCACCAGCTCATAGGTGCGGATTGCCCTGGTAAATTGGCTGAAAAGGGTTTTTTTGAATTTCTTGCGGAGGCTCTCTTCTGTTTTCAAGGCCTTTTCATTATCCTGAATGCGCTCTATGAGCCAGGCCACATACCCGCCGACCAAGTGGCGGGCGTCGAATCCCTGCGACTGCAATTTCCGGGCGGCCTCCGCACTTATTTGCCCTTTCCTGCAATAGAGGACGAGCGTCTTGTTTTTAGGAAAAGTCTCATTCGAGCCATCCTGCGGCTGTGAAACCGCACCGGGGAGGCATCCGTTCCGATACTCCCATTCGGTGCGGAGGTCAATGAGGGCATAGTCAGCAGGGGCCATACGCCCAAGCTCCGCAACGGTTATCTCCATTTCGCCAACTCCTGTGATTTATAGAAGCATTTCTGCATTTTACGGTATCATTTCTCTACTGATTTGTCAACGCCTTGCCACCCTTTGGTCACACTTTACAGGGTAGCCCGGAATGGTCTGTTTGCTGCGCTTTTTTCGCATATGTAGGGCGACAAGACCCGTTCTAGCGGAAAAAGCGTAATAAATTGACCATTTCGGGCGGTTGGCAAGCGACGTGTGAAGAACTGTAACACCTTTTGACGGTTTTTAGCTGGCGTAAAAGGTGCATATATACAAACCAGTCAAAATGCTGTATAATACTTGCAATAACTCGAAAGGAGAGGGCTATCATGTCAAAAGGGGTAATCATAGGCGCATCTATTGGCAACTGCGTGCATGTTGCGGGTGCGGCACATTTCCTGAGTCTTGCGGAGGATGAGGGCTATGAGGCGATATTCCTCGGGCCGGCGGTGAATGTGGACATGGTGCTTGACAGCATCGAAAAACACAAACCGGCGATGGTGACGCTGGGATACAGGTTAACTCCGGAAAACGGAGTGACGATTGTGCGCGAACTAATAGAGAAAAGCGCGCGGCTAACACATAAGCCCATATGGATATTCGGAGGAACCGCCCCAGTCGCCGAAAAAATTCGGGAGCTGGGATTTTTCAATGTGATATTCGACGGAACTGACGATATAGACGACAGCATCACATTTCTCCGGACGGGGCAAATGCCGGATAAAAGCGGGGCGGAGCTATTTGCGGCAGACCTGACAGGCAGGCTGGCGCAGAAGCACCCCTACCCGCTCCTGCGCCACCACTTCGGGCTTCCATCATATGAAGAAACCCGCAAGGGCGTTGCTGAAATCGCCGAATCGCGCGTGCTGGATGTCATCTCGCTCGGAATAGATCAAAACACACAGCAATACTTCTTCAAGCCCGAAGGGCGCAAGCCCGAAATGGATGGGGCAGGCGGAGTCCCGGTCTATGATGCCAAGGGGTTTTTAAAGCTCAAGGAGGCGTCTCAATGTGGGAACTTCCCTCTCATGCGTTGCTACAGCGGGACGGCAGACGTAATTCCCTTAGCAGAAGTCCTAAACGAAACTATAGCAAACGCATGGTGCGCCGTGCCGCTGTGCTGGTACAACGAGCTGGACGGCAGGGGGGACAGGCCGCTTCAAACCTCGATGGAGGAGGCGCAGGAGCTAATCGCATTCCACGGCAAGCTTGGCATCCCCGTCGAACTCAACGAGCCCCACCACTGGGGGCTGAGGGATGCGCACGACACGATTTCCGTCGCAGCGTCGTACATCAGTGCATATAATGCAAAAAAGTTCGGAGTCCGGGACTATATTTCCCAATACATGTTTAATGTCCCCAACTCCCTTAGCTTTTCTATGGACTTGGCAAAGGTGCTGGCTCAAATCGAACTCTCGGAATCGCTTGCCGACAAGGACTTTCGGGTGTACAGGCAGACTCGGGCGGGGCTTCCGTTCCTCAGCGGCGACGAGGCGGTTGCAAAAGGTCAGCTTGCGGCATCGACTGCGCTGCAAATGAATGTGCGCCCACACATAATCCACGTCGTTGGATATAGCGAGGCACTGCATGCCGCAACGCCGGAGGTCATCATCGAAAGCTGCAAGATAGTCCGCGGCGTAGTTCGCTCGACGCTCTCAGGCAACACAGAAGCGCTCTCCGACCCCAGGGTAAAGGAGCGGCGCGACGAACTTTTGAGCGAAGCAAAGTACCTGCTTGACTTCATCAGGGACGAATACTCAGGTATGTCGGACGACCCAATCGGGGACGCAAAGGTCCTCTCGGACTGCATAAAGCGGGGCATTTTGGATGCGCCGCATATCGTAAAGACAGGGGAGTTCCGGGGCACTCTGCAAACAAGGGTAAAAGAAGGAAAATGCCTAGCATGGGACGCCAAAGCCGGACGCACCATGGATGAGCGCACAAGGCTGGAAACGCTAATTGGGAAAACTAAGCGAAATGTGGTATAAGGAGTGCACCCGATGAACAAAAAAATAGCAGTAATCAGCTCAGGCAACGGGGGGCAATCGATGGTCGCCTACTTCAAGTATTTGGGATACGAATCAGCCCTGTACGCCAGGGAAGCCGAGCGGGTTGACATGTTCCCTGACACCAAGTTTGTCATAAGTGGCGAAGTAGAGGCGGAAGTCGAGGTCGACCTCATAAGTGCAGACATGGGCAAGGTCATAGAAGGCGCATACCTAATTATGGTGACGACCCCCGCACAATATCATCCGATAGTGGCAAGGGCGATGGCGCCGTACTTGGTCGATGGGCAAGCCGTTGTGCTAAACCCCGGGCGTACTTTCGGTACGTTTGCATTTTCAAAGGTTTTATTGGAATGCGGCTGCAAAGCGGAACTGCTGCTCGGCGAAACTGACACGTTTGCATTCACATGCCGCTGCCCTGAGTTGCGCAAGCCGCAAATATACAAGATAAAAGATAGCGTAAGGCTGGCGGCGCATGACAACGCATATGCCGAGAAGTTGCTCGCCATATTGCGTGAAATATTTCCAATGTTCAGCCTCGCAGAGAGTGTCTTATACACAGGCTTTTCAAATATCGGGATGATTTTTCACCCCATGCCGATACTGATGAACATCACCAGGGTGGAAGCAAAGGAGGACTTCAAGTTCTACATGCAGGGTATCTCCCAGCTCGTGGCAGGGCTGCTGGAAAAAATGGACGTAGAGAGGGTTTCTGTGGCCAAAGCCTATGGAGTGTCAGTTCCAACGGCGCGGCAATGGCTGGCAGAAGCCTATGGCTCGCGCGGCAGCTCGCTGTTTGAGCAGATTCAGAATACCGATGCCTATAAAACCGTGCTCGCGCCGACAGACATCGACACGAGGTACATTTTTGAAGATATAATAACAGGCTGCGTCCCGACAAGCTGCGCAGGCAAGGCCGCAGGCATAGAAACCGAGGTGTTGGACACTTTGATAAAATGGGCGTCAATCCTATACGGCAGGGACTTCAGAGCAGAAGGGCGCAACGAGACGCTGATTGACTTTAATAAATTTTTAAAGTAACTGGGTGATATATTTCTCACCCCGGGTAGTCCGTGAGCCATGGGACAATGAGTCTTCCGTCTTCAAAATAGCCCTCCAGCAGGAAGAACAGCAATAGGAACAAAACCACAACCACAACCAAAAAGGAAACGGCCGTTCCTAAGACAATTCTCAGCAAGCGTCTGTTGTTATAAGTTTTTGGAACATATCTCTTTCCCATAAAGCCCCTCAGTGAAGTTCGGCGAGTCCGTCCAATTCGTCCAGCTTTCGTACTCGCTGGCTGTGCCTGCCCCCGCTCTCAAACCCCGTGCTTAGAAAAATCTTGATTAACTTGAGCGCTGCACCTGCGGCAAGCACGCGCGCGCCAAGGCATATCACATTGGCATCGTTATGGCGGCGCGTCATCTCGGCAGAAAAAGGGTCGGAGCAAAGCGCCGCTCGAATGCCCGGAATCTTGTTTGCGGCAATCGACATCCCAATGCCGGTGCCGCAAATTAGTATGCCCCTGTCGCACTCCCCATCGGCAATGCAGCGTCCAGCCAACGCAGCAAAGTCGGGATAATCGCAACTCTCGTCCGAATGCGTTCCAAAATCCCTATACAAGAGCCCATTTTCATCAAGATAAGACTTGACAAATCCCATAAGCTCAAAGCCACCATGATCGCAGGCCAAAGCAATCATAAAGAAAACACCCCCCGAAACAACAACATGATTTGATTAAATAATATCAGCTTGCCAAAAAAATGTCTATAGGATAGAGTAATTGTTTGTGATTAATTGTTACAAAAATACCCTTGACAGGTAGATTATAATGATATGTGTAAAATAAAGATAAAAGGGGTATTCGACATGGCAAAGGACAAGCGGGTAGAGCAAATCACTGATATGGACGAGGACTTCGCCCAGTGGTTTACGGACGTAGTGAAAAAGGCAGGGCTCATAGATTATTCGGGCACTAAGGGTTTCTTTATAGTGCGGCCATATGCGTACGCACTGTGGGAAAATATCCAGTCTGTCTTAGATGCGCGTTTCAAGGAACTAGGGCATGAAAACGTCTCAATGCCTTTGCTCATACCGGAAAGCTTGCTACAGAAGGAAAAAGACCATGTAGAAGGTTTTGCCCCCGAAGTCGCATGGGTGACGCACGGCGGTTCTGAGGAGCTATCTGAAAGGCTATGTATCCGGCCGACATCCGAGACGCTCTTTTGCGACCATTGGAGCAATGTCCTGGAATCTTGGCGCGACTTACCAATGTTATACAACCAGTGGTGCAGCGTGCTGCGCTGGGAAAAAACGACCCGGCCATTCCTGCGCCATAGGGAGTTCATGTGGCAGGAGGGGCACACCCTGCACGAGACTGCGCAGGAGGCCGAGGCTGAGACCCAGCAAATGCTTAATGTCTATGCGGAGCTCTGCGAGGATTATCTGGCCATGCCCGTTATAAAAGGCAGGAAGACCGAAAAAGAAAAGTTTGCAGGAGCTGTGGCAACCTATACGATAGAGTGCATGATGCACGACAAAAAAGCGCTCCAAGGCGGAACCTCGCATTATTTCGGCGATGGATTCGCCAGAGCGTTTGACATTCAGTTTTCCGACAGGTCAAACAACCTCAGCTACCCGCACCAAACATCATGGGGTCTGTCCACAAGGACTATCGGTGGGCTTATAATGACACATGGCGATAATAATGGGCTGAACCTGCCCCCGCGCATCGCCCCGACTCAAATTATAGTCATACCCATAGCGGCTCACAAAGAAGGTGTGCTGGATAAAGCGGAGGAGCTTGTGATGCGCCTTAAAAAAGCGGGCATAAGGGTAAAAAGCGACACATCCGACCAGAGCCCCGGCTGGAAATTTGCCGAGTATGAGATGAAAGGCGTCCCGCTGCGCATCGAGATTGGCCCTAAGGATATTGAAAAAGGCCAATGTATGGCAGTTATGCGTTTTTCCGGCGAAAAAGTTCCGGTCGACCTGTCCCAGCTGGAGGATAAAGCAAGCGAGCTGCTGGATGTAATACAAAAGAGCCTGTACCAAAGAGCAAAGGACAACCTCACAAGCAACACACGCAGCGCAAAGACCCTCAGTGAGGTCAAAGCCATAATCGAAGGGCAAGGCGGGCTTGTAAACACCATGTGGTGCGGCAGCCTGGAATGCGAGATGAAGATGAAGGAGGATGCGGGCGTAACTTCGCGGTGCATTCCCTTTGAACAGGAGCGTGTCGGAGACGTCTGCGCAATTTGCGAAAAGCCCTCAGATACAATGGTGGTATGGGGCGTAGCATATTAGATTAGACCTCATGAAAGGTAATGTTGATGAACATAGGAATTGACATTGATGGCGTGCTGACGGATATACATGAATTCAACCTCAGGCACGCACCGCCATTCTTCAAACGTAAATACGACCGCGAGGTTGTGGACGATGCGCCGTATGACATACGGGATATTTTTGGGTGCCCCGACAAGGAATGGCTTGCCTATTGGAAGAGGTACC
>WQSH01000060.1 GCA_009787995.1 Oscillospiraceae bacterium
ATGTCCATAACCTGCACTTTTGTTGCTTGCCCATACCCTGCGACTGCCTTTTTCACTTGCAGCGGCGTGTACTCATACATCGGGATCCCATGCTCCTCGCCTGCTAGTATGATCGCTGCGCGGCCGTGCGCAACGGCTATTCCGGTCTTTAGGTTTGTATTGAAAAAAAGCTCTTCAACCGCTATAGCATCAGGCTTGAAGGTCGCTATGAGCTCCGAGACATCGGCTTTTATTTGTGTCAGCCTTAGGGCCAGGCGCATGCCCGCCGGGGTTGTTATGACTCCGTAGCGTTGAGGTTTTTGAGCGCCCCCAACTTCGCGGATTACCCCGAAGCCGACAGTCGCAACGCCTGGGTCTATTCCAAGAATTGTCAATGCCCCTCTACTCCTCTTTTCATTTCTCGAATGTAAAGTTACACTTCACTTAGGTAGCTGATGCCGGGCGGTTTGCAGGGATGGTGACTAGTAACGAATGATAATGATTATATATCATACATTTTCAATTTACAATTCCATTTTTAGCAAAAATGCTGTACAATGGAAGTCAAGGTGACGATACCAATTAGGAGGCTGATTTTCATGAGGAATAAATTTGACCGCCAGCTTGAAGTACTCCACGGAATGCTGACTGAGATGGGCGCAATGATAGAGAAAGCCATCGGGCTTGCGATCCATGCGATCGTCCAGCAGGATGAGGAAATGGCAAAGCAGGCTATTGCCTTTGACGATGAAATCGACCAAATGGAAAAGGACATCGAAGCCCTGTGCCTTAAACTGCTGCTGCAGCAACAGCCTGTAGCAAAAGACCTGCGGGTTATTTCTGCCGCCTTAAAAATGATTACCGACATGGAGCGCATCGGCGACCAAGCCGCCGACATTTCTGAGATAGCGCTCTACCTGATCGGCGAGACATACGTCAAAAAGCTCGTGCATATCCCAATGATGGCAGAAGCAACGTCCAAGATGGTCAAGGAAAGCATAGAGGCATATGTAAAGATGGACTTGAAGCTTGCGCAGCAGGTAATTGATTACGACGATGTCGTTGACGACCTTTTCGACAATGTCCGGAATGACCTCGTAGAGCTAATTCAGCAAGACGCTGCCAATGCGCCGCAGTCGATTGACCTGGTCATGATTGCAAAATATTTCGAACGCATTGGCGACCACGCCACAAACATAGCTGAGTGGGTCGTATTTTGCATAACCGGCAAGCATGTCGGCGAGTAGCATAAAATTGGCGGTCAGCCGACCGCCAATTCTTATCCTTACTTTGCGTACTCTATCGCCTTTGTCTCCCTGAGCAAGTTTACTTTGATTTGACCTGGGTATTCCAGCTCGGCCTCGATTTTCTTGGCTATTTCTCGCGCCAAGAGAACCATTTCGTCTTCTGTGACCTCATCCGGCTTGACCATTATGCGGATTTCCCGGCCGGCTTGTATGGCATATGAGCTATCGACGCCTTTAAACGAGCAGGTAAGCTCTTCCAGCTTCTCCAGGCGCTTTACGTAGCTTTCTATGTTCTCACGCCTTGCGCCCGGCCTTGCCGCCGATATCGAGTCCGAGGCTTGCACTAGGCATGCGATAATCGTTCTGGCCTCAACGTCCCCATGGTGCGCATGTATGGCGTGCAGGACTTCCTCATTTTCCTTGTATTTCCTTGCTAGGTCAACGCCTATGTTTACATGGCTTCCCTCTACCTCATGGTCAACGGCTTTCCCAAGGTCGTGCAGCAGTCCGGCGCGTTTTGCAAGCATCACGTCTGCACCCAGCTCTGCGGCCAAGAGGCCTGCTATGTGCGCAACCTCTATCGAGTGGTTCAGGACGTTCTGACCATAGCTCGTGCGGTACCGCATTCTGCCCAGCAGCTTCACTACTTCCTGATGCAACCCATGAACGCCTGTTTCGAATGTCGCCCTATCTCCCTCGGATTTTATCGTGGCATCTACTTCCTTCTTAGCTTTTTCCACCATTTCCTCAATTCTAGCGGGGTGGATACGCCCATCCAGAATGAGCTTTTCCAAGGAAAGCCGCGCGATCTCGCGGCGCACGGGGTCAAAGCTCGAAAGGGTTATGGCTTCGGGGGTGTCATCTATGATTAGGTCTACCCCGGTCAGCGTTTCGATTGCTCGGATGTTTCGGCCTTCTCGGCCAATGATGCGCCCTTTCATTTCGTCATTGGGCAGGGGAACCACAGAGACGGTCGCCTCGGCGACATGATCTGCTGCGCATCGTTGGATTGCGAGCGATATGTGCTCTTTCGCCTTTTGTTCGGCTTCTTCCTTGAGCCGCGCTTCGATTTCTTTTATTTTCATTGCGGCTTCGTGGGTGACTTCCGATTCAAGGTTTTTTATTAGGTAGCTTTTCGCTTCCTCAACTGTGTATCCGGAGATTCTCTCAAGGATATCATATTGGCTGCGCTTCAGTGCCGCTACATCTTCGTGTGCGGCTTCGAGGTCAGCCGTTTTTTTAGCGAGGGTGTCCGATTTCTTTTCGATGAGGTCGGTCTTTTTGTCGAGCATTTCTTCCTTTTGCTGGAGCCTTCGCTCCTGCTTTTGGATTTCGGCCCGGCGCTCTTTTACCTCACGTTCGTGCTCGCTCCGATTTTTGTGTATTTCTTCCTTCGCTTCAAGCAGTGCTTCGCGTTTTTTGTTTTCAGCAGCTTTTATGGAATCGTTTATGATTCTCTTGGCTTTCTCCTCAGCACTTTGTATCTCGCGCTCCGACACTTTCTTTCTGTATAAATATCCAAGCACAAGGCACACAACTGCGACGATAACCAAAGCAACCACGAACACTATGATATTGACAAGCCTTGTTTCAAACATTGTAGGTACACGCACCTCCATTCCTTTGCGTTTCCAAGTTGGGTGTCATCGCCCTAAGCGATGCCCCATTATGATGAAAGCTTCGTGCGCCTGAGTGCCAGAATTAATGCGCCGCTTCGGCGTTCCGGCTGCGAAATTTCGCAATTTTTGGCCGCACTAGCTCGAAAATCGTGAAATCAGCCTCAAAAGTTCTGAGGCTACCCCTAATATTTCACCACTATCATCCGTAGTATTCTATAGCCCAAGCAACCGCCTGTCAAGGAAAATTACTGCTTGCCATACACATTTCGCAATCGGATGTAATTTTTCTTGACTTTGCCATCCGCATAATCTATATTATTGTCTTGTGGAGAGGTGTCCGAGCGGCCGAAGGTGCAGCATTGGAAATGCTGTGTACGTCACAAGCGTACCGGGGGTTCAAATCCCCCCCTCTCCGCCATATCGGCCAAGGTCACACCAAAAAATTGTTTGTGGACGATTTTGTGAATGTGACCTTGCCTTTTGCTTGTGGCTGCGACTTGTGGCTGCGAATTTTTGTACAGTGGAGTGTAGTATGTTGGATATTGCTTCCTTGGATGACTTTAGAGAATTTAACGAACGCGCCCGGCTAATGTTCGACACGGCGCCGATGATTATTCAGTATTGGGACAAAATGTACAACCTTATTGATTGCAATAAAACCACGCTTGAATTCTATGGCTTTTCAAACAAAGAAGCATATATAAAAAACTTCAGGTCTCTCGTGCCCGAACGTCAGCCCGACGGCACCCCCTCGATGGAGGCGTGGGACAATTACTTGGAGCAGGTATTTATAAGCGGTGCAGGAAATATTGAATATTTGGAAACCGCTCTTGGCGGCGTGGACGCCTTCTTTGAGGTAAAAGGGGTTCGCACAATATATAACAACGAGACCGTGGTGATAACATACTCCACAGATGTCACACAGCTCAAAGTTGCGGAGAAACATGAGCAAGAATCTAGCGACATGGTTGAGCTGCTATTGGACTCATCCCCTGCGCTTATCGAAATTTGGGACGACCAGCTTAACCTGGTAGATTGCAACAACCAAACTGCAAAGCTCTTAGGGATATCCGACAAAACGGAGTTTCTTGAGCATTATGAAAAATTTTCCCCCGAGTTTCAGCCCTGCGGCACACCTTCAAAAGTAAAGTCCGTCGCTTATGCCGAACAGGCATTGCGAGAAGGGAGCTCCCGTTTTGAGTGGACACATCTTACCACAAGCGGCGAGGAGCTTCCTGTCGAGGTTCTCTTTGTGCGCCAAAAACGCAATGGCAAAAACATCGTGGTCGGATATAGCCACGATTTGCGCCCGATTAAGAAAGCCTTGGCGGAAATGCAGCGCATCGAAATCGCAGAAGAAAGCAATCGAGCGAAAAGCAGGTTTTTAGCCAGGATGAGCCATGAGTTGCGCACGCCAATTACGGCGGTCTTGGGTATATCAGAAATAGAGCTGCAAACTCCGGACCTCTCGCCGCATATGGAGGAGTCATTTGCAAAAATTCACAGCTCCGCAAATATGCTGCTCAACATTGTCAACGATGTTTTGGACCTCTCAAAAATCGAAGCGGGCAAAATGGAATTGCTGCAGGATGAGTACGATGTGGCAAGCATAATTGGCGATGTCGCGCAAATGCACCTTAACCATTTAAGCAACAAGGATATAACTTTCCATTTATGTGTGGACGAAAACCTCCCTGCGCACCTCTCCGGCGACATTCTCCGCATCGAGCAGATCATGAATAACTTGCTGTCAAACGCTTTCAAATATACAGATTCAGGCTCGGTTGAGCTATCTTGGGGCTGCCTTGCACACGAGTCAAAGGAGGGCTACATCAGACTCACCATATCCGTCAGCGACACAGGCTTCGGCCTAACTCCGGAGCAACTGGGCAATATGGGCGATGAATATCTGCGTTTCCACGAACACGAGGAGCGGTTCATCAGCGGCACAGGGCTGGGCATCCCCATCGTCTACAGCTTATTGCGGCTGATGGACGCCGATATAGACGTTGAAAGCGAAGTTGGCAAAGGCACAAAAATTTTGGTCAGCATACCGCAGAAGCTGACTGCAAACCCCGAAACGCTCGGCAAAGAGTCTGTCTCCCGCCTGCAGCAGTTTGAACTATCTGCTAAGCTTGCAAGCAAGAAGTTCTCATTCAATCCTGAGCCCATGCCATATGGCAGCGTGCTTGTAGTTGACGACGTGGATGCCAATATCTATGTGGCAAAGGGCCTGCTTGCATTCTATGACCTCAAAGTCGAAACCTGCACCAGCGGACATGAAGCTATAGAAAAAATAAAACAGGGCGCAGTCTACGACATTATATTCATGGATCATATGATGCCGGGCTTGAGTGGTTTCGAAGCCATGCACATAATCCGGGAAATGGGCTACGCTCATCCTATAGTAGCCCTGACTGCCAATGCACTTATAGGGCAAGCGGAAAAATTTATTAGGGCAGGCTTTGACGGCTATATTTCAAAGCCCATCCAGACCAAACGCCTAAACACGATTTTGATAAGGCACATAAAAGATAAACAGCCTCCAGAGGTGATTGAAGCAGCAAACGCAAATAGAACCTCCACCAAAGGCGACATTAACAGTTATCAAAGCAATCCGGAGTTGATAGCAAAGCTGCGCATAGACTTTGTAAGGCACCATAAGAATGCGTTCATTGAAATGTGCAATGCCATAGACACAGGCGATACCGAAACGGCGCACCGCCTAGCGCACACCATTAAAGGGTCGGCAGGCTTGATATTAGAAAGTGCATTGGCCCGCACCGCAGAAAAAGTAGAACAGGTGCTGGCGGAGGCTGCTGCGCCAACAGACAGTCAGTTGTCTGCCTTAGAGCGCGAATTTGTGCGCGTGCTTTTGGATATAGGCGAAGTAGAGGCTGCGCCTTCGGATAGCGAAGGATATTTGAGCAGCGGTGAAGCTGCAAGGCAAGGCGAATCTGATGTGCGCAAAAACAGCATACTGATAGTGGACGATGAAGCAATGAATATCCGGGCGCTAATGGACATCCTTAGCGACGATTATGTGGTGTACGCCGAACGCGACGGCACAAAATGCATTGAAGCGGTCAAAAGAATCTCTCCTGATTTGGTCCTGCTGGACGTAATAATGCCGGAAACGAACGGCTTTGAAATAATTAAAGAGCTCAAAAAAGATGCAGGCACCAAAGACGTGCCCATCATTTTCGTAACTGGAAAAAACAGCCCCGAGGATGAGTTTTTAGGTTTTTCCTTAGGGGCGGTAGATTATATAAACAAGCCATTTAATGCACCGGTTGTTCAAATGCGGGTACAAAGCCAGATGAAGATTATTAACCTGATACGAAAGATGCATAGCCAAACCGCAACAGACACTTTGACAGGCATAGGCAACCGCCGCTTCTTCAACACTTTGCTGCACCAGGAGTGGGCGCGCGCCAAAAGACAGCAAACCCCCATCAGCATTATGATATTGGATTTAGATAATTTCAAGAATTTTAACGACACCTATGGCCATCTAAGCGGTGATACGGCACTTGTGAACATAGCCCGCGTTATCGCTTCGGTGCTGGTGCGGGCGACGGACAAAGTCGCTCGGTGGGGCGGTGAAGAATTTGTCATAATCCTGCCCGACATCGCTCTGCCTGGCGCTCGCAAAGTCGCCGAGAGCATACGCGCTGCCATCGAAAGCGACCCAATACCCATAAGCGAAGGTACCTCTGTAATAGTAACTGCAAGCATCGGCATTCACTGCAGCATACCGCAACGCACAGGGGACTACAGCATAGATGAATTCATGATCGATGCGGACAAAGCCCTATACCAAGCAAAGAAAAACGGCAAGAACTGTGTATGCGCCGTTGAAGACTTGCGCTAAGGAAAGACTCCACCCACTGGACGAAATTGCGAAAGGGGCACCCATAAAATGAATATCCTAAGAAGCCTGAAAATAAGGACAAAGCTGCTCTGCGGTTTCTTTTTACTCCTGGCTGCAACTGTAGCAGTTGGCTTTTTTGGCATGCGAAGCCTGCTAGAGATTGACCGCGAATACACATATGCCCTCACAAAAATACTAGACCACTACGCTTATATCGATGATAGCTTAGTGTCGTTTATAAACAATATGAGCGATGATTTGACTTCGCAGGCGACGCAGGCGCTATGGTATATGGGCATAGCGTCCGCCTTTAGCCTTTTTGCTAGCGCAGCTATTGCCTTGATTATTTCAGGTGCAATAACAAAGCCGCTAAAAAAAGCGGCCTCGGTTTTGAGCAGTGTGCGAAACGGCAATTTGAACATAAATATCGACCAGTCCACTATCGCAAATGACGAGGTGGGCACTCTGCTCCGCGACGTTCTCGGGCTTATAGGCAGCGTGAAATCCATAAATGCTGAAGTCAAGGGAATGATTGCCGCAGCAGCTGACAAGGGCGACTTGCATCATGTAATTGAAGCCGACAAATACAGCGGCGAGTGGCGCGAAATAATGCTGGGCCTCAATCGCCTAGCCGAAGCGGTTGACGCGCCAATTGTTGAAATCAGGGACGTGATGGGCACTCTTTCAGGCGGCAACTTTGACCGCAAAGTAACTGGCGATTACAAAGGCGACTTTTTGCAAATTAAAAAGTCGGTAAACGACACTATTGACGAGCTTGCTAGGTATGTAGACAACGAATTGCAAAAAGAGCGCGATACGTACGAACTGATGCAAATAATCCTTGATTCCTCGCCTTCTATAATCAACCAATGGGATGATAATTATAATCTCTTGAAAACCAGCAGGCGGTCTGTTGAATTGTTTGGGCTGGGCAGCCAAGAAGAGTATATCGAACGATTTTACGACCTTATGCCAGAGCATCAGCCTTGCGGGTCTTCCTCTAAAGAAAAAGCCCTCGGGCTTATGAAAGATACATACGAAAACGGTTACGCTGAATTTGAGTGGATGCACCAAACGCTGGACGGCAAGCTGATTCCCACTTTTGTCACTCTTGTGCGCGCAATGCACAATGGCAAAGTTATTCTTATTGCTTTTACAACCGATTTGCGCAAGGTAAAAGAGGCCGAAGAGCTTATCGGAATACTCCAAGACAATTCTCCATTGTTTATGGAAACTTGGGACACGGACGGCAATTTCATAGACTGCAACAAAAAACTGCGGGAAACATTTGGAATCAAAAGCAATTCGGAATTTGTCGAAAGCCCCTATGCTTTGTCGCCCAAGTATCAGCCGTGCGGAAAAACATCAAAGGAAAAAAATACGCAGCTTATAGAGCTTGCCAAGAAAAACGGCATTGCCAGGGACGAGTGGGTGTATCAACTGCCTAGCGGAGAAATTATCCCCACAGAAGCGACATGGGTTCACGTCGAGCATCACGACAAATCCTTGATTATAGGGTATGCCCAAGATTTGCGCCCGGTAAAGGCCGCTGCCGAAAGAGAGCGCGAATTAGAAAAAAAACTGCTTGAAAAGGAACTGGACGAGCGCATCCGCCTTATGTTTGACGCAGCGCCGCTTGTAATCGAATTTTGGAAAAAAGATTACACCCCCCTCGACTGCAACCAAACCGCTTTGGATTACTACGAGCTTTCCTCTAAAAGCGAGTACACGGTGCATCTCCCTAGTTTTTTTGACGCCGAACACCCCAACACTCCTGCCTGGCGGGAATATTTAGATGAAGTTTTCAAGGCTGGCTCTGGGCAGTTTGATTTTATTGACTACAAACCATCGGGCAAAAGCACGTTCCTGGAGGTTTATGCCGTACGGATGAAATTTGGCGGAGAGGATGTTGTCGTCACTTATGCCCATGATGTCACGCAAATCAAGGAGCTGCAAATGGAACAGCAGCGCATAGAAATAGCGGAAGAGTCAAGCCGCGCAAAAAGCAATTTCTTGGCGAGGATGAGCCATGAAATCCGTACTCCCATCACTGCGGTTATGGGCATTTCGGAAATCGAGCTGCAAAACCCCGACCTCCCACCCCATGTCGAGGAATCCTTTGCTAAAATCCACAATTCAGCAAACATTCTTCTCGGCATTGTAAACGACATATTAGACCTCTCCAAAATCGAAGCGGGCAAGATGTCGCTTGTGCAGGAAAGCTACGAAGTGGCAAGCATGATCGTGGATGTCGTGCATTTGCACCTTGCGCACGCCGGCAGCAATAATATCAAATTCGATTTGCATGTAGACGAAAATCTGCCCACATATCTTGTGGGCGATGTTGTCCGTATTGAGCAGATTATAAACAACTTATTGTCAAATGCTTTCAAATACACGGAAACCGGCTCCGTTGAACTATACATACAATGCCGGAAAGATTCGCCGGAAGATGAATACGTGACGCTGGTTTTTTCCATCATCGATACCGGCTATGGGATGACCCCTGAACAACTTGGAAATTTGAGCAACGAATATACACGCTTCCATGAGCGGGAAAATCGATTTGTCGGTGGCACAGGACTAGGTATACCCATTGTGTTTAGCTTGGTTGACATGATGGGCGCAACGGTAGATATAGAAAGTGAGGTAGGCTCAGGCACAAAGGTTGTCGTTTGCATACCGCAGAAAATTGCAAGCACCGAAATCTTGGGCAAGGAGCTGTCGCTCAGCTTGCAGCAATTTGAGAAAGTGTTGCAGAGAACGGCAAAGCGATTCGATTTCGAGCCGGAATCAATGCCGTATGGCCGCGTCCTTGTTGTTGACGACGTAGATGCAAACCTATACGTCGCCGAGGGCTTGCTTGCATTTTATGACCTAAGCGTTGAGACTTGCAGCAGCGGATACGAAGCGATAGACATAATCAAGGCGGGCAATGTTTATGACATAGTGTTCATGGACCACATGATGCCCGGAATTAACGGCATGGATGCCATGCAACAGCTTCGCAAAATCGGCTACACCCACCCAATAGTAGCGCTTACTGCCAACGCCATGATTGGTCAAGCTGAAAAATTTATTAAAGCCGGATTTGACGGTTTTATTTCAAAGCCCATACGGACTAAACACCTAAACGCAATTTTGACTAAGCATATAAGAGACAAGCAGCCGCCCGGTGTGATCGAGGCAGCAAAAGCGGCGCATGCAGGCAAACCTATAGCAAAAGGGAACATAAGCAGCTATCAGCGCGATCCCGTTTTGATGGATAAATTGCGCCAAGACTTTGTGCGAAGCCATGAAAATACGTTCGCCGACATATCCGAATACATAAGCGCAGGCGACATTGAAACTGCCCACCGGCTGGCGCACTCGCTAAAAAACTCGGCAGCGCTTATTCTCGAAAGCTCATTGGCTCGGACCGCTGAGTATGTGGAACGTATATTTGCAAACAGGGACATTCCGCCGATCGACCGCCTATCCGCTTTAGAGGGGGAAATCACGCACGTGCTTGAGAGCATTGGTAAGGCTGAGGAGGTTACTGCTGTCCCAAGTGCAGCAACCGATTTTGACAAAGCCGACGCCATGAACCTGCTCAATAAGCTTGAGGCTTTGCTGGCATCCCAGAATGTCGAGTGTATGGATTATCTTGACGAGCTTTGCGCAATTCCAGGAACTGCTTTGCTATATAGGCAGATTGAGGACTTTGACTTTAGGGCGGCGGCACAGACCTTGGCTTCGCTAAAGGACGAGCTGTAAGGGTGTAAGAGTGCCTCCGACCTCCCCTATTCCCTAACCTTAGACCCCCGGCCATAGACAAGATACAAAACAACCGTGGACACAACCATCATCAGCACCGCATAGACGAAAGTTATTGCGGTGTTGTCTGCTGCCGCTTCCTCAGTCAGCGTCTGGATTTGGACAGCCAAGGGCATATTCAGCGGGTGGTACAGGAACACCGACATGTCAAAATCCTGCATCAGCTGGCTGAAATTAAGGGCGAAAATCGCCAGGACAGACGGCAGGATAATGGGCAATATAACCCGGAAAAAAGTGTAGAGCGACTTTGCCCCCAAATTCCTCGCCGCATCCTCCAAGGCATCGTCAAGGGCAAAAAATGCGGCGCGCGTTATCCTCAGCGTGAAGGGTATCCGAATTATCATATAGCCTATCACCATGATAATCATGGTTCCGGTCAGCACCCTGTTCATCATAAACCACCTTGGCTGGTTAAAGGTGGTAATTAGCCCCAATGCTACAAGCACGGCGGGCAGCAGCCAGGGAATCATAAAACCGTACTCTATAACCGTGCTGAGCCTATTCTTATGCTTTGTTATCATCCGGCATACTACTATGACGACCACCGCCACGGCTATCGAGGCCGCCAGCGAAAAGCCCACGCTCACCAAAATCGGCCTATATGAGGATACCCTTGAAAACACATTGACATAGTTTTCAAACGTAAAGGCGGAAAAGCTCAGCTGCCCCCTGCCTATCGTTGCCGAATTTGTAAACGAGAATAAAATTATCAAAACTACGGGCGCAACGTACACAACAAACATGAAGTACGCATAAACATGGACCAGCACATTCACAACGGGATTGTGGATTTTCTGCTTGACTATGGACGTTTTCACCTTTGATGCGGACAGGTAGTGCCCGCGCTTTTCAAGTCTGGAGAGCAGCGCTACCAAAATCAGTGTAGCCACCCCGAGGAACACCGCCATCAGTGCCGCCAAATCCCTGGAGCCCGCCATCCTGGAAAACTGGAGTATCATAGGGTTTATGGTCTGGAAATTGAGGCCGCCGACTAGGAGCGGCGCAGATGTGGCGGTCAATGCCGTCATGAATGTAAAAATCGTCACAGCCAAAAGCGGCGGGATCAGCACCGGCAGCACTATCCGCCGCAGTATCGTAAACTGCTTTGCGCCCATGTTTTTTGCCGCCTCAACCGTCTGATAGTCAACGGCACTCATGGCGTTGCGCAAGAAAATTATGTGATTCCCGGTCGTGGCAAATGTCATTACAAAGAGCACTGCCCAGAAGCCTTCAAACCAATTTACATTGAAATAAGGGTTTATAGCCGCAAAAATATTCGTCAAGTACCCGCCCCGCCCATAGAGGAACCTATAGCCCGAAACTAGGATAATGCCGCCGTAAACGAGCGTCGTCATGTAGCCAAGACGCAGGATTTTTGAGCCCTTCACGGCAAAATACTCGGTAATCAGCACTAGGCTGACGCCAATGAACCCCACAGTGATGCTCAACGCCGGAGCCAGCACAAAGCTGTTGCGCAAAGCGTTCATAGCCCTGGTCGAATTCAGCACCCGCTCAAAAGCCCTAAGCGTGAACTGCCCATCCTGCCAGAATACAAATAGCACCGTATTTATATTTGGTATGACCAGCATCACGAGCAGAAACCATAGCAGCCCTAGATAAATCAAACCGACGACCAATTTTTTCCTGTTCATTGTTTGCAAATATTTCATCAGGCGCACCACCTTTAAAACTGCATTACGCTTGCAGGGTCAAAGCTTATTTTTATGCTCTCCCCCATTTTATACATGGATGCCCCGCTGTTTTTCTCGATTACCTTGAGCTGCGTGCCCCCGGCATTGATTGTGTATTTGATGTACAGCCCATAGTACTCGAAATTCTCCACCACCGCTTCGCTGTCAATGTGATTTTCTTGGTGGTTGTTGACATACATGCGTTCCAGGCGGATGTAGCAGCTCTTGTTTGTGTCTATGCCCCGCTGCCCCGCTCCGGCCTTGTCCAAAAAATCCTTGCTGAGCTTGTTGATATCCCCGATGAAATTGCACACAAACTCCGAAGCAGATTGATTATACACCTCGTCCGGCCGCCCGATCTGCTCTATTTTACCCTTGTTAAACACCGCAATCCTGTCAGAAAGAGTGAGCGCTTCCTCCTGGTCATGGGTCACATAGATAGTCGTTATGCCGAATTTGCGCTGGAGCTCCTTGAGTTCGTTGCGCAGCTGCACCCGCAGTTTGGCATCGAGGTTTGACAAAGGCTCGTCCAGACAAATGATTGGCGGGGAAGTGACCAGCGCCCTCGCAATTGCGACGCGCTGCTGCTGTCCGCCTGATAGCTGGCTTATTTTTTTGCCCAGCTGGTCTTGGTCAAGCTCCACCTTCGAGGCAATTTCGTCCACCTTTGACTTGATCTCAGCCTTTCCCATCTTCTTGACTTTCAGCCCAAAGGCTATGTTTTCATAGACAGACATAGTCGGAAATAGCGCATAGTTTTGGAAAACCATGCCGATGTTCCGCTTTTCGACCTCTAGGTGGGTGATTTCCTCGTCCCCCACTTTGACCGAGCCGATTTCAGGCTTTATAAAGCCGGTGATCGTTCTCAAAGTGGTGGTCTTCCCGCAGCCTGACGGCCCCAGCAAAGTAAAAAACTCACCTTTTTCGACGGTCATGCTGATGTCGTGCAGCGCAACGAAATCTCCAAAACAGACCTTGATATTGCTCAAGCTTATCATAACAATCCCTCTTTACCCGGTAAAAATCGAGGACTATGGGGCAGAGCAAAAGTCGTTATCTCCCATAGTCCTCTATTGTGCTTGCCTTTACGGCATATACGTCAAAATTATATGCTCGGCCCAGCTATCAAAGTTTTCAGCCACGAATCCCCAGTCCACATCTTGAATGGGGAGCTCGGAAATCGTCCTCTGGAATTCGTCCAGATTGCCCTGTGCATGGATATTTGCCGGAAGGGAGTCAAACCTCTCCTGCCACTCCATTTGAATCGAAGCCTGCCCGAACCACTCAATGAAGCGCCTTGCTTCCTCCGGGTTGC
>WQSH01000061.1 GCA_009787995.1 Oscillospiraceae bacterium
TTTCTTCAATAAGGACGCTTGCGTCCTTGTCAACCGGCTGGCTCTCGCCAGTTAGCGCCGATTCGTCCACCTGCAGGCTGGAGGCGGAAATCAGCCTGGAGTCCGCTGTTATGACGTCTCCTGCGCTAAGGTGCACGATGTCGCCCGGCACCAGCTGGTTGGCGTCTTCAATCTGCTTTACGCCGCCCCGCAGGATAGTGGTCTTGAAAGAGTTCATCCTTTTGAGGGCGTCCAGGGCCTTCTCGGCCTTGCTTTCCTGATAAATGCCCAAGCACACGTTTATAACGACGATCGACAAGATGACAATGACCTTAGGCCATCCTCTGCCTATCGTGTCGGGCGGGTTGAATATAGCCATGTAGCCTGCTATCAATGCCGCCGCAATAAGAATCAGTGTCGGGATTTCAGACAGATGGTGCAAAATCTTTTGCAGCAAGGTTTCCTTCTTTTCGTCCTCAAATTCGTTTAGCCCGAACTTCTGATGGCGCACCCAAACTTCGTCGGGGCTCAGGCCCTTCTCCGGGTCGACGCCCAGTTTTTGCAGCACTTCTTCAATGCCGTCTTTTACCCAAAGCAACTACAACACCTCCACAATCAAATTTCCAAGGGAAAGTATATCACGCAAAGGCGGGCAGTGTAAAGAATGTTTTATTGTTTGGGCGATTTTGCGCCCCTGCCGGTCATAATCAAGACCCGGTGGATTTGTAATGCCGGAGGCCGAAGCGGAAGAGGCCGTAGCATGGTAGGAGGAACAGCAAGGCAAAAACTGGGGTCAAAGCGTAAAAAATGCTATCCTCACGGTCGACCAAGTACAACAGTGGATAATACTGCACCAGCGCCAGGGGGACTATATAAGTCAGGAACTTGAGCACCCCATCGCCATAGACCCCAAAGGGCAAGCGCCCATGCTCAAGGCCGCCGTTGGTCAGGATGTTCATAAATTCCAGGCCCTCGACAGTGAAAAACGAAAAAGCCGCATATACAACAAATAGGCTGAAAAACAAAATAGCCCCACAGACAATCATCAGCGACAGTGTCATTACCTTATCCCAAGTCCAATCTATGCCGCTGCGGGGTATGGCGTAAGCGAGCACCGCCCCGGCCTGTGCGATTCTCGCAAAGCGCGTGAGCACAGTTTGCGAAGCCAGCACCTGAAAGATAACGTTCCTAGGTCTCACCAAAGCACGGTCAAATCCGCCATTGCCCAAAAGCGTGGGGAATAAATCAAAGCCCCGCCCAAACAGCTCCGCAAAGGAAAACGCCATCATCATAACCGCAAAGCAAATCAGCACCTCCTCATGACTAAATCCGCCCACCGAATCGAAACGGGCAAATAGGAAGTTAATGCTCAAAAGCGTGGAGAAGGCGGTCAAAAACATCCCAAGGCTTGTGAAGAAAAAGGATGTTTTATACTGCATTTGGCTCCTTACGTGCATGGAGAAATACTTAATATACAGCCTCATGCTCAACCTCCTTGAACTATTACGCGCTTTAACGCACGCCCCATCAATGCCCGCCCGGCGAGCAGCAAAACAATAAGCCAAAAAACTTGGAGGATAAGGCCACGTATGAGCGCATCTCCTGCCAAGTGCCCGCTGAAAATCAGCAAGGGCATATTCTGCATGGCGCCAAAGGGAGAAAGCTCCGCCAGCACCCGCAATGTGTCGGGGAAAAAGGGGATTGGGATGATTGCACCTGCCAAGAAGTCGCCGACAGACGCCACTACGACCCGGGAACCCAAACCGTTGATGGTGAAAAAAGCCGAAATGTATATGAGCATGGAAAAGCTCACTACGACGCCCACGGAAAGAGCCATGCTGAGGAAGAACAGCCCCAATCGCCCAAGCTCGCCCGGAAGCGCAAGGCGAAATGGCTCAGGCAGGATAAATGCCACAATCAGCACAGGGATGCATCGCAATGCCGCCCTAGCTACACGGTTGGCGGCAGCCATGGAAAACCATCTGCCATACAAGTCCATTGGGCGGACCATGTCATAGGAAACCTGCCCGCTTTCTATGTCTTCAAAAATGCTGTTTTCAAAAAACCACATAAAGAACATAACAATAAAGGCCTGCTGCACCCACACGTAGGCGACGGTTTGCTGGAATGTCATGGGGGAGGCTTCGGGGTTGGCATCGTAAAAGGCGGAGAAGGCCAAAATGAGCATAAATCCCCAAGCGAAATTCGTGACAATCCCTGCGATAGCTGCTGTGCGGTATTGCAAGGCATTGGTGAAGCGTATGCGGAACAGCGCCGTGTAGGGCTTGATATTAATCCTGCGACTCATATCTCGTACTCCTTGTACAGGGCGGCTACCATTTCCTCCGCAGTCGCGCCTTCAGGGGCGCAGGATTCAAGCTCCGCCATGCCGCCGTCGAACAGAATTTGCCCCTTTCCAATGAGTATAATCCGCTCTGCGAGAGCCTCGATGTCCTGCATATCGTGAGTAGTCAGCAGCACTGTTGTGCCGCGCTCTTCATTTAGGCTCTTGATGAACCGGCGCACCGCTATTTTGGACACTACATCCAGGCCGATGGTAGGTTCGTCCAAGAACAAAATCTTGGGGTCATGGAGCAGGCTTGCCACAATCTCGCAGCGCATGCGCTGCCCCAAACTCAGGCTTCTGGCAGGCGTTTTTAAAATTTCCGACAGCTCCAGGACCTCAATAAGCTCGTCCAGATTCTTCCTGTAGGTGTTGTGGTCGGTGCGGTATATGTCCCGAATAAGCTCGAAGCTGTCAATCACGGGGACATCCCACCACAGCTGACTGCGCTGGCCAAACACGACCCCAATTTCCCGAACATGGGCGATGCGCTCGCGCCAGGGGGTGCGCCCATTTATCTGGCATGTGCCGCCATCAGGGGTCAAAATGCCGCACATAATTTTGATGGTGGTGCTTTTGCCTGCGCCATTTGGCCCAATATAGCCTACCATTTCGCCATCGCTGATAGAAAAGGATACATTCTGCAAGGCATGCACTGTTTCATATTCACGCAAAAAAAGAGCCCTGACCGCACGTCCAAAGCCGGACTGCCGCTTCGCAACACGGAAGTCCTTACATATCCCAGTTAAAGTTATCATGAGCACCTCCATAAAAAGCCACGGCAAACCTGACCCATAGGGATCGGCCCCATGGGTGGAAGGGAATGCTACCACAGATTCCCTGTTTTGTAAAGGGAGAATTCATTAAAGC
The DNA here is from genome assembly GCA_009787995.1 of Oscillospiraceae bacterium. Taxonomy (GTDB): domain Bacteria; phylum Bacillota; class Clostridia; order Oscillospirales; family Oscillospiraceae; genus WRMH01. The sequence goes on from WQSH01000061.1 coordinate 3,194, forward strand.
TTGATGTACCAACAATGTCTGTCGTTACTGCAATGCTTTATTGGGGTTGTGCGAATATGGGATTTAGGGTAAGATGTAAGCATGAGAAATGAGGCATTATCTGCTAACCCGCTGGGTTATGAAAAAATCACCAGGCTTATAGTCCGTTTTGCTGCGCCTGCGATACTCAGCAATCTGCTAAACGCCCTTTATAATGTGTTTGACCAAATATTCACGGGCCACGGCATTGGCTATGACGGGGTCGCCGCAATTGGCGTTACGTTTCCGTTTTTTACGATAACGGGGGCTGTGTCCGTCATGCTTGGGCTGGGCGTAGCCGCTAACTTCAACCTGAGCCTTGGGGCGGGCAAGCAGGCGGAGGCGGAAAGAATCACAATTAGTGGGATTAGCGCTATGCTCATAAGTGGGATTGCGATGGCGGCATTGTTCATGCTTTTTTTAGAGCCGCTGCTGATTTTGTTCGGAGCGACCGCAGAGATACTCGAATTATCCATGGACTATATGTCTATAATAATCTTGGGCATCCCATTTCAAGTGCTGACGGTGGGATTGACCAGCTTGGTCAGGGCGGACGGAAGCCCAAACTGGTCGCTGCTGTGCATGCTGTCCGGGGCTGTGGTGAATATAATACTAGACCCGCTACTGATGTTCACTGCCGGGCTGGGCATTAGGGGCGTGGCGTGGTCAACGGCGCTGGGGCAGCTGTTTTCGGCGGGCTTGGCGGTTATGTACCTTGCTCGGGGGCTGAAAACCATCAAGCTGCCAAGGAAGTTCGTTATCCCGAGCTGGGATTGCCTGAAGAAAATTTGCGCCCTTGGCGCAGCGCCATTTTCAAATCAGATTGCAATGACGCTGGTGGCCATAGTGCTCAACAGCGCCTTGAGGCACTATGGCGAGCAGTCGGTATATGGCAGCACTGTCGTCCTTGGGGCGGTGGGCGCAATTTCGCGCATAAATATTATCTTCATCGGGTTTGTCATCGGGATAGGGCAGGGGTGCCAGCCGATTAATGGGTATAATTTTGGCGCCAAGAACTACGAGAGAGTGAAGGACACTTTAAAGACCGCCCTCAAAATGAACATCGTGATTGCATGTGTGTTTTTTGCGCTTTTCCAGCTTCTGCCGCATCAGATTATAGGGATTTTTGGCGACGGGCCTCCGGAATACTTTAGCTTCGCCACGAGGTACTTGCGCGTCTTTATGTTCATGACGTTTTCAAATGGCCTGCAGCCGCTTGCCGCAAGTTATTTTTCAGCGACGGGCAGGGCGAAAATGGGCATATTCATTTCGTTCACCCGCCAGATAATATTCCTGATTCCGCTGCTGCTCATATTCCCGATGTTTCTGGGCATCGACGGCATATTGTTTGCAGGGCCGATAGCCGACACTGTTGCAGCGGTTCTTGCGGTGATTTTCATCTACAGGGAGTTTAAAAAGCTCAAAGGTCTGATGGCAAGCAGTGCGGCGGCCTTGCCAAAATAAAGGGAGGTTTTTTTACATGGTAACTTGGAAGTCGTTTATTTTTTACTTGGCAATAATTGCATTTGCAGTGGCGTTCCTGATTATTGGGAATTCGGTAGCCGGAGCGGACGACGCCATTTTTTATGATGATACCAGCCAGACGGTGGTGGCTGTGGTCGAAAGGATAGTGGGGGTCTTTGAAAGCGATTTCGAATGGGCTCAGGAGAGGTTTTTGGTTTTTGAGGCGGCAATTACCGAAGGGGAGCTAAGAGGGGAAACCGTAACTGCAGAGCAGGACGTCGATGATTTCATGGGGATACAAACCAGGGAGGTGGCGGAGGGCGATAGGGTAATCCTCGTTTCTTTCGAGCCGGATGTGTGGTACTTTGTAGATTTTGTCAGGATAAATCAAATTTGGGTCCTTGGGGCGATATTCATTGTGCTGATGCTGCTTTTTGGCAGGGCAAAGGGTTTTTCTGCGATTCTTTCGCTTGGTTTTACTTGCGCCGCAGTTTTCACTGTGTTTATACCGGCCATATTATCAGGGCGGAATATTTACCTGACTTCCGTCATTGTATGTTTTTATTCCATAATCGTCACGATATTCATAATCAATGGCATAAACCGAAAGTCGCTGGCGGCTATCACGGGCTGTTTTGGCGGGGTGCTTGCCGCTGCCGTGCTTACGCTGATTATGAACCACACCCTTCAGCTTACGGGAATCATAAGCACAGATTCCATCAGTCTTTTGCTCCTGCCGCTTGAGGAACCCATAGACTTGCGGGCATTGATTTTCGCAGGCATAATCATTGGCGCCGTGGGCGCCGTTATGGATGTTGCGGTGTCCATTTCGTCTGCGTTATGGGAGCTTAGGTCGCAGGCGCCCGATTCGTCATTTGGGGTCATCTTCAAGTCTGGAATCAACATAGGCAAGGATGTGATGGCTTCAATGACCAACACGCTGGTGCTTGCCTACATAGGCAGCTCCCTGACTCTTATTCTGCTCTTAATCGTCCATGTTGGCACGCTGACTGATTTGTTCAATAGCGAGCTGGTCATAGTCGAGCTGCTGCAGGCGATAATCGGAAGCATGGGGATTCTCCTGGCCATGCCCCTGACGGCGCTGGTTTGCGCAGCGCTATTTTCAAGAAAGCAGAAGGCCGGGGGTGAAGCAGCAGATTCCCCGGCGGACGACATTTGAGAATGAGGCGACTTGGATATATGGTGGGGGTGGACATACGTGGCGAAGTACAGCAAAGCAACACTGATAAACACGCTCAGAGAGCGGACTGGGCTTGAAAGGGCGGCTATGCATAAATATAGCAAGCTTGACGAGCGCAGCCTCTATCGAATAGAGGGGGAGGGCCAATCCCCAAGGCAAAGCGCATTCGAAAGCCTTGTCGAAGCCACGGAAATTCCCATGGAAGGGTTCGTATACCCATTGCTGGACGCCCTGCCGATGGCGGACATCCTCCGCTGCGACCGACTAAATCAAGCGTTGGACATAGGGGACTCAGCCCTGGCCGAAACGATTATTGCCGAATTTGAAGCAAACCCGGCCTTTGAAGAAGGGGTTCAAAGGCAATTTCTCCTGAGCAAGAAAGCCCGCCTGCTGGAGCAAAAGGGGGCGCCTGCGGAGGGGATACTCCGGCTGATAGACAGCGCAATAGCAGAGACTTTCGAGTCCTTTGACGAAAGCGCCATAGGAAAAGCCGTGCTAATCCTCGAAGAGCCGGAACTGCTGCACACAAAAGCCCGCATATATGCAAAAGCGGGCGACTTGAATACTGCAATCAGGATGCTGAGCCTCATGAAGTCGAGTCTTATTGAGCTGCCGGCCACCGACAGGGAAAAAGAGCAGCAGCTCGCTCCCGTGCTGCTGACTTTGTCAGGCTGCTTGATAGAAACAGGCGACTATGAGAAAGCCCTGGAGGCTTGCGGGATAGGCGCTGAATACTCAGCCACTCGAAAAAATGGGGAGCTAAACCCTGATTTCGAGCTAAATACGGCACATGCGCTGCGAGGCTTAAATCGTATGGACGAGTGCCGCAAGCATTTGCAGCACGCCTATTTTGGGTATGCGCTGCTGGGCGAAATGACCAAGGCAAACAATGCGCTCAAGGCGGCAAGGGAATTTGGCGTCAGCTTTAACCTATATGGTGTAGGTGAGCTGCAAATGCCCGTTCATCCCAGGGCGCCATACAACAGAGGCGAAGCGGTGGAGTGCGACAGCATAGGTACGATGGTAAAGGCTTTGAGGGAAAGGGCGTCACTCTCCTTGGCGCAGCTCAGCAGTGGAATATGCGACAAGTCCACCCTGCAGAGGCTTGAGGCGGGCAAGGGCGAAACGAATTACTTCACACTGGAGGCCATAATGCAGCGTCTGGGGAGGGACGTCAATCTCTACCAGAGCTTCTTCCTGTCAAAATCAGACTTTACGGCTTTGCAGCTTAGGGATAGAATTAATATTTTGATAATAAATCGCCGCTTTGATGACGCTATAGCCTTGCTCATAGAACTTGAAAAGATGAACGGCCTAAAGAAACAGAACGTAATTAAACAGTTCGTGGAGTTCTCTAAGGCACAGATTTTTGCGGCAAGCTACAGTTCGCCTCAGCCAGAATACCGGGATATGTTGTTAGATGCTCTCAAGGTAACATATCCTCAATTCGATGAACGCAACATAGGGAAGCATCCTCTAACTTATTTCGAAGCGGCTATACTCAACTTGTATGCGGGGTTTTGCGGGCACAATGGAGAGCCGATTCGCGCAGTGGACATGTATGAGCGATTGCTCCGCACGATAAAAGAACAGTACAAGGATGAAGTTGAATTGTCACGCATGTACCCTGCGATATTGGTCAACTATTCCTCAAATCTCGGGAGGCCAGAGCAGAGAGTAAAAGCGTTGGCAATCGTTGAAGAAGGGCTCGTTTTTCTGCGAACCTATGGGAGCGTGAGAAAATTGCCGGGAATTTTGTTTAACAAGGGGTACAACGAAATCAGGCTTGACAGGGAAGATGGAACAATACAAAGCATTGCACTGTCATATTACGGCGCATCCATGTTTTCGCAGCATGGCATGTTGCGAGAAAAGCAAATCATAGGCGATGTTGCGAAAGATAGTCTAGGTGTGGATTTTGACTAACCTTCAAAAGGTTGGTCAGGCAGGAAATCCATGGGTACAGCTATGTTGCAGCCCGAATCAAACTCAAACACGACAGCCAAGCCGCCGCCCAGTGCCAGCATGGTCAACGTAAGAAGGAATGCCAGCGATTCTCTAATCTTTCCTCTCATTTTTATGTCCTCACTTTCATTTAACAATTTAGACCAGACAATTCAGTATAGGCTGACTATCTGCTCAATGTCAATGACATTTCGTGCAACGATTGCGTTGCATGAAGTGTCATTGACTGGAGAGTTTTTTTGTGGTTACAATGATGGTATTAAAAAAATAGGAGGACACAAATGAAGCTAAAATCAAAGAGAGTAGCTATACTATTGCTGACATTGGCAATGCTGCTAACGCTTGCACCGCTTACGGTGTTTGCAGGACCCGGGTTCATTGGCATTCAGCCAAGGGTGGCTGTTGGGATTGACATGTTTACAGATGCCGATGGATATGCCGAGGTTGAAGCAAACGAGGTGATTTCAGTTACGGTCGGTTTTAGGAGCATCCTTGCACCAAACGGTGAGCCCATAACCATCCGGGCTACCAATGGTGCGGAAATCCTTGTGACAGACATTGGAGATGTCCAGTTCAAGGCTAACGGTGTTCCGGCACCAATAAGAGACCTAGCCGTTGGCGACGGAAGGGATTGGTATAGAAAATAGGAATTGGAATAATAACTGGCGACTTCGTCTTTCAAACTGGGTTACAACTCGTCCAGATGGTACATTCACAGCACACGTATACTCAAGTTCAGCGGTAGGAACTATGACTCATCCGGGGACTCGTTGGTCTTTCGATTTAGGGGAATTCTTTATTGAAAATGCGAATGAGCATCGTATCTATACAGAACAGGTATACCTTTTAGCTTTTGCTTCTTAGCACTAATTAACTAGGTAAAGAATGACAACCGTCACGGGGAGGAATCATCAAGCTTATTATACCAAGCCTTTGCGGCTCGGAAGTTGCAGGGGTGTGGTGGTATAGGGGATTTTGCGAAAAATAAAATAAAAATTTCAAGGAGGGTTAAAATGAGATGGAACTCAAAACAACTGCCTACAGAAACGTAGGCCCGGCCGACTATGGCGGATATGTGGGCAGCGTGAATAAAAGCGCAGCAAGCGCATATGCAGCCACTGCACAAACGCCTATACAAACTGCTGACCTGGACTATGTGCTAAGCGTTGGCGAAGAAGCTGCTGCGTTCTCCTCCGGCGTCGCTGATGTCGTAGAGATAGGCCAAAGCGCCCCGCCTGATACAAGAAGGTTTGCTGATATGCTCCATGAACTTACCTTTTCCCAAAGCGTTATCGTACAGGGTGCGTTTAGCCTTAACCAAAGAGTTGCAGATGTGGATATGGCGCGGGTAAAGGAACTGGCTTCAATGTTAGACAGAAGCGTCCGTATCAATATTGACGCTCCCTTTGAAGAGAGGGCGATGAGACAGGAAGAATCTATGCAGTTAGCTCGGCAAATAGCGGACGAATTAATGAGCGGCAGCCGAGCAACACGTTTTTTGAACTCACACCGCATCATCGTATTTGGAGCCCCAGGCCGCGAAACATGGCTTGACATGGAAAGCCTCATCCGCGATGCTGCGCAAGGGACCACTGATTTCAGCCAGAGCACCGACGTCTCCGTCAGCGAGCTTGCCGCTTTGATGGAAAAAGGGACGAACACAGCTCAGAGCATGCCCAACTCCACAGTGCAGGAAAGGGCACTACAGCGAGAGGCCACCCTCCGGATGGCGCAAGAAATAGCCGACTCGCTCATGAGCGGAGTCTCAGCGGAGGTATTTCTCACGGAAGTTCAGCGCAGAGTGAATAATGACGCCATGCGCGAGCGCGGATATTGGCAGGACGAGTCGGGCAATTACACCCACAGGCCTTTTGCGAGCGGGACGACTCTCTTCAGGCCGCCCTCAGGGGGCAACTGGCATATCCCAACTATAAACATCATGATTGCAGAAAGGCAGTTTGGGGTGAGCCGAGAGGAGTTTTTTGACATTCAGGTTCGCGGCTCCAGCAGGCCAGGCACCATGTTCCACGACCCGGAGGCATGGGCTAGGCGACTAGAGCTCCAAGCCAAGATCGATGACTACTTGTTCTCCAATAACGATAGTTGGGAGCGGTTTAATAGCTTTGGTAGGCAGTTTGAGACCTGGCGATCGAATGAAGAGCGTGGGTTCCTAGCGGTTTCGGAGCCTCTCGGCAGCGCCATGGATGCGGCAACCAGAGCGTTTGATATGCTAATCAGCAGCCAAGAATTTAATTCCATCAACACTTGGATGCAGTCTGCGCAAGACTTGCTGCAGCGTATGCTTACGCATCTGTTTGAGCAAGCCGGTCAAACAGGCAATTAAAAAGGATGATGCAGGGACGGACGGCTCAGGTCGACTGTCCCTGTGTTGCGTGCGGAGTAACTCGTTGGGTGAATATAACGACGAAACCAAAGTGTGCGCCTAAAAGTTGGGAGTGCTGCATACTACATAAGCTAAGGCTGAAAGTAAAGCATATGCAAAAAAAACGAAGAATAAATATCATGACATCATGCGATGAGAACTATGCAAAGCTTGTTCCAGTTCAGCTGTTGAGCATAGCGGACAACCTGTCGGATTATGAAGTTCATTTTTATTTGTTTCATAACCAAATGCAGGAAAAGTGCATCAATAGCTTGCGTATCTGCTGCGAGAAGCTCAATATAGGCTTTCAGGACATGAAAATAAGAGACGTTGCGCCGTATGAGGAGCTTGCAACGAAGGGCGGAGGCTGGGTGCCTGAGGCCTATTTTGCTTTGGAATGCCATACCTACCTTCCGGCGGAAGTGGATCGTGTTATGTATGTTGACGCTGCGGATGTTTTGATTCTCGGCGACATTGCCGAATACTACTTTTCTGACTTTGACGACCACCTGATTATAGCAACTGGCGCCAGATTCAAAAGGAAGAACAATGAAGTGCACCAGTTTGAAGATGGAGACCTTGAAGATTTGGAGTTAGCCAACAGCATACTTCGCGGTGCATTCAACTCCGGTTCGTATGTCATAAATACCGAAAAATTGCGAATCGAAAATGTTTCAATCAATGACTTTCTAAAAGTAAAGAGTTTTTTGGAAAGTATGAGCCCCGATTTTGAGCAGCTGTACCACGGAGATCAAGGGATTCTCTCCATAGCGTACATTGGCAGCATAAAGCTGTTTGGCTATCCTCAAGTGAGGGATTTGATGTATCAGCCGTATAATTTTTGCATGTGGTTTTTTGATTTGGCTCCAAAACGGTGCAATGGGAACCCCTGGTATGTGCCTAAGGTTGTTCACTTTGCGGGAGCGGTGAAGCCGTGGAATTTGACGGAGGATTCTGAAAAAACGCTAAAGCCCGGGCAATGGCCTTTTACAAGATATACAAAATGTATGAAAAGCTGGCGCTGAACTATGCAGTCGAGTTGTTCTAAATGCGTCTTTCCTTATTTAGCTGATTCTAAATGAATAAGATGTGGGTTGTGCAGTTAAGCGAAAGGATGTGCTTATGAGAATAAACACAAATGTCTCAGCACTCAGCGCCCATAGGCAGCATAACATTAGTGCCGCAAGTGCCGCGCAGGCCATTGAAAGGCTCAGCTCGGGCTTTCGAGTAAACTGCGCCGCAGACGATGCGGCGGGGCTTGCCATATCCGAAAAGATGCGGGCGCAGATACGCGGGCTGAGCCAAGGCAAAAGGAACGCACAGGACGGCATAAGCCTCCTGCGCACAATGGACGGAGCAATGGCGACGATACATGATATGCTGCGCCGCAAAAGGGAGCTTGCCGTACAGGCGCTCAACGGTACAAATTCGCCGGAGGACAGGCAAAGCTTGCAGCTGGAGATTGACCAGCTTTTGCGCGAGATCGACGATGTCGCAAATGGGGTAACATTTAACGAAGTGCAGCTTATGAATGTAAGCGCCGCACCTGCCGGCAGCATGGGTGCGGCAGCGTTTGGCATCTTAGGGGCAGCTGCGGCGGGTTTTGACCCTGTTGTTTGGGGGGCGGGTTATAACAATGACCCTGACCAAATGTTGGACATGGATATGAGTTTTTTGCCCGGATTGGAAGGAGCCGTACGCTCAGACAGGGTTTTTAATTTTCCCACAGCCGAAAACAGGCTGATTGCGAATGTGCATGTGGTGGAAGGGACTAATTTCTATTTCACTGCGCATCTCCGAGGCGAAAGCGACAGAAATACGCCAGGCGCAATATTCACAATCACAGCTCCTGATGGAGCGCAGATTGTGTTTGACACGAGAAGTCAAGAAGGACACAGGGTTATTACACACCCATCCTTTGGCGACAGGGTTAGGCTCAATGCCTTGACCGAAGAATTCGGCGCTGAACAAAGCAGATTTGTTCAAATGGGGTTCTACGGTGTTGCTGCTACAGGTGTGTGGACTATCAGTGTGCAAACTGACGGAAACGAATGGCACCCGGAACGGGGAAACTCTGCGCTGTTACAGACTTTCCGTGTAAACTATGAGCCAGGGCACGCACCTGCGCTGCCCGAGCTCACTCATCCGCCTGCGCCTTCACAACCGCAAGAATATGGCGACCTATGGATACAGAGCGGTGCAAACAAAGGGCAAGGGATGTTCATTTCTCGCCACGATTTGCGCACGGTTGCGCTGGGCCTGCGCAACATTAATGTTACCATGCGCCCAGCGGGAAATGCTGCGCTGGGCGCCATAGACTATGCGATTGCGGAGGTGAGCAGCTTCCGGGCAGTGTCGGGGGCGCAATATAAGCGCTTGAAGGCCGCTTATGCCAATAATGGCGTTTCTTACGAGAATCTAAGTTCAGCCAAGTCCGGCATCCGCGATGCAGACATGGCAAAGAAGGCGGCGCAGTTGACGAGGCACAGCATCCTGCTTCAAGCATCCACGGCGGTGCTCGCACAGTCGAACGCTCTGCCTCAGAGTGTGCTAAGGCTTTTGGGGTAGTGTGGCTTGCGCTATTTTCTTACATTTTGGATTAGTTCAATCACTTTGCCCGGATCTGCGTTTTTGACCTCCATGATGAGATCCATGGTAAGGATGTCTCCGGCTTTGGCGAGGACTACGCCGTCTTTGTCTTTGATTTCCTTCATTATTTCGTTTCCCAAAACTTGGTCAAGCCCTGCCGGCGCTTTGGCGGCGGGTTTTGGTGGTGCAGCCGCAACTTTTTCAGGTTCTGGTTCAGGTTCAAACATACGCTCCGGAATGGCTTCCGGAGCCATTTCAAGCATGGGGTCAGGCTCGGGTTCAGGCTCCATCTCGAGCATGGGGTCAGGCTCGGGCTCCATCTCGAGCATGGGGTCAGGCTCGGGCTCGGGCTCCATCTCGAGCATGGGGTCAGGCTCGGGCTCGGGCTCCATCTCGAGCATGG
>WQSH01000062.1 GCA_009787995.1 Oscillospiraceae bacterium
TCAGTGCGGGGCTGTTGTCATATGTGAAATTGCGGCGGTTGATATACCTTACGAATTCGGCGTTGTAGCGCAATTCGCATCTTCCCAGGGCGCTTTTCGTGCCTTCAAGCCTTTCGCAGAAGAGCTTAACCCTCTGGAGCAGCAGTTCTTGGCGGCGGATTTCCGCCAGCATGTCCACCCCCTTTTTTTCAAGCCTTTCGAGAATTTCGCCATAGGAGCATTCGGAGACCATATTTGCGATTTGCTCAATGCCAAATCCAAAATTTTTGTACCAAAGGCAGTCTATCAGGTAATTTATGTCCCATGTGTCATAATACCTGTAGTTGTTGTTTGGGTCTTTAGTCGGAGAAACCACGCCTTTTTCCTCGTAGTAGCGTATTAAGTCGGATGAAATGCCCAATATCCCGGATACATCCCCAATTTTGTAGCGCACTCTTAACCCCCCCGGAATCCTTCATTATGATGGATGTTGTGCAATCATTATAACTGATTTTGGCGTAAAGTCCAACAAAAACTGCTTGACTTTGGTATTGTACCAAGGTTTAGATTAGTAGTGCAAGGAAAAAATCATTCATAATTTACCATAGGAGGAACATATTATGGCATACATGCCGCTAGACAAGAGCAAATTCTACCTCGACAAGTCGAAGATGCCCAAAATCTATGACCTGTCAAACCCATGGGGCGTTGACACCCCGCTGTGGCCATTCCCAGGCCCCCGTCAGGATCTTCTTTTCCCGCGCGGGCAGTACTTGGAGCGTTTCCATAAGCGCACGATGACCTACACAGGCACATTGCACGCAGCAACACACATGGACGCACCGAATCACGTGCTTCACCTTGAAGAGGTAGATCGCGAAAAGTATGGCTACAGCCTCGATGAGATTCCTCTCGAGCACTGCATCGGCACAGGCGTCATCCTCGATATGACACACCTGTATGACGAATTTAACGCCAAATGGGACAAAGCAAAGGGCGTGCCAAAAGATTTCGGAGACGTCTGGGTTGAGCTTAAGCCCGCTGATTTTGAGAAAGCCTGCAAAAAAGACGGCCTCGAAATCAAAGAAAACGACTGGGTTATCGTCAACACAGGCTTCCACCGTTTCTGGCGCGTCAATAACGACAAGTACTTCAACTACTACCCCGGCATGGGCCCCGAAGTCTGCGATTGGCTCATCTTTGAGAAGAAGATTAAAGGCATCACGGGCACGTGGGGCGCAACCGACGCTCCTCTGTGGCACCATCCGCTCAGCCAGGAAATGCCGTGGCTTGACAAGATTTACCGTGAAGCAACCGGCAAAGATCCTGCTGTTGAGTTCCCTGACTACGAGTACTGCCACCGCAAATTCATGCAATATGGCGTTTGCACAATCGAAAACGCCGGTGGCGATGTAGACCAGGTCACAGGAAAGCGCATGACGGTTGCTGCATTCCCGTTCCGCTGCGAAATGGCAGACGGCGGTTTCGTCAGGCTGGTAGCTTGGGAGACTGGCGCTGTTAAATAAATGCTTAGTGCTTATTTAAATTAAGAGGACTAAGTTTTTGGACAGGGGCTGTGGCATATTGGGCGGGCTTTGCCAGCCTGCGTGCTGCTGTGGCCCCTTTCCACTTTATTAACGAAAGGGGAGTTATAATGACGCTTAACGATATCAAAAAAACCGCTGTCCTTGGAGCCGGCACTATGGGCCCAGGGATAGCGCAGATGTTTGCTATGGGCGGATACGAGGTCACTATGTGGACGCGTAGTGAATCGACTCGCGACAAAGCAAAGGAAGCCCTCTATAAGAGCCTGCAAACATTTGTCGAGGAGGATCTGCTGGCTGCGGATAAGCTGGAGGACACTTTCAAGCGCGTGAGCTTTGCGCTAACGGTAGAAGAGGCGGTTCAGGGCGCCGACTTCATTCAGGAGACAATCGTAGAAAACAAGGACGCTAAGATTGAATTGTTCGAGAAGGTTGACAAAGTGGTTAGCGACACCGCAATCATCGCCTCAAACACTTCGGGGCTTGACGTTTTTGCTTTAATGCCAAAAAATCGTTTAAAGCAGGCCGTTATAGCCCACTGGTATGCTCCTGCGCAGCTTATACCGCTGGTCGAGGTCGTCAAGGCAGAGCAAGCTCCGCAATCATACGCTGACGTTACTGTCGAGCTGCTTGAAAAATGCGGCAAAACCGCAGTCCTTATGAAGAAGTTTATTCAAGGCTATATTGCAAACCGTATGCAGATGTGCCTAAACCAGGAGCTCTTCTATTTGCTGGACAACGGTTACTGCACTCCGGAGGACATAGACAAAGCCGTGAAGACAAGCTTCATCCCGCGTGCCGTAGTCCTTGGGCTTTGCAAGCGTGCGGATTTCGGCGGGCTTGATATGACTGCGAACAACTTTAAGAACAAGAGCTATAAGATGCCCCCCGAGGTTGACATGCCCAAGACTCTCGCATCGCACGTGGACAAAGGAGAGCTTGGCTTTAAAACTGGCAAGGGCTTTTATGATTATTCCGGCGTAGACAAGGCGCAGCTTTCGGCAAAGCGCGACAAGCAACTATTTGAGGTTTTCAAGCTCGCCAAGAAATTTATGGATGACCCCGTGTAAAAGCCTGCAGCCGCTGTTGAGGCGGCTCCCGTCCATCAAAATACAGGTTCTAAAATATTCTAATTTTGAAAGGAAAAATTATGGCTAAATCTAATAAGATAATTATTCAGGTTGCGCTCTGCGGCGCGGGAACTAAAAAGGAGGTTGCCCCCACTGTTCCCTATACACCGGAGGAAATTGCCGAGCAGACTATGATTTGCGCAAAGGCCGGTGCGTCCATCGTGCATATCCACGTGCGCGAGGACAAGGAAGTTGACGGCAAAATGGAAGTCGGCTACAAGTCCATGAGCATAGACAAGTTTACTGCATGCGTAGAGTTAATCCGCGAGAGGAGCAAGAAGGAAGGTGTTGACGTAGTCGTCAACCTCACGACCTCCGGCGGCGAATATGAAGACCAGAAGAGGATTCAGCACCTTGGTGCGCTGCGGCCGGAAATGTGCTCATTTGACCCGAACACGCTCAACTGGAACAATGCCTACATTTTTGAAAATCACCCGCGTTTCCTAAACTATCTCGCACAGGAGGTCGTTAGGTGCGACGTGAAGCCGGAGTTCGAGATTTTCGATACCGGGCATATCGACTCTGCGATGTTCTATGTAGAGAAGCACGGCATTCCCAAGCCCCCACACTTGCAGTTCATCATGGGCGTGGGCGGATCAATGCCCGGAACGGCTGATAATCTCGCTTTCATGGTCGGCAAGCTCCCTGCTGGTTCGACGTGGAGCGTTTCTGGCATTGGCAGATGCCATATGCCAATGATGCTTGCGGGCCTTGCGCTGGGCTGCGACGGTTTGCGCGTCGGGTTGGAGGACAATATCTACTTCTCGCGCGGCGTCGTCGCCACGAACCTGCAGCTTGTCGAACGCGCCGTTGAGCTTTCAAAGCTTGCAGGGCGCGAAATTGCGACGGCTCAGGACGCTCGCGAGATTTTGGGAATCAGCCGCAACTGCCTGCGCGACGAAAAAACGAATGCGGCGACCTGGAAACCATAAGTGCAATTATAATTTAGGAATGGACGCCGACGGCCGCTCCCGGTCTCGGCTCCATTGCTTTGTGGAGGGTTTGTATGGATGGCATACCAATTTTTTCTATCGTTGCTTTTTCCGGGACCGGAAAGACAACGCTTATTGAGAAGCTTGTTGCAGAGTTTAAATCCCGCGGGCTGCGCATCGCTGTCATAAAGCATGATGCGCACGAATTCGACATTGACCATGAGGGCAAGGATAGCTGGCGCTTTTCCAATGCAGGTGCAGATACCACGGTTGTAGTTTCCTCTACCAAGGCGGCAATAATGGAAAACAGGCCTATTGGGCTCGAGGCTTTGCTGAGCAAAATCACAGATGTGGATATTATTATCACCGAGGGGTACAAGCATGGGGCTTGGCCAAAAATTGCCGTCAGGCGCAGCGAAACGGGCAATCCATTTCCGATTCCGCCCGATGAGTGCATCGCCCTAGTGTCGGACTCCCCCGAAAGTACCGGCAAGCCGTGTTTTCGGCTTGACGATGCCTTTGGGCTTGCCAATTTTATGCTTGGCTGGCACTGAATAGTAGCAAGCGGTTTCAACAAAGTTACAATTAAATTACAAAAACATATTGACAAGTGCCTTTTTTCGCTGTAGAATGCAGAAGTAACCGTTTTGTAACCTTTAGTATCCTCGGTGTTACAACTTTTTCTAACTTTTGCATTGCAGGTGAATTATGGATTCAGCAGAACTCTCCGCCCAACCGCAGCTAAGCAAGCTGCAACACAAGTTACAAGAAATTACACAGCTAATCAGCAGCACCGTTTCTGCCACTACTTGGGCTTTTACAGACTGTTATGACGAATTAGCTCCGATTTTGGCGGTCAGGTTGCGCGAAGCCGTTATAAAGTTGCAGTCGTCATTCGTTTTTGATAAGTCGATACCTATAAAAACTAGGACTGCCCGGGCTGGGTCATGTGTTGCGGGAGGGCTTGCTGTGCTGGTTTTGGCAGTCGCCCCGGCAAGTGCGCTGTCCCAAATATCTCAGCAATCTCCCGCCGTGCACGCAGTTGTCGACCAAACCGTCGCCAGTGACGATATATTAGCCCACGGCGGGGCATTTGTTGCTGACATTGTCCCTGTATCCCTAGCTCTTGCGCACAATGCGTCTATTGTCGCCGAGTCTTTTGACTTTGGGGTAACATTGCTTGATGAGCCTGCTTTGCAGGATATGCCCCCCTTTATTGGAGGTTATCCGCTTTCAGAGTTAATCGAGGATTCTGGCGATGGCACTATGCTGATTGATTTGTCTGCGATTGCTTTGCCCTCCGAGGATGAGGCTGAGTTTAATTGGTATGATATCGAGTCCCCTGATCTTGAGCTTTCCGCCATAAGCGACCCGCCCATTAGAAGTTCTCAGAATAGGCCTATGTTGGGTACGGTGATCACGCTTTCCCACACCAACCGCAGCGAATCTGATGATTTTATTTTCGAGACAGCAGATTCCCCCATTTCTACGGCTTCTGCCGGCACGTTTATTTGGCCTACCGAAGGCAGGTTGTCTTCCCTTTTTGGCCCCCGCAATTCAACGGTCGGCTCTACGCGCCACTTGGGCATAGATATCGTCGCTCCCCACGGAACGCCTATTTATGCCGCAGATGGCGGCGAGGTTATCGTCTCTGGATGGAACAATTCTTTTGGTTTGATGATAAAGATCAGGCATGATAATGGAAAAGTCACTCTTTATGCGCACTGCTCAGAGCTTCTTGTCAGTGTTGGCGAAAGGGTAGGCCAGGGGCAGAAAATTGCAAGAATGGGCAGGACTGGCAGGGTGAGCGGCGTTCATTTGCATTTTGAAGTCATCGTAGATGGCACCAACGTTGATCCGTTGCTACATCTGCCGAGCGTTGCAGTTCAATAATAAGCGTAAGCAGCGGCTTATGCTTTCATTTCCAATACACCAGCATGTGGCAGGCTCATGCCTTGCAGCTGCTCCGCTTGCGCAGGAAGGTGAGACTCATTTTTACTGAACCCGAATTTTCTATTTTTGACTTTGCGTCCTGCATATCTGAGGCAATGGACTTGGTGTCCCCTTTTCTAAACAACCACCATAAAAAGGTTGCATATCTTTCATACCGTATTTCAGTGCAGATGGGCCTGCCGGACGATGAGGTCATAGACATCGTTTTGGCGGCTGTTTTGCATGATATAGGCGCTTTTACGGTCGAGGAGCGTTTGGATGTCATACAGTCCAAATTCAGGGACAGCTCATACGACCAACATTCTGTAATGGGATACAACCTTTTGAAGGGCTTTCAGCCGCTGTCAAATGCTGCCGCAATAATAAAACATCACCATGCCCACTATGGCGAGGCTACTGAGGGTGTCCCGCAGGGCAGCCATGTTGTCCATCTTGCTGACAGGGTGTCTGTCATGCTTAGCGACCAAGAGGAGGTTTTTGGGCAGGTGCCCGGGATAATGCGCGAAATCGAGACAAACCGGGCCATGTTCCATCCGGATTCTTTGAAGGCCCTCAAAGAGCTTGAGGGGCTGGAGTATTTTTGGATTGAAGCTTGCTTAGTCCCTGCCGGCTACACTCTTCCGGATAGGCTGCGCAATGCTAGGGAGCTTGTCGATTTGGAGTCCCTGCGCAGTTTTGCAAAAGTCATTGCGCATTTTATTGACTATAGGAGCAGGTTCACTTCGACGCACTCAAGCGGCGTCGCCGCTGTTGCTTTGGAGCTTACAAGGCTTTCTGGTTTTTCAGAGCGTGAATGCAGGCTGATGGAGATTGCGGGCTTTTTTCATGATATCGGGAAGCTTGCTATTTCCAACGATATTTTGGAGAAAAACAGCGCGCTTTCTGACGAGGAAATCAATGAGATGAGGAAGCATACCTATTACACGTACGTTATCCTCAACAAAATCAAAGGTCTAGAGCATATCTCGACATGGGCTGCGCACCACCACGAAAAACTTGATGGCAGCGGGTATCCTTTCCATGTCAGGGGCGAGAATTTTTCCAAGCTTTCCAGAATAATGGCAGTTGCGGACATTTTCACTGCAATTACGGAGGATAGGCCGTACAGGGCCGGGATGAGCTCCGAAGACTCTATGAGGGTTTTGCGAAATTTGGTCCATAACAATTCGGTTGACGGGGCTGTAGTGGCTTTGGCTGCCGAGAATGTCACGCACCTCATCAAGGTGCGTGCAAAGGCTCAGCAAGAGGCTTTTGCCGAGTATGCAGCGTTTCGCAATATTTGATGGTAAACAGGGCTTGTGGATTAGTCGCATAGGCAAAGTGGGCTAGGCGCAAACGCCTACGGCTGCAATAAATTCATGCTTTTTTGCGTGGAAGTCTGGGCTTGGATATTTTTTTATCTCTTTTTTAGCTTTTGGTGCTATAATTACCCCTTTTCCCATTGCTATTTGTTAGTTACTGTGGTACAACAGTGTTAGTGGGGGACGGGATTTTTTCTTGTCCCCTTGGGAGTGCACAAAAATTCAGTGTGGGAGGTTAAGTGCAGCCGCAACAAAACGGCGGGCTGTAGAAAAGGAGGTTCTTGATGGAACAAACAGGTAAAAGGTCATATGTAAAGCCCCTTGTGCTAATCATCGCACTTGCAGTATTCATAATCGCTGCGCTGATTTATCAGGGCACAGGGAATGAGTTTGGCTCTACATTCTGGGCTTTTGTGCCAGCGCTAATCGCTATCGGGCTTGCGCTGATTACAAAAGAAATTTACACTTCGTTATTTGTTGGAATTTTTGCCGGCGCTCTCTTGTATGCGAACTTTAACGTAATAACTGCGGTTGAAAGCGTCGTCGTGGACGGGTTTATAACCAGCCTGGCAAGCAGGTGGAACATGGGAGTCTTTGTGTTCCTGGCAGTGCTTGGCATCTACATCTGCCTTGTCAACAAAGCCGGCGGCACCGCAGCATATGGCAGATGGGCGGAAAAGAGGATTAAACGCCGAAAAACAGCGATTTTGTCTACCATCGGGCTTGGGCTTGTACTTTTTGTCGACGACTACTTCAACTGCCTGACGGTGGGCAGCGTCATGCGGCCGGTTACGGACAGGCACAAGGTTTCAAGGGCTAAGCTTGCTTATGTTATTGACTCTACTGCCGCTCCTATTTGCATCATAGCTCCGATTTCTTCATGGGCCGCCGCAGTCACGGGAGTTGTCAACGACATGAGGGAGAGCGGGGCTGCAGTCGCCGAGAGGATTGATGGTTTCCAGTTGTTTATCCAGTCCATTCCCTACAATTTCTATGCTTTGCTCACGCTGACAATGATGATCGCCATTGCGTTCATGAAGTATGATTTCGGTTCTATGAAGCTCCATGAGCAAAACGCTATGAATCATGGTGATTTGTACACCACGCCCGGGCGCCCCTACAAGGACACCGAGGATGAGAACACCAGCGACAAGGCGCGCGTAATAGACCTGGTTCTTCCACTTGCGCTTCTCATAGTCGGCTGCATCGTCGGGCTTATGTACACCGGCGGGTTTTTCGAGGGGGCCGGGATTGTTGATTCTTTTGCAAATAGCAATGCTTCCGTTGGTTTGCCCTTTGGTTCTCTTGCGGCACTGCTGATTTCATTTATTTACCTTTTTTGCCGCCGCGTCATGCCTTTTTCTGATATGGCGGCAACCATCCCCAATGGTTTGGTTGCAATGATTCCGGCGATTTTGATTCTTTCGTTCGCTTTTGCTCTCAAGCGTTTTAATATTATGCTGGAGGGGCCTGCTTTTATCACTGGAATAATGGAAGGCGGGCTTGCCAGTTTCATGAATCTCATGCCTGCCATTGTGTTCGTCATTGCATGCCTTATCAGCTTTTCAATCGGCACGTCATGGGGCACGTTTGGCATGCTTCTTCCGATTGTGCTGGTCATCATGGATCATGGCCCCCCGGAGCTGCTCATCATCGCGACTTCGGCCTGCCTTGCCGGAGCAGTGTTTGGCGACCATTGTACACTCATTTCCGACACCACAATCATGTCGTCTGCCGGAGCCAAGTGCGGTGTCATTGAGCATGTTCAGACGCAAATACCCTATGCGCTTTTTACTGCCGCGCTTTCGTTTGTCATGTACTTGCTGGCAGGTGTTGTGCAAAATTGGCTGATTGTCCTGCCTATAGGCATCGCCCTCACTGTAAGCGTGCTTCTTTGCATGAGGACAATGTCTGCACGCAAGGGGAACCCCTCTTCTGTCACTTAACCTAGGGCTTTGCGCATTTCATCCCTAGGCGCCCCTATTTTACATGGTCTGTACTGCGTAAAATAGGGGCTTCGCCGTTACAGATTGCCGGGTATCCGAAAAACTGCCCGATAGCACAGCGACTTTTGCAAAGCGCCCGGGAAACTATCGGGCAATCCTCTCGTAATCCTCAGGATAGTTGAGGTTCATAATCATCCGTGCGTCCCAAAGCTCCCCAATCTCGCCAGGCTCTACAAAACGAGTTGACGCCTCAGCCAGGAGTGCCGTCATCTTGAAGTCGCCAGCTTGCAGAGCGGCCTCGCATCGCCCCAAAAGCGACCGCCGATAAAACCCAAACAACGGTTCGAGCCTCCCATCGGGGAGTCGCAAGACGCAAGCCTCGCAATCACCGCAAAGCCCCATGATAAATAAAGCCGCCTCAGGACTGGAAAAAGGCAAATCCGCCGCGACCAAAAAAACACCGTCGACAGGCAGCGAAGAAAGCGCAGCATGCAAACCCGCCAGAGGCCCAGATCCTGGAAAAACATCTATGACCCGCTGGGCGTCGACCTCAGGATATTTAGCCGCATCAGCGACACTGATGTAAACATCCTCAAAAGCAGTCCCAAACCGCCTGACCGCTGACTCAAGCAAAGTGCCCCCATTCAGCGGAAGCGCAAGTTTATCGCACCCCATCCGGCGGCTTTTTCCACCCGCAAGAATCACTACAGTGCTCAAAGCAACCACCCCCATATGGGAGTATACCACACTGGCTATGTACAGCAACATCAAATTGCAGTATAATGATGCCCATGAAACAAGATAAAAGCAACCGCATTGAAATAATCGACGCTCTAAGGGGTCTTTCAGTAGTGCTGATGGTGGCATACCACCTTCTGTACAACCTGACAGCGTTCCTTGGTGCGCCGCAGTGGTTCTTTTCAAACCCTGTCTTCGACATTCTGCAACCGTTTTTTGCAGGGCTGTTCATTTTTTTGTCCGGCATCTCCTCGCGATTTTCGCATAGCAACGTAAAACGCGGGCTGCTCGCCCTAATGATCGCAGCGGTGATAACTTTAGTCACCAGTATCATTGATATGCCCATATGGTGGGGAGTGCTGCACCTGCTCGCCTTTAGCATGGTCTTTTTCGGGCTGACGCAAAAACTCTGGGACATGGTGCCCAAAACAGCAACGCCTATCATCTTTTTGGCGCTCCTTATAGCAGGCGCAATCGCTGTGGGGCACATCCAAGTTATATGCGAGCACCCATGGCTTCGATATCCGGTGTCGATGCTGGGCTGGCGGCAGGCCGGATTTGTCAGCTTCGACTACTTCCCGATAGTACCCTGGCTGTTTGTGTTCTTGCTGGGGACATGGGCAGGCATATATATCCGCGACAGGAGGCTGCCGGGCTGGTTTTACGAATACAATGTTCCTATTTTTCCAAAAGTCGGACGAAAAGCACTAATTGTATACATCCTGCACCAACCAGTTCTATACGGCGCAGTCATAGGCATTAGGCACCTGTTTTTTTAGGCATCTGTTTTTAAGGAAAATGTCAA
Organism: Oscillospiraceae bacterium; assembly: GCA_009787995.1. GTDB lineage: Bacteria > Bacillota > Clostridia > Oscillospirales > Oscillospiraceae > WRMH01. The sequence goes on from WQSH01000062.1 coordinate 10,329, forward strand.
TAGTAAATGCGAAAATAATTTAAATAATTTTTCAAGGCCGCTTTTATTGTGTGCGGGCGGTTTTCCCGCGCACGATAAAAGCGGAAGCGCGGAGGGGTTTATTATTAACATAGGCTTGCGATGTGTTTCTCAAAGAGATCAGCCGCCGCCCGGCCTTGAAAAATTGCGCGGGGGTAATTGTTTAACCATACTTCTATCTCTGCTATTTCCTCATCGGTGTAGTTTTCAAGCGGTGTGCCTTTCGGTATCCATCTCCGGATAAGCCTGTTTTGATTCTCATTACTTCCGCGCTCCCAACTGCTATAGGGATGGCAATAAAACAGCTTTGTCCGTTGCCCCTCATGCAAGCATGATTTTTCCATGCTGTCACAATCTGAAAATTCACTTCCATTGTCTACCGTGAAACTTTGGAAAATGCGCGGGAACATTTCACCATACCGCCGCTCTAATGTGTCCAATGCCTTTTTTACACTTTCTGCTGTATTATCAGCCATAGGTATTTTTACTTCATTTCTTGTAAGCCGCTCCGTAAGCACAAGGATCACCCGCTTTGTGTCCCGCTTCCCCTTTAGAGTGTCCATCTCCCAATGTCCAAAAGTTTCCCGTTCGTTTATTTCCTCCGGGCGTTTTTCTATGCTTTCGCCTTTTGGCGCATGAGCGCGGCGGACGCGCCTGTATGTTTGTTTGCGTGTTGCCTTAATGGGAAGGTGTTTGTTTGTAAGGTTTAGAAATATGCCCTTGCTTATGTAACTGTAAAGCGTAGCAACGCATATATTAACTTGAAAGGTAAGGCCGTGCCGCGCTATATCCATGAGGGCGGCGGCTGGAGAATACTTGTCATTGATAATCTTGTTTTCGATATGGGCGGCTAATTCGTGATCCTTCCCGATTTTTAAGCCCGCCCCCTTTGCCGCTAAACTTTCTTGATACTTGCGATCCGCAATTTCCGGGCTATACTTTTTTTCAAAAGTCCAGTCCGTTTTTTTGTGTGCATACTCTCCGCGCTCAATTTCACGGTACACACTACTTATGTGGAAGTCTAGCCGCTCCGCTATTTCCTTTGGAGTTTTCCCGTCTTTGAGCATGGTTTCAAGTCGTAGCCTATCATCCCATGTAAAGTGCTTGAATTTTCTCATAAGAACGCCCCTTTGTTATTAGTCATGTTTGGGATAAGTGAGGGTTATAAAAAACCCGCGCTTCATGTAAAGGCGGGGTTTTTATACTGCTTTTTCTTGCCTATTCTTTCTTTGCGCTCCGGGCGATCTTCTCATTGATAGCCGTTTTAACAAAAGCGTTTACGCTCATGCTTGACGCTTTGGCGGCGGCTATAATTTCAGCTTTTCCCCCTTTTGGTATAGTAAACTCAATCCTATCATACGCCTTTTCATTGTATCGCCTACTTGCGCTTGTCTTTGCACTTGGCATTTTAACCACCTCACGCACAATATATCATACCGTTATTATATGTGCAATACTTATTTTGAAATTTGGACAAAAAAATAGAGCGGTTGGCTTTTCGCCGCCGCTCTATCCTTCGCTTAACAATGTGTATACGCAGGCAGACAATACTTTTGCTATAGCCCTTAACTCATAATCTGCTACAACGCGCTCACCTGCTTCTATTCTGCTAGCTTCCTCGAAAACTCGAACCCATTGCAATCACAGGGTTTACCCATATGAGCAGTTTTCCTCACCTCCATGTCGGGGTGACATCATCTCGTATGCAAGTGGTAAAGCATTGCCACTACAAAGCTCGCTAACAATTGGTAGCAATAGTTTTCGAGGATACTCTCTGCTAATGGCTTTTTGGTTTAAGTTTACCCCTTCAAGCTGTAGACGCACCGCAAGCTGATCCTGTGAGAGCTTTGACCCCTCCCTGTTTTCACGTATTTTTAAGCCGGATATATTACACTTGCCGTTATATTTATAAATTTTCATATTCTGTACCGCCCTATCCAAAAGATAACTATTTGCCATTGACTTTATCAGGGCGGACGTGCTAATCTTATCCCAAAGATGACTAATGCGAAAAAAAGCGATACATGATATTGATAATTTATTGCCATAAGAAAGGGGTATTATATGGTGGCTAATGAAGTTTTAGAGTTGGGCGGCGGCCTTAGCCTTACGGTTTCTTTTCCCCCCGCTTCTGTGGATAGGCCAAAAAGGGAAGAGAAGGGCAAAAGCCTACTTGATCTTGCCGAAAGTTTTGTTGTGCTTGATTTTGAAACTACAGGGCTTGATCCTATGTATGATGAAATAATAGAAATAGGTGCTATACGGGTGGTTGCTGGTAAGGCTGAAAACGAATATACCACGCTTATCAAACCCAAAAGCCCTATAGGTAGCTTTATAACAGATTTAACAGGAATTACTAATGATATGGTAAAGGATGCCCCCGTGATTGAATCAGCATTACCCGGCCTTTTAGAATTTATTGGCAACGATGTGGTTGTAGGGCATAACACGCATTTTGACATTAATTTTTTATATGACTGTTGTGTTAAATACTTAAAAATCCCATTTACCAATAATCTAATAGACACAATGCGGATCGCCCGCAATGCCTTTAAGGATGCCGATGGTTATAGATTAGCTGATATGGCCGATTATTTTAAGGTTGAAAGCAAGCCAAAGCATAGGGCTATAAATGATTGTCGCTGTACGCTGGATGTATA
>WQSH01000063.1 GCA_009787995.1 Oscillospiraceae bacterium
ACATAGCGATAATACGAAGCACCATGGACGTGGAGTTTAATTGAATGAAAAAAACTGTTGCATTTGAGAATGGCATGTGCTAAAATCCATTTTGTACGTTAAAATGAAGAGAGAGGTGAACATGATGAAGGAAGGGATCCACCCCAATTATCAGCCGACTACCATTAAATGCGCATGCGGTGAGATTATTGAAACGGGAAGCACGAGAAAAGATATCAAAATCGAAATCTGCTCCAAGTGTCACCCCTTTTATACAGGCAAGCAGAAGCTGGTGGACACCAGCGGACGTGTTGACAAGTTCAACAGGAAATTTGGCCTGACTCAGTAATCGAAGGATCAGGCGGCGATGAGGCCGCCATCCGACCCGCGCTTTAACGGCGCGGGTTTTACTTTTGGAAAGAATTTGAGGTATATATGGAACAATTAATAAAAACAACAGAAAAGGAAAAAGCCGTCATAGCAGGGCTTGCCGCCGACAGCATGACCTTGCGCGACCGTTCGACCGACGAGAGCCTTGACGAGCTTGAGGCGTTGCTGGAAACAGCAGGCGGCGTTTGCCTGGGAAGGACTCTCCAAAACCGGAAAACGCCGGAGCCGCGGACGTTCATCGGAGCGGGCAAAGTTGGGGAGCTAAAATCGATAGCGGAGAAGCATGAATGTACCCTGGCTGTTTTTGATAACGAGCTCTCGCCGTCGCAGATGAAAGCCCTTGCAGAAGAAATGGGGCTGCGGGTGATTGACCGCTCGACGTTGATACTCGATATATTTGCAGGGCGGGCCAGGACAAAAGAAGGCCGCCTGCAGGTAGAGCTTGCGCAATATAAGTACCTGCTGCCAAGGCTTACCGGGATGTGGAAGCATCTTACCAGCCAGACGGGGACAAGCGCGCCTATCGGCACGCGCGGGCCCGGCGAAACGCAGCTGGAAACAGACAGGCGCCACATCCGCAGGAAAATCACTAAGCTTGAAGGCGAGCTGCGGGAAGTCCTCAGGATGCGCGATACGCAAAGGCGGCTGCGCGAGAAAAACAATGTGCCTGTTGTAGCCCTGGTGGGGTACACGAACGCAGGGAAGTCAACATTGCTAAACAAACTGACGGGCGCAGATATCCAGGCGGAAAACAGGCTGTTCGACACACTAGACACAACGACCCGCCGCCTTGCCGTCGGTGAAGTGCAAGAAGCGCTGCTATCTGACACTGTCGGATTTATCAGGAAACTGCCCCATCACCTGGTTGACGCATTCAAAGCGACGCTTGAAGAGCTAAAATATGCGGACTTGCTCATTCATGTCATAGATGCTTCGAGCCCTGAGTGGCAGGAGCAGGTGCGGGTTGTGGATGATTTGATCCAAGAGCTGGGGGCAGGAAATACACCGAGGCTGGAGGCCTTTAACAAATGCGATGTGCTGACGTCGGACGTGCGCCCGCACGGCGAGAATATAGTTGAGATTTCGGCAAAGACAGGGCAGGGGACGGAAGAGTTGCTGAAGAAGATAGAAGAGGCGCTTTCTGTCATGAAAAAGAAAGTGGCCCTCCGCTTGCCATACGACAAAGCCGGGCTACTCGAAACCATACACAGCGAAGGCGCAGTGGCAAAGACGGATTACCTAGAAGGCGGCATAGAGGTAGAAGCGACCGTCGGGCCCCAGCTGTATGAAAGAATTAGGGAATTTATTTTAAATTAAGAATTTAGGCACTGTGCCCTATGAGTCTTGCTTTATGCCCTGGGATGCGCTTTGTTGTAGCTATCTTTGAGTTGCTTTTTTACTGCGCGGGCATAAACCTGGGTTGAGGAAATATCGGCGTGGCCGAGCAGCTCCTTTAGCAGCCGCACATCTGCTCCGTTTTCGAGCAGGTGTGCTGCGAAGGAGTTCCTGAGCATTTGAGGGGTTATGCCGTCGCTGATTTGCGCCTTTTCCGTGTAGCATTTCAGGAGTTTCCAAAAACCTTGGCGGGACATCCGAGCTCCCGTAGTATTGACAAACAAAGCGTTCTCACCACTTATGGCGAGAAGCGGGCGGGAAAACTCGAAATAATCCATTATAGCCCTTGCTGCTGCTTCATAAATTGGTATAGTTCTGACACGGCCGCTATGGCAGGTGATTAACCCAGTGTTGAGGTTCACGTCGGATACGTCCAGAGCAATTAGCTCACTGACGCGAATTCCCGTGGCGTACAGCGTTTCGAGCATAGCCTTGTCGCGGCGCCCCTTCGCATCGTTCGTATCAGGCTGCTCCAGCAGGCTCACAATTTCATCCCCGGACAAAATGCGGGGAGCTTTCTTTGGCACAGAAGCTGTAGAGACCCCTATTGCCGGATTGCTCTCGATTAGGCCGGCGCTGGTTAGGCGGCTATAGAATGCTTTTAAAGACGCAATGCAACGCACCACCGTAGCCGGTGAGCGTCCGTTGCTAGCCAGCTGCGAGGCGAAATGGCGAATTTCATGCTCAGTGACGTCGGCGAAATTGTCCTTGCCGCTAGCGCACAAAAACTCACCGAATTTTGTTATATCGCATATGTACGCAGATATGGTGTTTTTAGACGCATGGCGCTCCTGCGTCAAATAACTTTTAAAGTTATCGATATACGCTGCATTAGACAATATAAAAAGCTCCCCTGTCACCAGTTAAATAGGGGTTCATTTTAATATGTGGAGGGCAAAGAATCAATACTAAAACAGATGTTTTTCCAAATTCGTCAGTTCCTCCAAAAATAGTCGCACCTGTGGAAAATATTGAATCTTTTCCGCATGAAACTTCCGCATGAAACAATGGACTTGATATGATGAAAATTTTCAAAAAACGGCGAGATATTGTGAAAATAGGAGCAATAGGGGCATAAGCAAGCATTATTGAAAGCAAATAGGTCAAGAAAGGTCAAAACAAGGGTTGCGAAAAAATGGAGAGGCGAGTAGAATATGAACAAGGTCAAAGAAAGTCAAAGTCAGAAACGAAATCAAGTGCGAACCATGTTTCGGCGGCGGGAGGTAAGTAAATGGGTGTAAGTGATGCGATTGCGCGGTTTATAAATCAGATGCTCGGGGAAATGGGGGGGACAGCTGAATTGCAGCGCTCGGAGCTTGCAAGCAAATTTAAATGCGTGCCAAGCCAGATAAACTATGTAATATCCACACGCTTCTCGCCTGAGCACGGCTACATAGTAGAGAGCAGGCGGGGCGGAGGGGGCTTCATTAGAATCACGCGCGTGGCAATGGAGTCAGAGATGCTCATAATGCACACTGTCAATACAATAGGCGATAGCGTTGACATAAGCACTACCACCGCACTAATCGCAAATCTACGGCATGGGGGAGCTATCAACGAAGCTCAGTCGCTACTCATGCTCTCAGCGATAGGGAACAGGGCGCTCCGGCCGGCGCGCCACGAAGACAGAGATATTCTAAGAGCTAGTATATTGAAACAAATGTTGATTAACACAATATAGGAGGAAAATACCATGAAATGTCAAAAATGCGGGAAGGGCGAAGTGAATTTTCACTATACATCAAACATTAATGGGTGTGTGACGGAGGCGCATCTTTGCTCGGAATGCGCAGCGGACTCAGGATATGACTTTGGGCGGATGCTCGATTTTGAAAGATTTTTCCCGACGGCAAGAGGGCGCAATAGGATGATGTCGACGCTGCTGCCAGAGTTGAGTTTTGGGATGCCGCTGAGGGCGTCGGTAAGGCCGCGGCTCGCCGTACAGCCGCAAGGGGAAACGTGCAACTGCTGCAACGGGGTTGCTGAAGCGCAAGGCACTGAGGTCGACGAAGAAATGGCGAAGCGGCGCGAGCTGTATAAGGAAATGCGCATAGCAGCAGAAAACGACGAATTCGAAAAGGCTGCAGGGATACGTGATCAAATCAAAGCAATGGAAGCGTTGCGGCAGGAAGGTGAAATTAATGAGGTTTGACGATAGGTTTACTGAGCGTACGAAGAAGACCTTTGAGCTGGCTCACGCAGCCGCTTCGGAGCTTGGGCACGAGTATGTAGGCAGCGAGCACATACTTTTAGGACTATCGCGCGAAGGCGGCGGCGTAGCAGCGAAAGTTTTGCGCGAGGCAGGGCTCGAAACACGGATTATCTACGACATGATCGTAAAGCACGTGGGATTTGGCAACCCGGAAGACAGGCAACCGCAGGATTTGTCCCCGCGAGCCAAGGGTATTGTGGAAATTGCCGTTATGGAAGCAAGTAGGCTAGGTCATAACTACGTGGGCACCGAGCATCTGCTCATGGGCATAATACGCGAATATGACAGTGTTGGCGCAAAGCTAATACGCCTCACCGGAGTGGATTTGAACAGGCTGTACACTGACATCATAAACATTGTCGGAAGCAGTGTCTTCAGGCCCGTAAAAACCGCAGACATGACGGCGAAGCAAAAGAAGGGCGAGACAAAAACTCTCGACCAATTCAGCCGGGACTTGACCGAGGCAGCTGAGAACGATACCCTTGACCCGGTTGTGGGCAGGGAAAACGAAATACAGAGAGTTATTCAAATACTATCGCGGCGGACAAAAAACAACCCGGTTCTCATAGGGGAGCCCGGTGTTGGGAAGACTGCGATAGCGGAGGGGCTGGCTCAGAGGATTGTGGCAGGGGACGTCCCCGAAACTTTGCTCAGCAAACGAGTGGTGACTTTGGACTTAGGCGGGATGCTTGCCGGCACGAAGTATCGCGGAGACTTTGAGGAGCGCATCAAAACGGCGATTGAAGAGGTTCAGAAAGCGGGCGACATCATACTCTTTATCGATGAACTGCACACGATTATAGGTGCAGGAGCAGCCGAAGGAGCTATTGATGCTGCGAATATCGTAAAACCCATGCTTGGGCGCGGGGAGCTGCAAATTATCGGAGCTACGACGCTAAACGAATATAGGAAGCATGTTGAAAAAGATGCTGCGCTCGAGAGGAGATTCCAGTCGGTAATGGTCAACGAGCCATCTCAGGATGAGTCGATTAGCATCCTAAAGGGGCTTTTGGATAAGTACGAAGCGCACCATAAGCTGAAGATTTCTGAAGAAGCGGTTGAGGCTGCCGTAAAAATGTCCAGCAGATACATAAATGACAGGTATTTGCCTGATAAGGCGATTGACCTCATAGACGAGGCTGCGTCGCGCGTCAGGTTGGACAAGCTAAAGCGCCCCGCCGAGCTCAAGGAGCTAGAAGACCAAAAGGAAGCGCTCGCAAAAGAAAAAGAGGCGGCAATCCGCAGCCAGGACTACGAAGGCGCAGCGGCATTCAGGGATCGCGAAAGGACGCTTGATGCGGCAGTAGCCGCTGTCCGAAAAAACTGGGAAGCGGTGAAGAGCGGGGATACAAGAAGCGTTGGGGCGGAGGATATTGCCGAAGTGGTGTCCGAATGGACAGGCATCCCGGTCACCAGCATCAATGAGGACGAAGTCAAGCGGCTGCTCAAGATGGAAGAGGTGCTTCACAAAAGGGTTATCGGGCAAGACCAGGCTGTCTCTGCTGTGGCGAAGGCGCTCAGGCGCGGCAGGGTGGGGCTAAAAGACCCCAAGCGCCCCATTGGATCATTCTTGTTCCTTGGGCCGACAGGCGTAGGCAAAACGGAATTATGCAAAGCGCTGGCAGAGGCTATGTTCGGAGATGAAAACGCTATGCTCCGCGTAGATATGTCGGAATACATGGAAAAGCATACCGCCTCGAAGATGATAGGCTCGCCCCCGGGATACGTCGGTTATGACGAGGGGGGGAACCTGACTGAAAAAGTGCGCCGCAGGCCGTACTCAGTGCTGCTGTTCGATGAAATAGAGAAAGCGCACGAGGATGTGTTTAATATCATGCTCCAAATTATGGAAGACGGGATATTGACAGACTCACAGGGCCGCCGAATAGATTTCAAAAATACGATAATTGTTATGACATCTAACGCAGGCGCCCGCAACATTACTGAAAAACGCACGAAGCTAGGTTTTGACGCAAGCGGGGATGAAGGGGATAGTGGCGATTATGACCAAATCCGCAATGCTGTCATGGAAGAGGTTAAGCGCGTGTTCAAGCCGGAGTTCATTAACCGGATAGATGAGACGATAGTGTTTCACAAGCTCAGCAAAGAGGATATCAGGGAAATCTGCACCAAAATGGTTGATTTAGTCAGAGTCCGAATGGATGGGTTAGGCATCACTATGGCGGTAGACGAGTCGGCGATAGACAAATTGTCGGAGCAAGGCTACGACCCTATCTATGGGGCGCGCCCACTGCGCAGGGTTATTCAAAATGCCGTTGAGGATTCGGTTGCGGAGAAAATGCTGGAGGGCATTTTCAAAGAAGGCGACGAGGTGAAGCTCAGGGCGGTTGACGACAAAATCGAATTAGTAAGGGCAGGGGATAGTGTTTAATCACTATCCCCCGGTTTTTTGCTTTCATCTTCTGCTGATTTTCGGCGGACCTCTTCAAATAGGTCCAGCATTTTGTTTCTCATTTCGACACGGTAAGCGAGCTGCTCCTGCTCCCGATCGATCCGGAACTGTATTTCCCTGTGGCGGTGGAGGGCTGCCTGCTCTTCCTCCATCGTAGGAGATGTAGGCTTGCGCTTTTTGTCCCTTTTTAGGCGCATATAAAGCATGACAAAATTCAAGACAACGACAAAAAAAAGTATTACAATAGTGAAAGCAAACGCACTTTCCATAGTTTGCACCCCCTTGTGGGGCGTAGCCCCCTCGAATACTGTATCCAGTGTACCACAGGCATAGTTGAATTTCAATATACGCAGAAATAATTTGTTACATTCAGCATCGGAATGTGCTATAATTACCGAACAAATAAGCTATAAAGGGATGGGAACAATGGTAACTGTAAATAATCTCAGCATGTCTTTTGGGGGCACGACGCTTTTTTCCCAGGTGGACCTGCAATTTACCGCAGGGAATTGCTATGGGGTCATTGGCGCAAATGGATCCGGCAAATCGACTTTTTTGAAAATCCTTGCGGGGGAGATGGAATATTCGACCGGCAGCATTGAAATAAAGCCGGAGGTCAGGATGTCGGTGCTCAAGCAAGACCAGAATATGTATGATGAATACACTGTCGTCGAGACGGTGATTATGGGAAATCAGCGGCTGTTCGAGTGCGGCAAGGAAAAAGACGAGCTATACCTCAAGGAGGATTTTTCCGATGAGGACGGCATCCGCGCGGCGGAGCTTGAGGAGGAATACGCAGAGCTGGGCGGGTGGGAGGCCGAGTCGAATGCGGCGCAGTTGCTGCAGGGGCTTGGGATACCTGTGGACTGGCATGATGCGGCAATGAGCGAGATGGAGCCGCGCCAGAAGGTCAAGGTGCTGCTTGCCCAAGCGCTGTTCGGCTCTCCCGATATCATTTTGCTAGACGAGCCGACAAACAACCTCGATGTCGCATCGGTCGTCTGGCTTGAGGATTTCCTCATGGACTATGAGGGAACGGTCATAGTCGTTGCGCATGACCGGTATTTCCTAAACACCGTTTGCACGCACATGGTCGATATTGACTATGGGAAAATAAAGATGTATGTAGGGAATTACGATTTCTGGTATGATTCCAGCCAGCTTGTCCAGAGGCTGCTGAAAGAAAAGAACAAGAAAAACGAGGACAAGATAAGCGAGCTGGAAGAATTTGTCCGCCGTTTTTCCGCAAATAAGTCAAAGTCCAGGCAGGCCACCTCAAGAAAGAAGCTTATCGAAAAAATCAAGATAGAAGAGATGCCCGCATCCTCACGCAGGTATCCCTGGGTCGGCTTTAAAATGGAGCGCGAGCCGGGTAAGGACAGGTTGTTCGTCACCGATGTCTCCAAAACAGTAGATGGGGTGAAGGTGCTGGACAATGTCAGCTTTATTATGGGAAAGGAGGACAAAATCGCATTTATCGGCGACAACGAGAATGCGATAACGGCAATGCTCAAGATACTAGGAGGGGAGCTTGAGCCGGACGAGGGGGATGTCAAGTGGGGAGTTTCGACGACGCAGGCATACTTCCCAAAGGACAATTCGGAGTATTTCAACGATAGCGAGCTTGAAATTATAGACTGGATACGTCAGTTTTCCGAGGACAAGCGAGAGAGCTACCTGCGCACGTTTTTGGGCAGGATGCTGTTTGCGGGCGATGATGCTTACAAGTTGGTGAGGGTGCTGTCCGGGGGCGAGAAGGTGCGCTGTATGCTGTCGAAGTTGATGCTTTCCGGCGCGAGTGTGTTGCTTTTGGATCAGCCGACAAACCATTTAGATCTTGAGAGTGTCGCTGCGCTTAATAATGGGTTAATCGATTTTAGCGGCAATGTCATTTTTACGACGCACGATCACCAGCTTATCCAGACTGTTGCAAACCGCATAATCGAATTCAAGGATGGCGGTATAATAGACAGGGCTATGACATATGATGAATATGTCGAGTCGATGAAGGATTCAGCCTAAGCCCTATCGTAGTGGCGGCCTCCGGAGGCCGAACCCCACCGGAGGCCGCACTCAACATACCGCCTAATCTGTTGACATTGGTGTTGACGCACCATAATCAGTATCATCACCACCATCCGGGAACACATAATCACCCCCGGACACATCGCCACCATCATAAGGATAGTCGCCAACGCCAGAGTAATCCCCGCCATCAGTGTAATCGTCATCACCAGAATAATCCCCACCATCAGTGTAGTCGCCATCACTTGCTGACGCCGCAGTTGCGGGAATAGCTGCCATAGCAAACATTGCTGCCGCAGCTAGGGTGATAATGCGCTTCTTCATGTTCAAACCCTCCGTATGATTTTACTCTATCGTCAATCCTTTTAATAAAAATACTTCCAATGGCACGCTTTTTCCCTTTAGCGGGATTTCCCCGACGGACTCGGCCTCTATGCGGCCGCGCAGCGCATCGAACACGTCGCGGCTGATTAGCACCTGCGACTCCTTTGCGTTGGATTCAAGCCTTGCGGCGGTGTTTACCGCATCGCCTATGGCGGTGTAGTCTTTCCGGAAGGACGGACCCAGATTGCCCACAATCGCCTCCCCGCAGTGGACTCCGATGCCAAAGGCTAAGTCTATGCCGTAGTGGACCCTGATTGACTCATTGACCGCCGCAGCGCCGGACACCATGTCCCATGCGGCCTTTACCGCTTTGTAAATATAATCCTCAAGCGGCACAAAGCCGTTAAACAGAACCATTCTTTTTATTGCCACCGATGGGTGCTGCTGCTTCTTATGTAAGGCTGTACAATACCAGCTAATACTAATCTGCACTGCAAAGCATATAGTATTGCTAGGACTTTAATAGACAAATTACATTGTAAATAATGCCGAAAATACGATATATATATTGCATTATTTTGTGTTGTGTGCTACTTTGAAACATGAAGAATGTGAACAAATTGTGACCAAGTGCCATGGTGTAGAAATTGTGGCACCCCGGCAACCGTAATTAATCATCGCAAAGTTTTTAGCAGCCGTCAGAGTAATCGCATTTTTGTACTGTTAGCAGTCGAGCCCAAATAGGAGGTAGGAGAAAATGAAACAGAAAAAGGTAAAAAGTTTAAGTAAAAAATTGACAATCCGGGTAATACTGATCTCTCTGGCCATCTTGATGATTGCGGTTGTATCGTCACAAATTTCTTCAAACAGTTCATTTTGGAATGCGACTGAGGAATCAATCGCAAAATCCACGTCAATAGCGGCCAGGGACGTCCACACGGTGTTCACGCAGGCTGAGACGTTATTGATGTCTGTCTCGGATAGTACAAGATTTCTGCCATATACCGATCCGCAGGTTATGGAAAGGTACCTATTTAGCGCAAGGTCGTTATATCCTTTTGTAAGCGAAATTTACATGGGTATTGCAGAAACTAACCAATATATAGACGGTGCTGGGTATGTGCCTCCGCCGGAGTGGGTATTGACACAGCGTCCTTACTACATAGGGGCGATGGCCACGGACGGTATTTTCTATCAGGATCCCTACCTTGCCAGTACGGGCGAAATTTTCTCTTCTCTTGCCGTTAGACTTAATAACGAGCAGGGCGAGGCCATCGGTGTAACTGTCTTGGATCTTGCGCTGAACACCTTGCTGGATATCTGCGACAATTCCACCATTCCCGGAACAACGGCGGAGAGCTTTTTGCTCGACAGCAACATGCGGATTCTCGCACATCATAACAGCGGCTTCATGCCTGCGGTGCAGGCCGGAGAGGCTGTTTACATAGACTATAATTCAATAGGTGTTGTGGAACTAGAGGCGATTGCGGAAGGCGTCGGGTATGAGCCAAGGCTTATCAAAGCTATTGACTATGATGGTGTTGAAAAATATATAAGCACAGCTGTTTTGCCCGGCTCAAATTGGACGTTCGGATTTGCCGTCCCCGTGGACGATTTCGCCGCCAACCTAAACACGACCTCATCGATAATCATGTACGCCGCAATCATAGTTGTCGCACTTGTCGCAATATTTTTTGCAACACAATTTCTGCTCATCCGCCCGCTTAAACCTATCGACAAAATTGTTGATACGGCAAGAAAGCTGGCGGCGGGCAAAACGCCGGAGCCGCTCAATGTTGTTACCGACGATGAGTTAGGTGTACTGGCTGATGATTTTAATGAATTTATCAAAAGCACGCAGGAGCAGGTGACTGTTTTGAGTAAAGTGGCCAATGGGGATCTTACCTCAGAGGTTGTGCCGAAATCAGAGGATGATATTCTAAGTAATGCCATAAACCGCATGTCGGAAAACACTCGGGAGCTGATAACCGAAATTACAAAGTCGTCCTCACTGGTTTCCTCGGGGGCAAAGCAGGTTTCAGACGGCGCAACGTCCCTCGCTCAAGGGGCGACTGAGCAGGCAGCCACTATTGAACAGCTGTCGGCCTCTATTGCTCAAATATCTGAGAGCACAAAGGCAAATGCGCAGACCGCCGATAAGACATATAAGCTGTCTTCCACAATCAAAAACAGAGCGGAGGAAGGTAGCCATCATATGGATGAAATGATTGCTGCTGTGGGCGATATTAATGAAGCGAGCAGGAGTATCAGCAAGATTATCAAGACGATTGATGATATCGCATTCCAAACAAATATTCTCGCGCTTAATGCTGCCGTTGAAGCTGCGCGCGCAGGGCAGCACGGAAAAGGATTTGCGGTGGTGGCCGAGGAGGTGCGCAATCTTGCCGCTAAGAGCGCAAAGGCCGCTAAGGATACTGGTGATATGATTCAAAACTCTATGGAAAAAGCGGTGCTTGGCTCCCGCATAGCCGAGGAGACTGCCGCAAGTCTTGGGGAAATTGTTGTAGGTATAAACGAGACAAGCCAGCTTGTTGCCGAGATAAGCAAGTCATCAGAGGAGCAATCAGAGGGTATATCGCAAATTAACATAGGCATAGACCAAGTGTCGCAGGTAATACACCAAAATAGTGCAACTGCTGAAGAATCGGCAGCCACCTCGCAGCAAATGAGCAGTCAGGCCGATATGCTAGAACACTTAATCTTACAATTTAGACTTGACAGTGACGAGCACCCACCCAGGCTTGGTGCCCACTAACCCGCAACTGCAAATAAATTCACGAACGTGCCGATACTGGCGTGTTCGTGAATTTTATGTGGGGTCAGGGGCGGGCTTGGGTTTGCGCCGTCACCCTACGCAAATTTTAAACTGATATCCAGGGCCTTGACCGAGTGGGTCAGGGCTCCTATTGATATGAAGTCGACGCCCGTCTCGGCTACTGTTTTCAAGCCGCTTTCGTCCAAGTCGCCCATGTTGCCTGACGCTTCTGCTTGGGCTCTGCCTGACATTAGCTTTACCGCCTCCGCCATCATGGCCGGCGGCATGTTGTCGAGCATTATGACGTCTGCTTTTGCCGCAAGAGCCTCCTCCACCTGCGCAAGGGACTCTGTCTCGACCTCAATTTTGAGCGTCTGGGGGCAATTTGCCCTTGCAAGCTCTATGGCCCTTGTTATGCCGCCCGCAGCGGCGATGTGGTTGTCCTTTATGAGCNCCCCGTCTGAGAGGCCAAACCTATGGTTCGAGCCGCCGCCGCAACGGACGGCGTATTTGTCGAGCACCCTCAGGCCGGGGGTCGTCTTGCGCGTGTCCACAATCTTCGCCTTTGTGCCCCTTATGGACTCTACGGCTTGCGCTGCCCTTGTGGCGACCCCTGACATATGCTGCATGAGATTTAAGGCCGTGCGCTCGCCGGTCAGGATGCTTCTGGAGTTGCCGGTTATTTCCGCTATGATGTCCCCTGCATTTACCCGCTGGCCGTCGCTCACTTTGGGCGTTATCTTGACGCCGGGGTCGAGGAGCTCAAATGTTCGAACGGCGACTCCGATGCCGCATATAACCCCCGGTTCTTTCGCCGTGAAAGCGCCTTTTGAAATTGCGTCCTCAGGGACGCAGCAATTAGTCGTGACGTCGCCTGTGCCAATATCTTCGCGCAACGCAGAGAGCAAAAACTCGTCAAGCCCTAAATTATTGTAGCCCTTATTAGTCAATTTAGTCAATCCTCCATATAATGTGACCCGATGCTCCCGGGCCGGCTCAGCGCCGCTTCAATTATTGCGCTTGCGACCGTGGCTATGTTCAGTGTTTCGAGGTAAATGTTGCTATCGTCATAAACGGATTTCAGCTGCGACAGTATTTCGCCAACCTCGCCCAGCGCCAGCTCAAGGCCTTCTTTTTGCCTAAGTGCGCCGCAATGGGCGCTCATGAGCTGCCTCACGTTTTTTCTAAGCTCTGCATAGTCAAGCTGCGCATGTGGGCGGGAGGGAATTGCCTTTAGGTCAGTTTCGGTGCGGGGGGAGGTCTCGTTTTGCGCTGCGTTTATAAATTGTGCGGCACGGCGACCAAATACAAGGCACTCCAGCATCGAGTTTGACGCAAGCCGGTTTGCGCCGTGGACGCCAGTGCTTGCCGCTTCGCCGCAAGCAAACAGGCCGCAGACATTGGTGCGCCCGTCA
>WQSH01000064.1 GCA_009787995.1 Oscillospiraceae bacterium
GGGTGCCCGCAGGTGCCAAAGCCCGGAACACCAGGCATAGGGTTAACCCAGTTTTGGCAAGTAGCGCACCAATTGGAGAAACCGCCGCCGCTACCTTGAAGCGGATGCCCGCAGGTGCCAAAGCCCGGAACACCAGGCATAGGGTTAACCCAGTTTTGGCAAGTAGCGCACCAATTGGAGAAACCGCCGCCGCCACCTTGAAGCGGGTGCCCGCAGGTGCCAAAGCCCGGAACACCAGGCATAGGGTTAACCCAGTTTTGGCAAGTAGCGCACCAATTGGAGAAACCGCCGCCGCTACCTTGAAGTGGGTGCCCGCAGGTGCCAAAGCCCGGGAAACCAGGCATAGGGTTGACCCAGTTCTGGCACGTAGCACACCAGTTGGAAAAACCACTGCCTAGAAGTGGGTGCCCACAAGTGCCAAGTCCTGGATTGCCGGGCATAGGGTTAACCAAACTTTGGCACATATTGCACCACAAGCTGGGCGAACCGCCGCCTTGCAAGGTGACCGCAACTTGGCGGTATATCCCATTTGTGGCTGTAGCGGTGACGGTGAGCTGGGTCGCAGACTCGTGTGCCGCAATGACCAAGAGTCCTGTCGTAGTCATATGTGTCGTACTCAAGGGCAGAGTGCTGCCGGCGACGCTCCACGTTACACCTTGAGGAGAACCAAATGGGTACACGGTCGCACTAAACTGAATATGCTGCGGAGTCCACCAGTTGCGATTTGCAAATGAAGAGGCCGGCTCTACGAATAGCCCTCCAGGCTGCACCGCAAACGTATGCAACGGCGCAAGCGCCACTGCCAGCAGAACCGCCATCGTTAGCGCAATTAAGCGCACTTTTGTTGTTTTCTTCATATTATTATCTTCCTTTCTAGTTGTGTTCGCCCCCTTATTAGAATATTGCCCCAAGGGCACATTTTATCATATTGAATTTGCACCGCCCTCCTTTGTTTTCTAATAATCGCATTATCTAGAGCTAAGCTAGGTAGTCACCTAACTTTTAATAGTAAACCATTCTGCCCCGAGTGTGTCAACAGAAATTTGCTATTTTTAGTCATTATTTTTCTGTTACTACTCAACTCAGTGTAGTTCACAAAAAATCCGAACCCAGTGCCTTTTGGCAGGGGCTCGGATTTTTATTGAGTTTAGGCGCAGACTAGTACTTGCAAAACTGGCTGCGGATAGCATCCATTTCCTTCACGATATCGTCGAGGTCAAGCACCATTTCCATCATGCTGACCTGCTCGTCGTAAACGCCTGCGTCCACTTCGTTTTTTACTGCGTCTTCACAGACGTGGTATACTGCGAGTCCCAACGAGACTCCGGTGAGAGGCCCGGCGAATGTGGGGTCTCCGGCTGTGACAGTCTCTGCGGCAAGGCCGGCGGCCTCGCCCTCGGCCGCGCCGATTATGACAATCACGTTCTCAGGGCCATACTGCTCCGAGAATTCCTTAACCCTCTTCTGATTCTCCAGATCCATCGCACCCGCCGCTGTTCAGACGAAACACTCTGTCGAAGAGAAAACAACATCAGCCCCTGTGGTTTTGATGCATTCCTCAATCGCAGGGCCGGGGATGCCATCTCTGTCGCCGATTATGACGACTTTCTTTCCATCAAACTTTCCCAATACGAGTTCTCCTTTCTGATTAGTGAATATGCCTACATTAGTTCGCTTACACTGCGTTAGATGTGCCTGCCTATCATTGCCTCTATGTTTTGCTCGGTGGCGTCGTCCTTGACCAGCTCCTCGAGTTTTGCACCATTTTCATAAATGGCCATAACCGGAAGGCCGAGGACTTGCTGGCTAATTGCAAGGCGGCGCGCCTTGGAAGTATTTATCGCCGTGAACTTGAGCTTGTCGCCATATTTGTCCGCACAGCCATGCACAAAAGGCATTAGCGCCTGACATGGGACGCACCCGTCACCATAGAAATCGACAAACACCTTGCCCGCAGCTTTAAGCACCTCCTCTTCAAAAGTCTCTTTGTTTAATTCTAACATATCGTCTCTCTCCTTTACATACTCCGCAGATAATGCTCCACCTGCGTCGCCGCTATTGCCCCATCGGCGGCGGCGGTCACTACCTGCCTCAGCGATTTCGACCTTACGTCTCCGGCGGCGAACACCCCCGGGATATTGGTTTTCATATTCTCATCAGTTATCACATAGCGCCCATCCATGTCGAGCTTGCCAACAAAAATCTCGGAATGCGGGTCAAAGCCGATAAAGACGAAAAGACCAAATGTCCCATCTTCTTTGTCGGCCTCGATAACGCGAGTTTCTCCGGTTTTTGTATCCTGCACGACCATTGAAGACAAAATCCCATCGCCCCCAAGCTCTGTTACAACGCTGTTCCACATGTAGTCAATCTTAGGGTTGGCAAAAACCTTCTCCTGAATGGACTTCACGGCACGCAGCTCGTCTCGCCTGTGGATGATAGTGACCTTGCGGGCAAAGCCGGATATGTAAATAGCTTCCTCAACGGCAGCGTCCCCTCCGCCGACTACGTAGGCCTCAAAATCCTCGAAAAAAGCGGCGTCGCAAGTTGCGCAGTATGACACGCCCTTTCCAATAAACTCCCGTTCGCCCGGGCAGCCGATAGGCCGGGGTTGCGCACCCGTTGCAACAATGACCGCCCGCCCGCGGTATTCGGCTTTTAGCCCCTTCAGCACCTTGACATCACCATTGAGCGAGACCTCGGTAATGCTGTCGTACACCTTTTCTGTGCCAAAACGCTCCGCCTGCTTGACCATGCGCTCAACAAGGCTGGAGCCCGTCTCATGCTCAAGGCCGCCGGGGTAGTTCTCAATCTCGCTGGTTATGACAATCTGGCCGCCGTCAATCTCCTTTTCGACAACAAGCGTGCTGAGCCTCGAGCGGCCGGCATAAAGTGCGGCGGAAAGCCCGGCAGGGCCGGCACCGATAATTATAACATCGTAAATCTTTGACATATGATATGGCTAACCTCCAAAAACTTAGCGTCTGACAGATTGGTGGGGATTTTTTGGAGGTTGCCTTCTGCAAATCCTCCCGGAGACAGGTGAGCTGCCCCATGCCTTCACTCAAATATGGTCTGCCCCTGAACCTCGGCACAGGCCGCTTCGAGTGCTGTGGCCAGAATTTTGCGCCTGAGCTGCTTTTCTTCTTCCATGCTTAGCGCCGGATTGCCAAGGGGGTGGGGAATCGCAACGGCCGGCACTATCCTGTTTGCGCCGACTGTCATCGAGATAGGGGTTACTGTGCAAATATGGACGACGGGGATGCCCGCGCGCTCAATCTCTTTTACCATCGTTGCGCCGCAACGAGTGCACGTCCCTCACGTCGATGTAAGGATGACAACTTGGACATTGTCGTCCTTTAGCTTTTGGGAAAACTCCTGTGCATATTGCTTTGAGCTTTTGGTCGACGTGCCATTCCCTGTGGTGGTATAGAATTTATTATGGAGTTTTCCTATTTTGCCCTCTTTTTCAAACTCCCTCAAGACGTCAACAGGCAGCACGCGATCGGCATCTTGGTTTGCGTAGACCGGGTCGTAACCGCCGTGCGCAGTTTCGTATGTTTCAAAGGTCAGGTCGTCTACGCCTGTTATGTCGTACTCGCCGTACTTTGAGGCGCTTGAGGATTCGATGCGATCGGGGTTGCCCTTGGGCACTATGCCTCCCGAAGTCACGAGAGCTACAGTTGCCTTCGTAATATCTGCGACGGCGGGATTGGGCGGAACCCTGTCAAAATCGGGCATGGGATACTCTGTGGTAAAAGGCTCTCCTGCCATCTTTTTGAGAAGCATGTCCACTGCGCGTTTTGAGCCGCGCTCCTTTTCAAAGAAATTGACCCTAGCCCTGCCCGGCAGGTAACCTTCTTCGACTGATGCTCCAATCTGCTCCCCTGTGGCTAGCTTCAAAGCAAGCGCAGCCATTTTCGGGACAGCAGTCCGCATGCTGGCGGCGCTGTTTGACGTTGCGACAATGTGGAGCTTGTCCTTAAACATTTCGGCGCCAGGGTTTTCCTCAAACATTCCCGTCAAAACCGGAATGCCCAGCTCCCGAGAAACCTCCTCGCAAATCGTGCCGCAGGCGACGCCATACCGCCCTGCGTTAAAAGCAGGCCCTGCGATGAAGATATCCGCACCTGCGCCTTTGACCATCTCGATGAGGGCTTTCTTTGCATCAGACAAGTTTTCGTTAAAATAAGAATCGCCGCACACTATGGTCTTGACTATCTCGGCTTTGTCGGAGAAAGCTGCGTTAAAAGCAGCGCCGGGACCAACGGCCCCATTGCGGAGCTCGGGCTTATGGTCGGCAAATTCTTCGCCGCCAATCCCGGCATAAAACTGATTTATATAATGGACGACCTTGTACTTACTCATGCAGACATTCCTTTCCTACCTGGCGCTCATCAGATTGAAGCCAAGCTCATTCGTTGCGCCTGTTATGGCTTGCAGCTCTACTGTTATGCTGCCGTCGGCGACAATGTTGCCCGCAAAGCCCCCTGCGATTTTTTCGGTGTATTCCAGTGTGCCGATGACCCTGTCTAGTTTTGGCAAGGTGACGACTTGGTTGGAGTTGCCCGCAGTTACAAGTGCGTCTGCGCTCGGGTCTGCGTCGGCAAGCGATTGCGAGGTTCCGTCGCGCCCTGCGTATTCATTTGTGATGATAACCGTGCGAGTGCCGGTCGCCTCGATTTTTTTGCAGTTCATTATTAGGTCGGTGTCGGGGTTGCCGAAGCCCTCTTGGGAGATAATCACGCCATCGAGGTCAAGATAGTCCACCAGCTTTGCAGTCCAGTCGGAGGAGCGCTCCTTATCGGCGAGGTAGACGTTTTCGTTTGTTATTACCATCGCCGCAAAATTGAGTGTCTTGCCGTGCTCTGCAAAGAGATCCTCAATCACAGGATTGTTTTGGTGGTGATATGTAGTATTTTTATCACATGCGGATACGCAATTGCCGCTGATAATTGCCCCGTCCATTGTCTCGGTTGGGCAGAGCATCGTCGTGATGGACTTTTTCATGTCTACGCCATAGACATATGTGTCATGCAATAGCCCTTGGCTTTGCAGCATTTGCACATAACCTACGCGGGGCAAATCAGGATATTTCTTGATGCCCTCCACCATGGATGGGAACTCATAGACTTTGGTCTCGTCCGGAGTGAGCGCAGCGCTCAGCTTGCCCAGCGTGTAAGCGATGGTGAGCCCGGCGTGCCTTGCCGCAGCCTCATATTCGTGGGGCGACAGGCCTTCCTTTGGCGTGAAATTCACCACTAAGTTGTTTGTTTTTGAAAACGGAGTATACTCAGCCCCCAACCCGGACATATCGATAATGCCCTCTTGGAAGCCAACTATTTTGCCGACAGTAACGACTGCGGCCCCCCGGAGGACGTGGGTTTTCCCCATGCCGACCGTGCTCATTTTTGTGATAACGCCGGGGAAAATATCGCCGGGGCCTTCAACCTTTGCGCGCGGCTCAATGACGTCCTTGACCGGGGTTATGCGTACGCTCTCGCCCGGCCTGGCAATGTCAAAGCAGACGGCAGCAATGCGCTCGTCCTCCAGCACCATGGACTCAAGCTCTTTGGCGTTTACATACAAAGTGCCCTCTTTAACTTCGGTTGCTTCTGCGAACGAAATATCGCATATGCGGATATATCCGACTTCCAGCTTCAAGCTGCAGACCTCCTAACTATCAAATTGCGAACTCGAAATTATGAGTTCGTTTTTTTTGTTTCCAGTGCAGAGCTTATTATCGATAAGTCTACAATCTGCATGTCCCTTAGGTAGCGAGCAGGCAGTTGCCTGGCATTAAACCTCTGCGCCGCCAAAATGCATTCACCGATTATCTGCACCGATTGCGCATCTGCTTTTCCCCGGGATTTTGAGAGCAGCACGGATTTGTAATGAGTTTCGTTGGGCTTGACGCTGCCGCTGAGCGGGTGCGTCAGCAAAGTATGGCCACTGTGTACGAGGTTTCGGACACGAACTAGAACATCAAGCAATGATGCGCTCAAATATTCAACCTGCAAGGTGCTTTCAAAAAGCTCCGACGCCATGGGGTTGTTTGTTACTAAAATATTCGTGCCGCCTCCAAAAGCTGACAAGAGAACTTTCCCCCCAGCATTGTTTATTTACATTGTATACCAGGCAAAACCAAAATACAAGGGATTTTGTCAGGGACGACTCTCAGGCCGCTTTTGCACCTTGCAATAATTTTGTAACATTTTTGTGGCAAAACACAAGATATAGGGGGCGCTTCTAAGCTTGCTCGTGCCTATTGCGGTTGACCAAGCTGCCGAGAGAATCGACTATTTTGGGGAAGTGTTGTGTTTTGTAAATTTTTGTAATTTATTTCTTTAAATTTATTGACATAGCGCCACTTTTCCTATAATATTTCTACTCACGCAGGAAAAATATCTCGCATAATGGGAGGGCACTATGCTTAGTAATACGAAAAAAACTATGGATAAAATAACCGCCCTGTGCAAAGGCAGGGGATTTGTGTTTGCGGGCAGCGAGATATATGGTGGGCTGGCAAATTCATGGGACTACGGTCCGTTGGGCGTTGAGCTTAAAAACAACATCAAGCGCGCCTGGTGGCAGAAATTTGTCCAGGAAAATCCACATAACGTCGGCCAGGACGCAGCAATCCTGATGAACCCTAAAGTCTGGGAAGCATCAGGACATGTTGCGACATTCAACGACCCGCTAATTGACTGCAGGGGATGCAAAATGCGCCACCGCGCCGATAAACTGGTTGAAGAGTGGAATGAGAAAAATGGTGTCACAGACATTGTGGTAGAGTCGATGGGCGATGAAAAGCTAATCGGATATATTAGGGAAAAAGGCGTAACTTGCCCGCACTGCGAGAAATCGGATTTTACGGACATAAGAAAATTCAACCTGATGTTCAAGACATTCCAAGGCGTCAACGAAGACACAGCTGCGCAGATATACCTGCGGCCGGAGACGGCTCAGGGCATATTCGTGCAATTTAAAAACATCCAGCGTACGACAAGGCGCAAAATTCCATTCGGAATATGCCAGATAGGCAAATCATTCCGAAACGAGATAACCCCTGGCAACTTCATATTTCGCACAAGAGAGTTCGAGCAGCTCGAACTGGAGTTTTTCTGCAAGCCCGGCACGGATCTCGAATGGTTCGATTATTGGAGGACTTTCTGCAAAGACTGGCTTCTTTCGCTGGGGTTGCGTGAAGAGAGCTTGAAGCTGCGCGACCACGAAGAAGAAGAGCTCTCCCACTATTCAAACGCAACGACTGACTTTGAGTTCCTTTTCCCATTCGGGTGGGGTGAACTCTGGGGCGTCGCCGACCGCACAGATTTCGACCTCAAGGCGCATCAGGCGCATTCCGGGGAAAATATGGAATATTTCGAGCAGGAATCTGGCGAGAAATACATACCATATGTCATAGAGCCTTCGCTGGGTGTCGACCGAATGCTGCTCGCTTTCCTCATCGACGCATATGATGAAGAGGTGGTGGATGCAGAAAAAAACGACATCCGCACAGTCCTGCACCTGCATCCTGCGCTTGCGCCATACAAATGCGCAGTCTTGCCTTTGTCAAAAAAGCTTTCCCCCGCAGCGGAGGAGGTTTTTCAAAAGCTCAGCAAGAAATTTATGGCAGATTTCGACGACAGCGGCTCAATTGGCAAAAGGTATAGGCGTCAAGATGAGGTAGGAACTCCGTTTTGCATCACATATGATTTTGATTCCGAAAATGACAAATGCGTTACAGTGCGCCACAGAGACACGATGGAGCAAGAACGCGTGGCGATTGAAGGGCTGGAAGCATATTTGTCTGAGAGGGTAGCGTTTTAAAAATTCATTTTTGCGAAAGGAATAAGGCTCCGACTAAGTGGGGGCCGCTCGTGCCGCAGAATGCGGCATGGCCGGGAAGGATTAATGCGACATAATCAGCTTTCGCAGTTTTTCAAAAAAAATTCAAAGATAGCCATTGCCTATTCAGGCGGCGTTGACTCATCGTACTTGCTGTATGCGGCTAAAGCAGCCAAATGCAATGTCCGGGCATATTACATAAAAACGCAATTCCAGCCAAAAAAAGAGCTTGACGACGCCATCAGCTTTGCGGCTAAATGTGGGGTTTCTCTGACTGTTGACGCACTAAACGCACTAGAAGATTTAAACGTCGCAAATAATGCGGCGGGCCGTTGCTATAACTGCAAGGTACATATCATAAACAGACTGTGGGAGCTTGCCAAGTCAGATGGGTTTGAGGTGCTGTGCGATGGGACGAACGCCGATGACGACGAAGCAGACAGGCCGGGAATGAAAGCCCTGCAAGAGTACGGTGTGCTGTCGCCCCTGCGCGAATGTGGGCTTGCTAAGGAAGATATCAGAAGATTGTCAAAGGAAGCGGGGCTAAATACGCATGACAAGCCATCCTATTCATGCCTTGCAACGCGCATCCCGCAAGGAACGCAGCTTACGGTTAACCTTTTAGGGAAAATAGAGCGCGCAGAAGGGGTTTTGTTGGACATGGGATTTTCCGACCTGCGCGTGCGCTTTGTCCCGCCCTCGGGTGCAAAAATTCAGTTGCCGGACAGCCAGACAGATGCGGCGATGGGGAAGAGGTCAGAAATACTTGCCGCCTTTAAACCCCTGTTCAATGCGATTTCACTCGACTTGATTGGTAGGTAAGATTGTTATGAAACTTTATTTAGAATGCTCTATGGGCGCTGCGGGCGATATGATTATGTCTGCTCTGTACGAATTGCTGCCGGATAAGCAGGTGTTTCGCGAAAAGATGGAGCGCCTGAATATACCAAACGTATCTATTGAATACGTAGCTTTGACAAAAGGGGGGATCGCAGGGACTAGAATTGCTGTCAAAATAGGTGGAGAAGAAGAAAAGAGCGAAGACGTACCGCAGGGTAACCACCATAATGAGACTAAGGATAACGGCAAAAATAAACAAAAAAAGCATGCCCACTCACATCACGACCACGACCACGGCCACGACAACGATCATGACCATCACACTCACGAACACAGCCATGAACACAGCCACCACCATCCTCATGGGCGCATGTATGGATATAACGATATACTCGACCAAATCCGAGCGCTGGAGCTTCCCGATAACGTGCTGGAAAATGCCCTTGGCGTATACGAAATTTTGGGTCATGCAGAGGCGAGCGTACATGGAGAGTCGCTGGACAAGATACACCTGCACGAAGTAGGTTCGCTTGATGCTATTGTAGACATCGTGGGTTGCAGCATTTTGATAGAAATGCTCGGAGTGGAGGAGATTGTTGCCTCACCGGTGCACGTGGGATATGGGTCGGTTAGGTGCGCACACGGCATTTTGCCTGTGCCAGCGCCCGCTGCCGCAGAAATTCTAAAGGACATTCCAATATACGCCGGAAATATAGAGGGGGAGCTGTGCACCCCAACCGGAGCGGCGTTGCTCAAGCGGTTTGTAACGCGATTTGGCGCTATGCCTCCGATGATGATAAAGAAAATCGGTTACGGCATGGGCTCAAAAGACTTTGAATCGGTGAACTGCATCCGGGCATTCCTGTACGAGGGTGACGTGCAGGAAGGGGGGGAGCGGGAGGTAGTTTTTGAGGTATCCTGCAACTTGGACGACATGTCGCCTGAGGCAATCGGGGCAGCCTTCGAAATACTGTTTGAAAATGGCGCTCTCGATGTTTATACGACGCCGATAATGATGAAGAAGAACCGCCAGGCAGTGATGTTGTCCTGCCTCTGCCGGGAGGAGCTCCGGGATGGGCTTGTAAGGCTGATGTTGGAGCATACGACGACGCTGGGCGTCAGGGTTACAAAATGCCGCCGCGACGTTATGCCCCGTACAACCGCTACGGTATCTACCGAATACGGAGATATCCGCATAAAAGTCGCACATGGATTTGGCATCGCAAAGAAAAAACCAGAATATGACGATGTACGAAACGCTGCCAAGCGGCACGGCATCGCATACAAAGCGGTGTATGACGCTGCGCTCCGCGCCACCCTCGATACCCAAGGAGAATATATAAAATGAAGTATATCAACGGTTTGCATAAACAGAGCAAAAAATTTACAGTAATGCTTATTCCGGATTCCTCCGCAAGAGTGAGGAGCCTTCACATACCGTACTGGGTTTTTGGCCTTCTTGTGGTGCCGGTGCTGACGATAGTGGTCGTTGCAGTGCTGTTCCAGGCCAGAGTTTTTTCGCTGGAGAATTTGCTCGATTATTCAGCTTCGCAGCTTATGGAGACAGCTGACGAAAAGGACAGGCTGAGAGAAACCTTGCTGGCAGAGGATGCTTCTGTGGAGGCATACGGCGGATTTTATGAAGGCTATGTGGATATTGAAGAATACCTGAGGGCAGCACAAAACGAGCTGACTGAAGAGCAGCTTCATGAAATCATGGACAGGCTCAACGCTATCGATGATATGAAGCATGGGATAGTAAGCGTTCTCTTGGACATTGCGGCGCTGGAAGCCATTCCATTTCTATTTGACGAAATCACCCTGAGCGGCGGTGTAGATCGCGCGCGAGGGGGTCCATATACCGAAGGGCCTGAAGATATTATCGCTGAGCTGGATTCGATTTTGGCGGGTTCGCTTGATGATATGAATGTGCTGATTGAGCTCGCTGAGGATTTAGAGGATTATTTTAGAGCCCGCCCAATCGGCTGGCCGGTGGCAACCGAGCGACGTATAGGCTCCGAATTTGGATATCGCCCAAATCCATTTACTGGCAGCGGCATGGAGATGCACACAGGTATTGACATAAACGTTCCAATAGGCACGGAGGTTTTTTCGACCGCCTATGGGGTTGTGGAGTTTGCAGGCTGGCACAACATGGGGTATGGCTACCTTGTCGTTATAGTGCATGATTTTGGGTACTCGACGTTTTTTGCTCATAATTCCGAGGTGCTGGTGACGTTGGGGCAAGAAGTAGAGCGCGGGGAGCTTATAGCGTTATCGGGCAATACAGGCCGCAGCACCGGCCCGCACGTACATTACGAAGTAAGACACAATGGTATTCCGGTGAACCCGAGGCAATACCTTGATTAATTGAAAGGGGTGCATTATGATTCAAAAAAAGCAAAACGCAACGGTAAACAGTAAAAATACCGATACCATCATCGGAGAGGGAATAATCTTTGAAAAAGCCATGCTCAAAGGGGCTGGCGTGATTCGCGTTGATGGTAAATTTTCTGGAACCATTGACATTGACGGGCACATCATCCTCGGTGAGAGGGGTAGCATAAATGGAGAGATTACTGTGGACAGTGCGCTGTTTGCGGGAAAATATCAAGGCAACCTATGTGTGAAAGGCACGCTTCACATGACTTCAACGGCAATCCTGACGGGCAGGGTTGACGCAGGGAAGCTAATAATGGACGAGGGCGCAAAACTCAGCGGAACCTGCAATGTTACCAGCGGCGAAGCCCTGGAGCCTATTGTCAACTTTGAGCACGCACTTGAAGCGGAGTCTTCGTTTTAGCTCTAAATTGGCGCAACTTTTTTAATCAGAAATATAGGAGAGGCAGGGCTTGGTAATGACCATCGCCCCGCCTTTTGGATTTGACTATCAAGGAATCCCTCTACAGCATAACGGATGGACCCATCAGGCTAACGCCATCTCCGCACCTGTCCCAAGTCACGCAAAAGTCTTCTCCGCCCATTGAGACATTTGCAGTGATATCGAGTGTTTTTTGGAGCATTACCGCAGCAGCTCCCGCCACGCTGGCGGCTTCAGGGGTGTAGTCCATTTCACCAACACCTCGTTGCCAGAGCCTGGCTTTGAAACGCTCTCTGTCGAGAGCTTCTATAAACACAATGCTTGCGCCATTGGGGAAGAGCGGGTGAGAGCCAAGCGCAGCGCCTACAGTCTCAACGTCCACATCGTCCACATCGTCCACAAAGACTGCCCCATGTGCGCTGCCAAAGGACATGGCCGTCACCATGTAGCACTCGCCGTCTACCATGAATGGGTCGCTTGTACAGCTTGGCGTGGAGGCGTGCAAAACCGGAATAAGGCATGGGGCTGTCGCAGGCTGGCCCATCAGCAAGGTGATGCTGTCCGAAATCTGCCCCTGCACGGATTTCGTCACTATATAATCTTCCCCCACAAAATCGTCGGCAATGGACTCTGCCACTGTTACCGAGGTGCTTGTCCTGATTTTCATAATCTTCGCTCTCCTTTAGCCGTCACCCTAAACAAAAAAAGGCATTTCCAACAGGCTGCGTAAAACAACCGCTGATAAACACCTTTGTCTACCTTAAAGTCCACTATAACACAAAGCGCAAACCTGGTCAACAAAAATTTTAAAATTTTATTGGGTACACACAGGATAGCTGGTAATTGTTCAGTGCCAGCCAAGAAAACCTAGGACAGGCATTGAGAAGCCTGTGCGCTCATCGTAGAGAGGGAATTCCGGCTACTGTCACGGAACTGACCGAGCGTAGAGGAGTGTGCAGGCTTCTCAATGCCGG
>WQSH01000065.1 GCA_009787995.1 Oscillospiraceae bacterium
GGTTTACCGCCTCGGCTGTGTCCTCGGGGATTATGAAGTATTCGGCGTGCATTTTGTGGTCTTTGACGTCGTCCACCTTGACAGGCCGGAAAGTCCCCAAGCCGACATGTAGCGTGATGTAGCGGATTTCCACCCCCTGTGCGCTTATTTCGCCAAGCAGTTCATTTGTAAAATGCAGGCCCGCCGTTGGTGCGGCAGCTGAGCCGCTCACCTTCGAGTACACGGTCTGATACCTTTCGCTATCCTCAAGCTCTTCATGGATATATGGCGGGAGTGGCATCCTTCCCAGCCTTTCGAGCACTTCAAGAAATATCCCGTCGAAATAAAACCGAATAAGCCTGTTGCCGCCGTCTGTCTCGTTTGTGACTTCGGCGGTAAGTTCTCCGTCCCCAAAAATCAGCTTTGCGCCCGCCTTGATTTTCCTGCCGGGGCGCACGAGGCACTCCCACGTCGTAATCGACTGCGCTCCGCTACGCCCGCCTGTCGGCGGGCATCCGCTCCACTCCGTCGTTACTCCTTTCCGAACCGAACCCGCTTCGCTGGGTTTTGCCATCTCTCGTAGTAGTACTATTTCTACTGCGCCGCCTGTTTCTTTTGTGCCAAGAAGCCTTGCCGGGATTACCCTTGAATCGTTTAGCACAAGGCAGTCTCCCTTTTGCAATAGGCTTGCCAGCTCGTAAAAATGATGATGCGCAAGCTGCCCGGTGCGCCTATCCATGCACAGCAGCCTCGACTGCTCCCTATGCTCGATTGGAGTCTGGGCAATCAGCTCCTGCGGCAGGTCAAAGTAAAAATCGCTCTTATCCAAATATGTGGCCTCCATACGTTTCTGTAATTTCAACTCCGGTAAAATAGAAGTGAATTATGTCCCTGAATGACATATTGTGGTAGTACGCCATTGAAAAAGCGCCCCACTGGCTCATGCCCACCTGATGCCCATTGCCGGTTCCGTTAAAGGTAAACATTCCGTTGACCAGGCCCGTGCACCCACCGATTCCGGCGGAAGCCTCACCCGCCACGGTCGACATGTGCCCATAACCGGTAATCGCGCGTATGTTCGCTGGCGGCGCAGCTGTGGTATTGCCATATCCATCAATGCCGAATATTTGGGTGCCTTGGGGGGTTGCCTGTGCAGGGTGGTTAGCGAATATGTTCCCGGGCGACCACACCGTGACCCCCGTATCAAAGCGCATAGTGGGGGTGCCAAAGCCTGCGAGTATTTGAAGCCTGCCCCGGAGCGTATGCGTGCGCCCATTTACATCAGTCACAGTCACCCCGATTGCATTGCCTGTTGGCGAGCGCTCGGTGACCCTGACTGCGGAAATTGTTGACAGATTGAAGCCCTGTATCCTGGTACGCAGCCTTTCTGTGAGTTGTGCAGGCGAATGCCTGACAGTCCAGTGATATCCAGATATCCTCCGAACGACATCGGCCTCAAATGGGTCTATCACCCCGCGCAGATATGGGCGGGCCTCAATCCACACGTTTTCGACGTTTTCTGAAGCGCCGCCATTAGACGAGGCATAGACTGTCTCTGCGGGCTGTCCTCCAAAAGTTACGAACATGCCCCTCGTCTCTATCACTGCTTGGTCGGTCCTCTCATTAGCCAGCCCCCTGCCCCGGTAGACTTGGCAGTGCTCCTCAACGCAGAGGTCAAAGCCGTCTGAGGCGTGCCTGCCCAGCGAACGAATGGCAAAAGTCCGGGCTGTGAGAGCCTGTGCCTTGAGCGCTTGCAGCGGCCATGTGTTGCTCATCTCGTATGGCAGGATGCCCTTGACGTAATCTTCAATATCCACCATGTTGATTACGGTTAGGAACCCGCCATCCCTCCTTGCATATGAAAAGCTGCCGTGGTACCTAAACCCCCGAAACCATGTTTCAGGGTTTTCAAATCCGATGGGTCTTGGCCTGACACCCAGCGGTGTCGTGCCCGCATCAAATTCGAAAAGGATAGTGTTTGTCCCGGTTCTTACAACTGTTATGGTGTTCTGTGTGCCAGAGCAGACTTCGCTGTTTGGCACGCCTAGGCTTGCTCTTGCCGCCTCCGCCGCTTCCCTTGAGATGTAGTTCCCTACCAACACAAAAAATGGGCCTCCCTGTCGGCCTGGCATATACCTGACAAATCCTTCATGGTACTGTGCGGCGACAAAGCTTGCTTCGTCGAATGTTGCAAAGCCCGGGTTGAGCATGACATGGAATGCGCCCAGGACAACGCTCCCCGTGGTGCCTTCTCTGAATTCTCCCCGCCCTTCGTTGCCAGCAGGGTTCCAGACCATGTTGCGGTCAATCGTCATCGTTATGCGGTGCTCGTTGGTCCATGCGCCAATCGGCACGAACTCCCTGCTGCTGTCGAAAAAGCCAAAGTCAAAGCCTCTTCCAAAGCCTTCTGCGTTCTGTAGGTTTGCCGACGGAATCGCTGTGGGGCCAAAGAACAGGCCTATTCTGAGTGTTGTAAATTGTGGCCTGAAGGGTGCGTTTCCCGCTGGCGCGCTCAATGCGGCCTCAGCGGGCGGCAATAGTAAGCATACTGCAATTAAAGCTGCAAAAAGTTTAACCCAGTTTTTAGCTAATCTCATGTATCGTCTCCTTTTTATTGACATTCACGCTTGCGTATGATATCGTGAATTCCATAGCGTGAAATCCGTAGTATTATAATATAAAATTAGCCGGTTGACTAGCCCTACTGGTAATTTTTTTAATTTTTGTTGCAATTTGCTGCAAAGTTATGTTACTAGTTATACCTTCACAAACTGTCCGCTGCTACCGGTCAATTTACTGTGTTTTTTCGCTAGTACGGGTCTCGTCGCCCTACTTACGCGAAAAAACACAGCAAACCGACCGGCATCAGCTGCCTGTGTGTAACTGACTGTGCCAGTCACACCCCCTGCGAACTATCCGCAGCCTAAGTGACCTGTAACCTTAAAGTACGAGGGGTGAGCCCATGAAGAAATATAAAGTCGGCTTAATTGGCGCTACCGGAATGGTTGGGCAGCGTTTTGTTTCGCTGATGGAAAATCACCCATGGTTTGAACTTGCCGCAGTGGCTGCGAGCAGCCGCTCTGCGGGCAAAAAATATGAAGAAGCCATTTCAGGGCGGTGGCAATTGCGCGAACCGGTTCCCGAATCTTTAAAAAAGCTGACGCTTCTGTCAGCCGAGTCGGATGTTTCCGCAATCGCCAGCTCAGTTGACTTTGTCTTTTCCGCTGTGGACATGAAGAAAGAGGAAATCAAGGCTTTGGAGGCAGCGTATGCCAAGGCCGAGTGCCCGGTTATCTCCAACAACAGCGCGCATCGCTGGACTCCTGATGTGCCTATGGTCATTCCGGAGGTAAACCCTGAGCATGCCCATGTAATCGAAAGCCAGCGCAAGCGATTGAGGACAAAGTGCGGCTTCATAGCTGTCAAGTCCAACTGCTCCATTCAGAGCTATGTCCCTGCCCTCCACCCGCTAAAGGATAGGTTTGGGCTGGCTCGCGTCCTTGTTTGCACCTACCAGGCGATTTCCGGCGCTGGGAAAACCTTTGAGTCTTGGCCGGAGATGGTGGATAACGTAATCCCGCATATCGGCGGCGAGGAGGAGAAATCCGAGCAGGAGCCTCTAAAGATTTGGGGCGAAATCATAGGCGACGAGATTGCCCCTGCCGTCTCTCCGCAGGTTACGTCGCAGTGCGTGCGCATCCCGGTCACTGATGGCCACATGGCCGCAGTTTTTATGGCTTTTCGGAAAAAGCCCCCCATCGATGAGATTAAGCATTTGTGGAACAGCTTTAAAGGGCGCCCACAGGAGCTTGATTTGCCGTCTGCCCCAAAGCAGTTCCTCCACTATTTTGAAGACGAAACCCGGCCTCAGACGGGGCTCGACCGTATGTTGGAGGGCGGCATGGCCGTCTCCCTCGGGCGTCTGCGCCCTGACACCCAATACGACTATAGGTTTATTGGCCTAAGCCACAACACCCTGCGGGGCGCAGCAGGTGGCGCGGTTCTTCTGGCAGAGCTGCTCTGTGCCGATGGATATATACAAAAACGGTAGAATTGAGGAGGGTATCAGTATAATGAAAACACCGGTATTTTTGGGTTCTTCGACGGCAATAATCACCCCATTTAAGGATGGAAAGGTTGATTTTAAGAAGTTTGGGGAGCTTATTGATTTGCAAATTGCAGGCGGGGTTGCGGCGATTACCGTATGCGGCACTACCGGCGAGAGCTCTACTCAGTCTTTGGAGGAGCATATCGCAACTGTTGATTTTTGCGTTAAGCATGTCAACAGCCGCGTCAAGGTCATTGCGGGCACAGGCAGCAATGACACGCAGGATGCGCTATTTCTGTCACAGGCAGCCGAGAAATCCGGTGCCGATGCACTTCTTATGGTCACCCCATACTATAACAAGACTACTCAGCTCGGCCTTGTGAGGCACTTTAGTTTTGTTGCGGACAGGGTCCGGATTCCTATAATCCTTTACAACGTCCCCGCCAGGACGGGCATGTCTTTTACCAAGGAGACTTATGTTGAGCTCTCTAAGCATCCGAACATAAACGGCGTCAAAGAGGCTTCTGGCAGCTTTAAGCTGATTGCTTCCACTCTCGCTTCTTGTGGGGACGAGTTTAATGTTTGGAGCGGCAACGACGAGGATGTTGTCCCCATGATGTCGATTGGGGGCAAGGGCGTCATTACCGTGCTGGGCAATGTGGCTCCCGCTGTGGTTGTCGAGATGACCGCCCTTTGCCTTGCCGGCGATTTTAAGAGGGCTGCGGAGATTCAGCTAAAGTACCTCGACCTTGTCGGCAAACTGTTCATCGAGGTCAACCCCATGCCTGTAAAGGCCGCGCTTAACCTGATGGGCCTGGATGTCGGCGAGCCTCGCATGCCGCTTTGCGAACTGGCTCCAGAAAGCCTCGAGCAGCTCAAGGGGGCGATGGCCGAAGTTGGCCTGATTTAATGCTAAAGGGGGGTATTTATGCTTAAGATAATTCTGGTGGGCTGCAATGGCTTTACTGGCAAGGCTGTTTCCGCAATCGTGGCTGACGAGCCGGATGTTTCCATTGTCGCCGGGGTGGATTTGGACACAACAGAGCTGTGTGGTTTCCCTGTATACAAAAATGTGAGCGAATTTGGCGGCGAGGCTGATGTCGTTTTGGATTTTTCAAGCCCTGCGGCACTTGAATGCTTGATTGCCTTCTCGCTCGATAAGCGCCTGCCGCTTATTTTGTGCGCCACTGGATATTCGCCGGAGCAGCTGGCTGCGATAGAAAAGGCAGCGAAGCGAATCCCGCTGTTTCGCTCTGGGAATATGTCTATTGGTATAAACCTGCTGTCTGACCTCGTACGCCGGGCTTGCTCTGTTTTGGCTGAGGGATTTGACGTTGAAATTGTCGAGCGCCACCATAGGCGCAAGCTGGACGCTCCGAGCGGCACGGCAATGATGCTTGCTGATGCGGCGTCAGATGCGCTACCATATAATCCGGAGTATGTGTTTGAAAGAAGGGGCAGTCGCCAGCCTAGGGCGAAACATGAGATTGGCATTTCCGCAGTAAGAGGCGGCACCATCGTAGGCGAGCACGATGTCATATTCGCAGGCCAGCATGAGCTGATAGAACTCAAGCACACGGCCTTTTCGCGCGAGGTTTTCGCAATAGGGGCAGTGAAAGCAGCGAAATTCATGACAGGGATAGGCAAGCCGGGCATGTACGACATGAGCGATGTTTTGGCGCAAGTTGTGGTTTAATTTGTATTGCTATTGTCTAAAAAAAGTGATACAATTTGTGCAGGAATACATATGGGCACAGGAGTGATTATTTGAGCATTATAGCAAACCCCGACTATATGGACGTCGACGATGCGCTAAAGCGCATTGGCGGCAATATGGGGCTTTACATTAAACTGCTCGGGCGGTTTGTCGAAGATTGTCAACTTGACGAGCTAGAAAAAGCCCTTAAAAAGAACGAATTTACCGAGGCTTCACGCATGGCACACACGATCAAGGGCGTTGCGGCGAACTTGTCTCTGGTTAAGCTTAGAGCCAAGTCGGCAGATTTGGAGCTTGCCATAGGCGACGAGCTTAAACGTGCTAGCGCATTTGAAGAATTCAAGAAAACGTATGGTATGACAGTGCAAATCATATCTGACTTCATAGCACATGGCTATGAGCGGAGAAGCGGCAAATGAGACACGAACCTCGCGATGTCATTCTGATAGTGGACGACATCGACATAAACCGGATGATATTAGCAGAAATGCTCAAAGACGACTACGACATTGTAGAGGCTGGCAGCGGAAACGAGGCGCTTTCTCTCTTATTTGAGGAAGGGCTATCGCCGACTGTCGTCCTCCTCGATATCATGATGCCCGACATCGACGGCTTTCAAGTGCTCAAAAAAATGAAAAAACACAGTAGCACCAAACACATCCCAGTACTGTTCATAACAGCCTCGGACTCGGACAAAACCGAATCACACGGCCTAAGCTTGGGTGCCGCCGACTACGTAACCAAGCCCTTCAACCATGACATAGTCAAAGCGAGGGTGAACAACCACGTAAATCTAGCCCGCTACCGCCACAGGCTTGAGCAGCTGGTTGAAAAAAAAGCAGCGGAAGTCAGCAAAACCTACGAGCAAACGCTCGAAGTGCTGGCGACAATAATCGAATACCGCAACCTGGAGTCCGGCGCCCACATCCGCAGGACGACTCTGCTGTCTGAGGCCTTAATAGTTATAATGCTGGACACGGAAAAGTTCAGACCCATACTGCTGACCAAAAACATCATATCGCTGATAAAAGCCTCGGCGCTGCACGACATCGGCAAAATAGCCATAGCCGACGATATTCTGCTAAAGCCCGGGAAACTGACGCCGGAAGAGTTTGACGTAATAAAAACGCACACCACCATCGGCAGCCAAATAATCGACAGCATATCGTCAGCTCTGCCCGACAACGACCTATACCTCAAATACGCAAAAGAAATATGCCTCTCCCACCACGAGCGCTGGGACGGCAACGGCTACCCCGATGGGCTAAAAGGCGAGGAAATCCCCCTGTCCGCAAGGATAATCTCCGTTGTGGATGTGTACGACGCACTGGTAAACCCAAGGTGCTACAAAGAGGCCTACTCCCACAGCACCTCGATAGGAATAATAAAAGAAGGCAGGGGCCTCCAGTTCGATCCGGAAATAGTGGATTTGCTGCCAAAAGCAGAAAAAATATTCAAAAGAATAGAAGAGAATTTCAAAGACTAGTTGTGGTACAGTGGTACATCTAAGGTACATCTATAAGTGAAAAATGGGCGGCCATAAGAGAGCCGCCCATTTTTTGTATGCAAAAAAGAATTCACAAGGAATTCAGGCTCTCGGGGTTCAGGATAAGAACCGGGCTATCGAGCTTCTCGCGGGTGGCGACCTGGCGGATATATTGCGAAGTTATGGAGCCGGCAGAAGCATGCTCCCCGACGACGCCATCGATGAAATTGGTGATATACTCCACCGAGACAATCTCATCCACAATCACTCCGCGCTTCTTTCCCTCCGTCTCGATGACCATCATCATAATGCGGTCATGCTCGCTGCTCCTCTTGGCAGAAATATAGTCGCCCAGCCCAAACAAAGCGCGCAAATCGAGCAAATCAATCATATCACCGCGCGACTGAGTGATTCCCGGGCAATGCCCCGGCGCATCCACGACCGGCGTAATCTCCCCAATAATCTCAATAGACAACACGAACTTGCTATTTATCCCATACTCCGTGCTGTCTAGCGAAAATACAATCCAAGGATACTCCCGCTCGTCGCGCTCCTCCTCTTCGATTTCACCCAAAATCTCCTTGCGCAGCTCCACCTCCAGCTCCCTGCGCAAATCTTCCATTAGCTGTTGCCTAATCTCATCTTCAGTTGCTGCTGTTATCTCAGTACTCATGACAAAATCCCTCCCCTAATGAAAAATAGCTGTCAATACTGCCAAGTGCACTGAGGGCGCAGATGATAACCACATTGCGCCCCCCTTAAGGTTTCTTCTACTGCTCGCTTAGTGTGAGCCTGCTAGGCTCAAGTGGCGGCTCACCATTGTGTCGACGACGCCAACCAGCCGCGCAATCTCAGGCTTCGACAGCTGGGCGTCCGCACCAACCTCTTGCCCCTTCTTCTGCATGTTCTCATCTATCAGCGAAGAGAAGATAACGACTGGAATATCCATAAGAACCGGATCGCCCTTGATGAGCTTTGTGAGCCTGTGCCCATCCATCCTGGGCATTTCGATATCCGTAATCAAACACCGCACCCTGGACAAAACATCATCGGGGTGTTGCGCCTTCATTTCGGAAATATGGTTCCACGCTTCTTCGCCGTTATTGTAAATATATAGATTGTAGTACCCCGACGTGTGCAGCGCCTCAGTCAGCATCTTCCTGAGCAGCGCAGAGTCCTCTGCGAGCACAATCGGTATGTTCTCCCTGTCGACCCCGGTGTACGCCTTGACCGTATCAAGGTCTATGCCAGTTTCGGGGCTGATGTCAAACGTAATCTTTTCAAAGTCCAAAATTGAAATAATCCTATCGTTGACCTTTGCTATGCCCGTCACGACACCCTCTTGGCCGCCATAGATGATACTATCCGGCTTCTCGATGTCCTGCCAAGAAATGCGGAATATGCTCTCCACCGCATGAACATGGAACGCAATATTCATTTGATTGAAATTTGTTATGATGAAAATATCCTTCTCTGGAACCTCCGACGGCCCAAGATCGAGGTACTTCGCAAGATCTACAATGGTGTAAACCTCATCTCTAGGCTGAAACACGCCCTCGACACAGGGGTGCGCAAGCGGCATCTCCTGCACCTCTTGAATTTGCATAAGCTCCGTTATCTTTGCAACATTGATGCCGTAGCTGTTTCCTGAAATGGTGAATTCCAGAATCTCAAGCTCATTCGTTCCGGTCTCAAGCAGGATATTGGTGTCGACTATACTCACGCTACTCACGTCCTTTTCAATAGTTTTTCAATTACCAAAGCGTATAAAATATTTCTACCCATTTAATATATCGGTAATCCTGACGCCGTAGTTTTCGTCTATGACGACAACCTCCCCGCGCGCTATAAGCTTACCGTTAACCACAATCTCTACCGGGTCGCCCGCAATCTTATCAAGCACGACGATTGTCCCAGTATTAAACTCAAGAATCTCGCTTATTTCCTTTTTCGTTTTTCCAAGCTCAACAACCACCTGCAATGGGATGTTGTACACAAGGTCAATCCCCTTTGCCTCGCCGACCGAGCCCGGATTGTCGAACGACTGGAACTGCATTGGATGAACGTCCACCACGCGGCCATGCTGCCCGGCAGGCGGATAACCCGGATAGGGCTGCTGCGGGTACGGAGCTTGCGGGTATGGCTGCTGCGGGTACGGAGCCTGCGGATATGGGGCCTGTGGGTAAGGCTCCTGCGCATATGGCTGCGGCGGCGGCATGTATGCTGCCTCTTGCGGCGGATATGGCGCAGCAGGCGGAGGAGGTGGTGGTGCCGGAGCTGCCTGCGGGGGTGGCGGCGCATGAGCTGCCGCTGCCGCAGGGGGCGCAGCCGCTGTTGGGGCAGGCTGTGGCGCTGAGTCTGTTGGGCTGCCTACGCCCGAATCCATAAACCTCTTGGCAAAATCGCGGCTGACCTCATATGGCATAAGCTGAATCAGCTCGCTTTTAAGCAAGCCTTCTATCTCCATATCGAAACTGATTTTCGTTACCATATCAATATTGCCCAGCAGCGTGGAGACATCAAACCCGGCATCCACCTGAGTGCTCTTTGGCGGCGATATGTTTATTGGCTCGCGAACCAGCTTCGATAGCGATGTCGACGAGGCGCCCATCATCTGGTTCATTATCTCGCTCATTGCGCTGATGTGCATCTCGTTGAGCTCTATGGGCTCCTCGACCGTGCCATCCCCGCCCATCAGCAAATCTGTTATGAGCGCGGCATCCTCGATTTTTAAAACTAGCAGGTTTGTTCCTTCAATGCCTTCTACATATTCTATTGTAGCCACAACAAATGGGATTTTATAAACAGAAAGCACGTCTGCGGCTTTGAACACATTCACCCTAGGCGTCGTAATGCTGACCCGCCTGTCGAGCAGCGAGTACATAGTAGTAGCAACGGCACCCATGCTTATATTGCCGACTTCGCCAAGTATGTCCACCTCATCCTCTGTCAGCATGCCCCCAATGGCATGGGACGAGACGTCCACGGCCTCCTCTTGCGCGCCGCCGGCCGCCTCTTCGGCGCCTGCTATCAGGTTGTCTAAAAAGCTATCGTCTTCCGCAGGCTCTGAATCCCCTCCGGCATCGAGCATAGCCGCAATATCCTCCGGCGACATTATATCGGCCGAGCCATCATCACCGCCAGCATCGCCCGGCGCAACCGCATCGTCAAGCATAGCCGCAATGTCCTCCGGCGACATTATGCCATCAGCCCCTTCATTCTCCGGAGCTGCTTCCGTAGGTTCTTCTGTAGCATCACCTGCGAGCAGGGCTTGGATTTCATCTTGTGAGAGATTCATTTGGTTGCTCCTCCTTGATTACGTCGACGATTTGCATTGCATATTTTTGACCCAAGGTTCCGATTGCAACTTTGAATTTTGGTATGTGCTGGACCTTTATCGTCAGAGGCAGTTCTACCGGATGATCCAGTTTTATAACATCGCCAATTTGAAGGTTGACAATATCTGACACCGTCGCCGGGGTCTGCTCGAAATATGCAGTAATCGGAATCAGCGAATTTAAAAGCTTGCCAGTCAGCATCGCCGTCCGCTCTTCCCCCCTGCCGTCGTCGCGCGCACCGCTCGAAAACCACATGCGGGTATTGAGCTGCTGCGACACCGGCTCGATTGCGGTGTGGGGGATGCAGATGCTGATGAGGCCTGTTTCTTCGCCCATGGTTATGTTTAGTATTATAACGGCCACCGGCTCGTTTGGCGCTGTAATTTGCGCAAACTGCGGGCTTGTCTCAATACGCTCGACCTGTGTGCTCAGAGAGATTACTTTGTCCCACGCCTCGTCAAAAACAGGGCAGGACTGGCGGAGCACCCTCTCGACCAGCGCCAGTTCGATTTCCGTAAATTGTTTTGAATTCTCCCCTGCCGCCGTCCCGCCGCAAAGCCTGCTGATAAGCATATAAGCAAACTCGGGCGACATCTGAAAAACTAGCGAACCGTGCATGGGGGGGGCATCCATAATCGCAAGCACCACCGGAGCAGGCAGCGAGTTGTTAAACTCGCTATATGAACATTCCTCAATAGAAAGTATCTCGCATTCGCAAGATACGCGCAATATGCTCGACAGCCTGTTGGAAAACAGCTGGCTGAACGTTTCAAAAACGACTTGGAATGTCCGCATTTGCTCTTTAGGGAACCTATTTGCAGTCCGAAAGTCGTATTCCCTGACCTTCATCGCAGTAGACCCGTCGGACGACTCGGACGAACCGCTGGTATCGCCCGTCATCAGCGTGTTTAGTAGTTCGTCTATTTCAGCTTGTGATAGTATCTCCGACAAACTAAACTCACTCCTTTGATTGGCAAATAATCACATTTGTCCCGGGCGTATCTTCCCGAACTAATTAATTAAACAGGACTTGAGCAAAATTGTCAAGTGTTTTTTTGACTGCCCGGCGAAACCCGGGGCCACCTCTCTAGCCGACAATTATCAAAACTCCGTTGCAAGCCTGATTCTTATTTTTTCCGAACGGATTTTCTCTACGATATCTATGGCCGTTTCCGCAATGGCGATTTTTTTGCCTGTGCTCAGGGAGAGGATTGTGTCTGGCGTCTCCTCGATGAATTCAATCATGTCCTCGTTTACGTAAAATTGAGAGACTTTGTTGATTCTTGTGACTAGAATCATAAATCCTCCTTAAATCAATTGACAATTGGCGATTGGCAATGTCTTATAATGCTCTGATTCTAACATTTTTGAGCATTTGCGTCAATAGCGGATTTTTCCGTTTGCGCCGCCCATTTTTGGGCAGTTACGCTTCACAGGATAGCCTGGAATGGGCTGTTTGCTACGCTTTTTTCGCGTATGTAGGGCGACAAGACCCGTTCTAGCGGAAAAAGCGTAGTAAATTGACCATTTCGGGCGGTTGGCAAG
>WQSH01000066.1 GCA_009787995.1 Oscillospiraceae bacterium
ATGTACTTACTTCAAACATTTTTTCCATATTGGAAAACACCCCGCCGGGCTACGGCGGGGAGATACAACTGACTGACGGTTTGCGCACCCTGTGCAAGGGGTCGCCTATGGTAGCAGTAGATTTTGAGGCTACACGCTATGATACCGGGAACCTTCAAGGTTTTCTCGAAGCGACAATCGATTTTGCACTAAAAGACGCACAAGTAAGTGACTGGCTGAGGGGGTTTATGATAGAAAAAGTCAAGGGGTTTTAAACAAAAGAGGTTGTGTAACATTTGTTTCCACAACCTTTTTATTCTATGCCGCCTTAGCCTAGCCAGAGGCAAGTGCCCTTTCCAGCCATACTGCCGCAACGTCTATAGCTTCATAAAAGCTATTTTTTTCACTTTTTTTAAGGACTCTGTCGCGCGATTTGAGATCGGGGTCGGTATATTGTAGCTGTACCACTACACGAGTTGCAATGTTAAGGTCCTCCTTAGCTTTAGATTCTGTCACTTGGAGCATGATGATATATTTATCAGACATACTTCCGTAATAAATCAGGTTGTCTTTTCTCCTAAGCGGGTGGCCTTTATATTCTAGGACTCTACTCCTGCCCTTTGCTGCCGATGCCATAGCCACGCTCCTCTCTAAAAATATGTAACGGAATACTAACACATTGTTATCCGGATGTCAACGCGGTAAATCCGAGAAGCAGAGGGTCGCCCCCTCTGCCTTCCTACGTTCGTGCACGATTAGCCGTTTAAGTATGCAGTGACGAGCTCTTGCAGAAGTTCGTCACGATCGAGCTTGCAAATCAGGCTGCGTGCGCCGTTGTAGTTTGTGATATAGGTGGGGTCTTCAGATAGGATGTATCCTACAATTTGGTTTACAGGATTGTAGCCCTTGAGCCTAAGCGCTTCATAGACTGTAGAAAGCACTTCGCGGGTATCGATTCCGCCGCTGACTACGCTAAATTTTCTGGTATATTCATCCATTTCCAACCCTCCTTAATGTTCACAAGCCTAGATAGCGAGACGTCCCCTTAATCTGCACTAAAATCATTATAGCAAATTACGGAAAAGAGTAAAGCGATTTAATATTACAAATAAATGACAAATGTCAAACAAACCCTCACGCCCCGCTTATAAATTGTCCATATGTTCTTTGCCAAAAGCCATAGGCAGCAGCGATGCCAGTGAGTAGCTCACGTACCGTCCGTCTGCACGGGCGCTGAGCACCTCAAGCTCCTGTGCAAACTCGTACAGCAGCTGGCGGCATGAGCCGCATGGGAAGCAATATGAGTTGCCTTCTGATATAATGGCAATGCGCTTGAAGCTGCGCTGCCCTGCCGAGACGGCGGCTGCTACAGCCGCCGCTTCGGCGCACATTGTTGCGCCGAACGCCGAGTTTTCAATGTTGCACCCTGTAAAAACTGTGCCATCTGTGCACTCAATAGCCGCACCGACTTTAAATCTTGAATAAGGCGAATAAGAGTTTGCCATGACCTCGGTCGCCATGCTGATCAGTTTTCTGTCTGTCATATGTGTTTCCTCCAATTAGTTAATCATCAAAAGATTGATAGACCAGTCGGTAATATTGCGAAATACGCTGGACTGGCTTGGGTCTGCACCGGAAATCACGCCAATAGGCGAGTATATGGCATGCCTCTTATACAGGATGGGCGCAAATGGAGCGGTTGCTCGTATCTCGCTTAAAAGCCTGTCTGTAGCCCATCTGATTTCATCGTCAGTCCTTGCCGCTAAAAAATCTGAAAGGAATGGCCTGTACTCGGTGCTTGCGGTTCTGCCGAAATTCAAGGGACCCGGCAAAAGCAGCGGAGAAAGGTCGAAGTCGGCGCTCAGCTGAGTCTCGCCATAGAACATATCAAAGGTGCCGTTGTTCAATGCGCTCATGAACCGCTCCCAGGGCAACGGACGGACTATTACATTCAATCCGTTTCGTCTGAGAGTGTCCGCAATTGCATAGGCGGCTCTAACTTTGTGAGTGTTTTCAATGTTTACAATGAAGTCGATGGTAAAGTCGATATATCCGCCTCGACCATCCGATATTCCGGGAAAAGGATTTTCGTTAAATTCAAAGGATATATCAAGCCCGGCTCTTCTAAGGAGCAAAGCCATTTCTTCGAGCGGTGGAAAATATTGAATCTCCCATTCGGAGTCATATTGAGGAAATGTCGGCGGCAGTGCCAGCGGTGCCGCAAGAGTCAGACCGGGGCGCTTAATATTCTCGACTATGTACTGCCGGTCAATAGCGACGCTGATGGCACGCCGGACATCAGGGTTTCCCAGGGCGATATGGTTGGAATTGAAACCGAGGAACTGCAATGTTGTAGTTTCAAAGTACCTAGTTTCGCGAAGGCGGTTGAGCCTGATTTCAAATGCGTCGTGCGGGTCGTCCCAAATTAGGCTGAGCTCGCCGGCGTCAAAAAGCTCGGTCAACTCGGTATCGGCGCACTCTCTAAGGAATATGGCAGGAACTGGCAGATTTCTATAATATCTGTGCTCAGAAAAGGCAGCTAGCCGCATAGCCCCTTCATAAGGGAAGTTATAGGGCCCGGATCCGGGCGGGAGACGGTCGCCGCTGGTGCCGTTTTTGATAATAGGAATATCTAGCAGGTTGATAAACCTGCTGTTGGGTGCATGTAGTTCGACAGTTAACGTAAAATCACCCGTTGCCTGAACGCGCGACACAGCCCTAAAGCGGTTGACAAACCTGCCAGACCGTGATGCCTGCCGTATCGAGTAGGCAACGTCCTGAGCAGACATATAAGTTCCGTCGCTCATTGATATGCCGGGCATAATTTCAATTTCAAATAACATGTTATCTTCGCTAGACCAGCTTTTTGCCAAGACCGGCTCCGGCACAAGGTGGCGGTTGAGCACGAAAAGGCTTTCGTACAAAAGCGAAGTCAATACAATATTATCCCTATTCAAGGTCGTCAGAGGGTTTAGCGAACTGCCAGGGTCGTAGCGCAATGTGAACCTGCCGGGTGAGGGGGGGCGGATGGCCGGAGGGGGTTCTGGCAGATACTCCTCTTCGGCAGGATATTCGTCTAATTGTGCAAATCCCGCCGCTTGCGGCTGGGGGAAAGTGCAGCCGTGCAAAAAAGTGGCAGACAGCAGCACCAAAAGTATCAAAATATATAGTTTCTTCATGCCAAACCTCCTTCCGAATCCCTGATTACTATTACGCCTGCTTGGCTACCGCGCTTGCCTTTTGTCTTTCGGTGCGACCAATACTTGTCGCTTAGGCAGGAGGTGCATTCGTCTGAAACTGCGATATCTACGACTCCTGCTTGCTCAAGCAGTATTTTGTTGGTTGACTTTAGGTCTATCATGTACTTTGCGCCCTGCGCCTCAATGCATTGAGCGACAGCCGCACCCAATGATTCTGTCAGTCTTTGGGCAACGTCAACGTCTGTTTCAAAGCAGCATTTGGAAATACATGGGCCAATCGCCGCCTTTATGTTCGATGGGCTGCTGCCAAATTCGGAGCTCATTTTTCTGACTGCTGCACCCACGACATTGGAGGCAGTTCCCCGCCAGCCGGCATGGACAGCTCCAACTGCGCCGAGGGTTGGGTCATGCAAGAGTATTGGCACGCAATCGCCCGCAAAAACCAACAGCGCAACTTCGGGCTCGCAGGTTATGAGTCCATCGGCTTGATGGTGTGCCGAGGAAAATAGGCTGCCTTGGTCTGCCTTTGCCGCGACTCGTATATCTGCGCCGTGAACCTGCATGGAAAAAACAATGTCATTTGCGGCGATGCCAAGCGTCCCGCTGAGGATGCGGTAGTTCTCAATAACAGTGTCCCGCCTGTCTCCGGAGCTGAGTCCTAGGTTCATCGATGAATAAACGCCCTTGCTAACCCCGCCAAATCGGGTCGAAAAAGCATGAGGTGCTTCGATGTTTGGAGAAGTCATATACACAATCTCGTTTTTAATGTTTTCTATAAGCAAAATCCGACCTCAAAACAAAAAGCATAACGCACAAATGCAAATAACTCACGATGCGGGGCGTAAAATGGTGCTAAGCCCCGCGCCCACAGCAGTCCTTATACTTCATAGGCAGTCCATTCGGGCGTTTCTTGCCGCAGGGACAAGGGTCATTGCGGCCAATTTTTTGCGCTTTTTTGGAGGAT
Source organism: Oscillospiraceae bacterium (assembly GCA_009787995.1). Classification (GTDB taxonomy): domain Bacteria; phylum Bacillota; class Clostridia; order Oscillospirales; family Oscillospiraceae; genus WRMH01. Next base: position 4,144 of record WQSH01000066.1, read on the forward strand.
TTCCCGGGTGCGCCTCCGCCGAATAGGTTTTGTGCAGAAGCGTTAAAATTCTTCGCCACGCCACGGCGCTGCAATGATTCATTCGTCCTCAAGCGGACAACGAACATACGCCTGACGACTTCCTCTTTGATGCCGCCGACCATTTGTTCAAACATGTCAAAGCCGTCCCGCTTATATTCGTCCACCGGATTTGTCTGGGCATAGGCGCGGAGCCGTACGCTGTCCCGGAGGCTTTCCATAGCGTCTATGTGCTCCATCCAGAACTCATCAACTACGCGCAGCATTATTACACGCTCGAGCTCCCGCATGATTGGCACATCGCTTCCCGGGGCAGAACCAAGCTCAGATTCTTTTGCGGCATAGGCGTTTTGGGCTTTTTCCTCAAGAATCTCCTTCAGCTCTGCTTTATCGTACCCGGACTCCGGCATGGTGACTTCGCCCTTTTTGAGATACATGGACTCAAGAGGCAACAGGATTTCTGCAAGCTGGGAGGGGTCATTTATAAGTTCCTGTTCTTTAAAGCCCGTATCAATGGAAGCTTCAATCGTGTCGGAAATCATTGTTTGAATGTTTTGTGTAATATCATCACCGTTGAGCACCTTCTGTCTCTGGTCATAGATGAGCGCACGCTGAATGTTCATGACATCGTCATACTCAAGAACGGCCTTGCGTGACTGAAAGTTGCGGCTTTCGACCCTGCGCTGGGCAGATTCTATGGCGTTGGACAGCATTTTTTTGTCGATGGGCATGTCTTCCTCAAGTCCCAGCGATTCCATCATACCCATTATGCGCTCGGAGCCGAATAGGCGCATGATGTCGTCTGTCAGGGCTATGTAAAACCTTGTCTCGCCCGGGTCGCCCTGCCTGCCGGCGCGCCCGCGGAGCTGATTGTCTATGCGGCGTGCCTCGTGGCGTTCCGTACCTAAGATGAACAAGCCGCCCGCTTGCCTGACCTTTTCGCCCTCCACAGAGGTGACGGCACGGTGCTGAGTCATTTTTTCGGCAAACATTTTACGCGCATTGATGATATCTTCGTCATCGGTTTCGGCATGGCCCGTCGCTTCGGCTATTAATGCATCCGTCATGCCCGCTTTTTTCATGTCGGTTTTGGCCAAGTATTCAGCATTGCCTCCAAGGACGATGTCGGTTCCGCGCCCTGCCATGTTCGTTGCTATGGTGACGGCTCCGACCTTGCCCGCCTGCGCCACAATTTCGGCTTCCTTCTCATGGTGCTTTGCGTTTAGGACATTGTGGGACACGCCGCTTTTTTTCAGGAGTGATGCGAGCAATTCGCTCTTTTCGATAGAAGCGGTACCAACAAGAACGGGCTGTCCCCTCTTGTGGCACTCCTCGATTTGTTTTATAATCGCCCTGAATTTCCCATTTTCGTTTTTGTACACGACATCGGCGTTGTCAATGCGCAGGAGCGGGCGGTTCGTTGGAATTTCGATGATATCGAGTTTGTATATTGCGCCAAATTCCTCTGCCTCTGTAAGTGCCGTACCTGTCATCCCCGCAAGCTTTTCATATAGGCGGAAGTAATTCTGGAACGTTATTGTTGCAAGCGTTTTGCTCTCCCTAGCGACTTCGACGCGCTCTTTCGCTTCAATCGCCTGATGCAGCCCCTCTGAATAGCGCCTGCCTTCCATCAGGCGACCGGTGAACTCGTCGACTATTATGACTTCGCCGTCTTTGACGACATAATCGACGTCGCGCTTCATTGTGCCATATGCTTTTATTGCCTGATTGATATGGTGCGACAGCGTGCTGTTTTCCAAGTCGGCTAGGTTTTCAAGGTTGAAGTGCTGTTCGGCTTTTTTGATGCCTTGGGCTGTCAGCGTGGCGGTTTTTGCCTTTTCGTCAACTATGTAGTCAGATTTTAGCGTTTCATCCTCCTGCGATTTTTCATCTACGGAAGCGAAAACGGATTTTTTGAGCCTTGAGACAAATTCGTTTACCCTATTGTACATTTCCGTGGATTCGGCGCCTTGTCCGGAAATAATAAGTGGGGTCCTAGCTTCGTCAATTAATATCGAGTCAACTTCGTCAACGATGGCGAAGATATGCCCCCTTTGGACCATGTCGTGCTTGTACAATGCCATGTTGTCGCGCAAATAGTCGAAGCCGAGTTCGTTGTTTGTGCCATATGTGATGTCCGAAGCATATGCGGCACGGCGCTCGTCGCTGCTTAACCCATGGACTATCAGCCCGACGCTGAGCCCCATGTACCGATGCACCTTGCCCATCCACTCGCTGTCGCGACGGGCGAGGTAGTCGTTGACCGTGACAACGTGCACGCCCCTTCCTGCCAAGGCGTTTAGGTAAGACGGCATGACTGCCACCAGCGTTTTGCCCTCACCAGTTTTCATCTCAGCAATCCGGCCTTGGTGGAGGACCAGCCCGCCTATGAGCTGGACGTGGAATGGGCGCATCCCGAGCACCCGGTCACAGGCTTCCCTTGTCGCCGCAAATGCTTCTGGAAGAATGTCGTCGAGAGTTTCTCCTGCTTCGAGGCGCTTTTTGAATTCTTCAGTTTTCCCCTTCAGATTTTCGTCAGACATCGACCGGTATTCGCCCTCTAGGCTCTCAACCTGCTCGATGATTGGCATGAGGGATTTTAGCTCCCTGTCGTTGTGCGTGCCAAAAATTTTGGAAATTACTTTATTTAACATTAATCTGAACCTTTCGTTCTCTTAAGTCGTAATCAGGTATCAATTGAGCATTATAGCATATAAATAAGGAAAATAATACTTTGTGATAAAAATTTTACCTTTTCGGTTGACAAAATTGATTTCGTTTGCTATCATAACTTGCGCATTGCTTGCTGGTTGTAAGTTTTGTGTGCTTGTGTAGCTCAGTTGGTAGAGCAGCTGATTTGTAATCAGCAGGTCGGGGGTTCGAGTCCGTCCACAAGCTCCATATGGGGGAGTTCCCGAGTGGCCAAAGGGGGCAGACTGTAAATCTGTTGTCAGTGACTTCGATGGTTCGAATCCGTCCTCCCCCACCAACAGCTGCGCAGCCTGTTGAGGTTGCGCAGCTGATAATTTTAAATGGAGGCGATGGAAATGACTCTATATGAGGAATTACAGGCACGTGGCTTAATCGCGCAGGTGACTGATGAAGCTGGCATCAGCGAAATGATAAATAATGGCAAGGCCACGTTCTATATTGGCTTTGACCCGACAGCGGACTCTCTTCATGCGGGGCATTTTGTGACACTGTCATTTATGAAACGGCTCCAAATGGCGGGCAATAAGCCCATAGCCCTTGTTGGCGGAAGCACGGGCATGATTGGCGACCCATCGGGACGGACTGATTTGCGCAATATGATTACCGTAGAGACCATAGAGCATTACTGCAATTGCTTTAGGGAGCAGATGTCAAAGTTCATCGATTTTTCTGAGGGAAAGGCTCTGATGGTGGACAATGCCGATTGGCTGCGTGAGCTAAATTATCTCGAATTTTTGCGCGATGTCGGGACGCATTTTTCTGTCAACCGCATGCTTGCTGCGGAGTGCTATAAGAACCGCATGGAGAAGGGGCTGACATTTCTTGAGTTTAACTACATGATTATGCAGGCCTATGATTACTACGAGCTTTTTAGGAGGCACGGCTGTAACATGCAGTTTGGCGGCGACGACCAGTGGTCGAACATGCTTGCGGGTACGGAACTTATCCGCCGCAAGCTGGCGAAGGATGCGCACGTGCTGACTATTCCGCTCCTTTTGAATTCAGACGGGACTAAGATGGGCAAGACAGCAAAGGGTGCTCTGTGGCTTGATGCGAAGAAAACCAGCCCATTTGACTTTTTCCAGTACTGGCGCAATGTCAATGATTCGGATGTGATTAACAATTTGAAGCGCTTGACCTTTTTGCCGCTTGAGGAGATTTTGGAGCTTGAGAAGCTAAGGGGGGAGGAGATCAACCGGGCTAAGGAGCTTTTGGCGTTCGAGTTGACATCGCTTGTTCACGGCGCCGAAATTGCCGAGCGGGCAAAGGAGGCGGCAAGGGAGGTTTTTAAGTACGGCGGGTCTGCGGGTATGCCTTCTTTTTCACTCTCTGAGCCTGATTTTGAAAATGGGAGTATCGATATTCTTACGATACTTCAAAAATCTGGACTCTGCAAGTCCAAGTCGGAAGCGCGACGCAACGTTGACCAAGGCGGCGTTGCAGTTGGAGGTGAAAAGGTTGCCTCTATTTCAAAGCTGTTTACAATTGATGACTGCAGCGGAGATGGCATTGTCGTCCGCTGCGGTAAGAAGAACTTTTGCCGTGTATTTTGTTAAAGCAAGGGAAGTTGCGCCGCATATGCTGCAGTAAATGTGTGGGAGGACCGGGCAGCTAGGCGGACAGAAAAAGGAGTGCCCTGCAAACCAGAACAAGACATCCGACGGAGCTTCCGTCGGATGTTTGTTTTTCCTTCTCAAATTTTGAATCTATCCAAGGTAAATTGAGCGGCGAGCCCAGTCAGTGTGCCTGAAATTATTCCAATGATTATCAGAACCGGAAGGTAAGCGGCGATGGCTGGAGTTCCCATGATAATTATAGCCGCAAGAACCTGCCCCACATTATGAAATACAGCGCCGATTGCGCCGCAAACCCAAACTTGCTTGCCTGTGACAAATCGTTTGACCGTAATTTGAGCTAGAAAGGCAATCACTCCGCCCGAAAGGCTCAAAATCAGCGTTAAAGCCCTGCCTGTGAGTATTGCGCCGAGAAAAATTCGGCATATGAGAATGGCGAAGGCGTCAGTTGCAGACAAGCTTGTGGCGCTGTGCTTACTATTTTGAGAATAGTAGAGCGCAAAAAGCGTTACTGCATTTGAAAGACCCAGCTTTGCCCCAGGGAGGGGGGTGGGGAGGGGTATTTGGGCCTCTATAATAAAAACAACCAAAGCTGCGGCTGTAAGGACAGCCATTAAAGTAAGCTTTTTTGAATTAGTACGGTATGGTTTTTTCATGATTTCCAAAATTTGTCATCTGACAACTGCGTCAACGGCAGGCTCTCCCATGCAAATCATCCTTATGACAAGCCTGTGCGGCAAGCAAACTATTGGAACCGTACTGTCGCTAATCCATCCCTTGCGGACACAAATACCATCGGGGCAGTTTGCTTCGGCCACCCGCACCCTGCCAAGAGATGCCTCAATAACGTTAAACCCACTCCCACTGTAGATGGTGAGAGAATAGGTCTCCGTGCGACTTGCTATGTCCAGCTCTTCAATCAAAACGCCGTCATGGTAAATACGGGCGCGGCTTACCACAGGCTGCAATGTAAATAAAGTCGCTATGCCTGAGGCTAGCGTTACTATGCAAAGAAGGACTATCCAAAATTTGTTTGACCTCAAGGAATTCCCTCCCCACGGTGCACTCCACGCTTTGCCTGGCCTTGCACACTAATTTTGAAGCACAGGTTCTTAGGAAGTTATCAAATAATAAAAAACTGGTCCATATACGGTAGCAGATTCGGTGCTATCCGAGGTAGTATGAAGAAAAATAAAAACATAACGAAAATCCAGAAGATAATAGCAAAAACACCAAGAACGATCCCAGCAGTGGCCTTTCCTCCAGGGTAACCCAGCCTTCTAGCCTTTCTGCCTTGAAAAACGGCTATGAGGCCAAAAATCGGCCCGGCAACAATGTTTCCTAAAATGCCGCATACCAATGAAATGTTTGCAGAGCGATTTGCTCTGCGGATCATTTCCTCTCGCAACTTTTGTTCAGAAACTTCCTCATCCCATGGGAAAGCTTCAAGCGGGGGGAGCTGCTGTTCGACATATGGTTTTGCCCCTGGGAAAGCGTCCCATGGGTTGCTTTGCTGATCTGGCTCCGTATTTGGCGTGCTTGCATACTGCTCGATGGGAGTGGGTGGTTTATACTCGGCATTTCGGGCCCCGCAGAAGGTGCAAGCTTCATCGCCGTCAGGGTAACGAGCGCCACAAGAACAAATCATGTTAGTCCTCCTGTAGTTAGTTCTCCTTGCTATTTTACCCAGTGCCGGGGCAAAAAACAAGAGAAATTATTTTGCCACTTGCCGCCTTTCTTATTCGGTTGGCTACTGCCATTCCTAAGCCATCTTCCTTTGGGATTTGAGCGAAAATTGCAGACACATCCATGCTGTCCAGTTCTCTCAATGCATCGAACAGTTTGGATGCCTGTGCAACATGATCTTCGCTAGCACCGAAGGTCACGATATTCGGGTGGTTGAAGGAAAAATCGTCGAACATGAGTGCGGCAGTGTTGCCATTTATATTGCGCTTTATGTATTCAGCGGTTTCGCTAGGAGAACCCAAAAGAGCCTTGATGGGAGCCTTTGTCGCATAGTGGCGGTATTTCATGCCCGGTGAGCGGACGGAGGATGATGTCCCATCGTCAAGTTCTACAGTTTGCAAGAGCTTTTTTATTTCACCGAGTGTAACGCCTCCGGGGCGCAATATGCGCAGCGTGCCGTCAGAAATATCCAGCACAGTGGATTCCACGCCAACTTTGCAGTCTCCGCCGTCCAGTATATATTTTATTTTGCCTCCAATGTCGTTATTTACGTGAACGGCTTTTGTAGGGCTTGGAGAGCCTGACAGGTTGGCAGACGGCGCAGCGATGGGGCAGCCGCTTGAGCGTATCAGGGCTAGTGCAGCCGGATGGTTCGGCACCCTAATAGCAACGGTATCAAGCCCTGCGGAGACAATGCTTGGTATGATGGCGCTTTTTTTCATGACTAGCGTCAGCGGGCCCGGCCAAAACATGTCTACAATCATGTCGAAGCATGGCGGAACGCTGCTGACGAGCGGTTTGGCATCGGATGGCGATGCCACATGTACTATGAGGGGGTTGTCAGCCTGCCGCCCTTTAGTCGCAAATATAGCTGACACGGCTTTTTCGTTCAAAGCATTTGCACCAAGCCCATACACGGTTTCCGTCGGAATTGCAACCAGATTGCCGCTTTTTATCGCTTCGGCGCATAGCATGATATTTTCTTTTTTGCCGGCATCGAGAATTATTGTATTCACCGTTATGCGCAAATCTCCTTTCACAGCCATATACCGATTTTTGCATCAAACCGATGGGGGAGTCTATCACAGAATTTCGAGTAGTGCAATTGAGGCAAATAACTGCTTTCTTACGGCAGTAGGTGTGCTTCATTTTACCAAAGGTTTTCAGTGTCTTGGAGGGTACAGAGAGCGTCAATTTTGCAGTGAAAAATGGCGTCCCTTATTTCTTCAACACAGCCTTCGACATCGCCCTGTATGTCCTTTCCCCAGAATCTTAGAATAGTCCATCCGTCATAGTGCAGGCGTCTGTTTACGTCGTTATCCCGCTGGATATTGCGCTCGATTTTCTCAACCCAATAATCCCGGTTGCTTTTTATGCCGGATTTTTTCTGTTCCCAGTCCTTGCCATGCCAAAATTCCCCGTCGCAGAAAACAACAACCTTATGCTTTGTTATAGCTATGTCAGGCGACCCGGGCAGCTCTGAATAATTTTTCCTATATCGGACGCCTGCGCGCCAGAGCGCTTTTCGGAGGGATAGCTCAATTGAGGTGTCTTTGCTCTTTATGCGGCTCATGGTAAACTTGCGCTTAGGGTCAGTCGTTGATGGATAGTTTCTCATGTTCTTTCATCCTATTCTAAACCGATTTTGCTGAATTTGGAGAAATACTTGATGAAGGGCTTTTCCGATGCGATGAAGAGATAGAGTGTGAAGCCCGCAGTCATCAGGGCGGCTCCGCCCCAGAATACGAAGCGTAGATCAAATGCGTCTGCGAGCAGGCCTAAAACGACAGGGCCGAGGCCAAAGCCTATGTCTATGGCCGAGAAAAAAGCTCCGGAAGCAGTGCCTCGCCTCGCAGCAGTGCAGCGTTTGAATACCAACGAGTTAAACGTAGGGTTGATGGCGCCATTTGCAAAGCCTATGGGCAGCCCCATAAGCACCAGTACAGTCAGTGA
>WQSH01000067.1 GCA_009787995.1 Oscillospiraceae bacterium
AGCCTTCTCGGGTCGATATGGGAGTAATAGACAACGTGACAAGCAACAATGCAGTAAAAACAAATGAGTATAGCGGCAGGAGTTTTCTCAAAGCCAATCACCTCGCTTAATGTTGCTAGATTATAGATACACCCACAAAGCCGCCAACGCCAACAAACGCAGCAGAAACATAACAATCTCCACCGGAAGATCTCAGCCACCACCAACAAGCTCTGCCCTCATGTTTTGCAACCCTATAGTTATTGTTGCCATCGCTTATATAGGCTTGCCCCCCTTGGCGCGCAAGTCACAGTCCTGCGAGTTGAGCCATGCAGTTGACTGCAGCAAAAGTAGCACAATAGCCTGTTTTCCGTGCTTCACATCCTTCATAAACACCATCCGGTGAAGCAAACACAAGATGTCACACGTATTCTATAGGCATCATGCAAACATGTCAATAATAACTATAGCCGCTCATGCGTAATTGGCTATTTTAACCAATTGTTTTGTATCCTATCGATAGAGCTTGCTGAATAGGTTCTATAATCTGCGTCAAAACTCCGCATTCCCTGCTGCCCTTGGGAACGGAATTACGTCGCGTATATTTGACACCCCCGTCAAGTACATCAGCAGCCTCTCGAAACCCAGCCCAAACCCGGCGTGCTTCGTCCCTCCGAAGCGGCGCAAATCCAAGTACCACCAATAGGCCTCCTTTTCCAGACCCATCTCCTCAATCCGCTTCTCCAGCACGTCAAAACGCTCCTCGCGCTGGCTGCCTCCTATTATCTCGCCTATGCCCGGAGCCAGCAAGTCCATCGCCGCAACGGTTTTCCCATCGTCATTGAGCCGCATGTAAAATGCCTTGATGTCCTTCGGGTAGTCTGTCACGAAAACAGGCTTTTTAAAGTGCTTTTCAGTCAAGTAACGCTCATGCTCCGTCTGCAAGTCGCAGCCCCATGAGACCGGGTACTGAAAACTCTCCCCGCTCTGCGAGAGTATTTCGATAGCCTCGGTATATGTCGTGCGGGCAAACTCTGCGCCCGCAACGGCATTCAGACGCTCCAGCAGACCCTTGTCCACGAAGCTGTTTAAAAACTCCATCTCAAATTTGCAGTTTTTCAGCACATGGTTGATTACAAACTTAAACATGTCCTCCGCCAGCTGCATATCGTCGCTTAAATCCGCAAAGGCGATCTCCGGCTCTATCATCCAGAACTCGGCAACATGCCTGGGCGTGTTGGAATTTTCTGCCCTGAACGTCGGCCCGAAGGTATAGATGCCTCCGAAAGCGAGAGCATAGGCCTCGCCGTTAAGCTGCCCGGAAACGGTAAGGCCCGCCTGCTTTCCGAAGAAGTCCTCCGTATAATCCACAGTGCCATCTGAGCCTTTTGGTGGGGATTCGAGATTGAGCGTCGTGACGTGGAACATCTCGCCCGCACCTTCGGCGTCGCTGCATGTTATTATTGGCGTATGGACGTTGACAAGCCCCCTGTCCTGAAAAAAGCAGTGAATTGCGTGCGAAGCGACCGAACTTATCCTAAATACAGCCGAAAACAGGTTCGTCCGAGGGCGCAGGTGCGCAATCGTCCTGAGAAACTCAGGCGAGTGGCGCTTTTTTTGCAGGGGGTATTCAGGCGCCGACTCCCCTTCTACCAGCACTTCCCTTGCGGATATCTCGAAGGGCTGCTTGGCGTCCTCAGTCAGCTTGAATTCGCCGGTTACAATCAAAGCGGCACCGACATTTTGCTTCACTATGTCCTTAAAGTTTGCGACACGGCTCTCTTCCAGCACCACTTGGACCCCTTTGAAGCAGCTACCGTCATTTAACTCGGCAAACGCAAAAGATTTTAGGTCGCGTATCGTTTTCACCCAGCCGCAAACAGTGACTTGGCTACCCGCGTACCTCTGCGGGTCAGCATACATATCTTTAACTTTATCAACAGGCAATTTACTAGCTCCTCCTCAACTCGGCAAAGTCTTTAACTCTCAATTTTAAACTCCAAAGCGCTCCCCGCCTCGATGCTTTTTTGCACATCCACAAACCGCTGGTTTTTACTGCCGCGCCATTTCATTGACAATGTGCGCTCTGACAGGATGAATCGGCCGTCAACCAGCACATCCGTTGCCTCGAGCAAATCTTTCACCGACGAATCGGCAGTTGCCCTGCCCAGCAGCTCCTCAAAGCGATATCCGGAATACACCCACACATTTTTTCCGTTTGCCTGGGCGACGGCGGCAATGTTTGCACAGTCCGCCGCTTGCATAAATGGCTCCCCGCCCGACAATGACAGGCCATCGGTAAGCGGGTTTGAAAGCATCTCGGCCACAACCTCGTCAACACCCATTTCCATACCCCCGTCCACATCCAACGCATCGGGGTTATGGCAGCCTTCGCAACTCAGACCGCACCCCTGCACAAAAACCGCAAACCTGAGCCCCGGCCCATCAACTATCGAATCCTGAATCAGCCCCGCAATTTTCATAGCAAATCACATTCTCATATTATGCTTAAGCCGCTCGTTTTCCTCTGCCCGCTTAGCATCGTTAAACCTCTCAAGAGTCCCGACCAAGTACCCCGTGACGCGCCTGATGCGGTCAAACTCAACGCCGTCGGCCTCAGTCCTGCCGCAATTCGGGCATTCGTCCCCAATGACCCCGGTATACCCGCAAACCGGGTCGCGGTCGACGGGATGGTTTATAGATCCATAACCGCAACCCGATTCATGCATGCAGCGAATTATCTTTTCAAATGCATCTAGGTTATCCAACGGGTTTCCATCCATTTCAATAAACGTAATGTGCCCGGCATTTGTGAGCGAGTGATATGGCGCCTCCAACCTGATTTTGTCGCATGCGCTTATCTTGTAGCCTACCGGCACATGGAAGCTGTTTGTGTAGTACTCTTTGTCTGTTATTCCGGCGAGCACGCCAAACCTCTCCCTGTCAAGCTTGAGAAACCTTCCCGCAAGCCCCTCCGCCGGAGTTGCGATGAGCGTGACGTTGAGCCCGCGCTCCTTTGTCTCTTTGTCGCACCTTGCCCTGAGATGGCCAACAATTTCCAGTCCGAGGTTCTGTGCCCTTTCACTCTGGGCGTGATGCTCGCCTAGAAGCGCAGTAAGCGTCTCGGCAAGCCCGATAAATCCGATAGACAGCGTGCCATGCTTGAGCACTTCACCCACTTCTTCAGAAGAGCCGAGCTTTTCCGAACCGAGCCACACCCCCTGCCCCATCAGAAATGGGAAGTTAAAAACGCGTTTGCGGCACTGAATTTCAAAACGCGCTATGAGCTGATTCATAATCAAGTCGAGCTTATGGTCAACATCCTCGAAGAAGCGCGAAATGTCACCGTTTGCCTTAATGGCGAGCCTTGTCAAATTTATAGAGGTGTACGAGAGGTTCCCCCGGCCATAATTTACTTCCTGCTCGGGGTCGTACTCATTGGCGATAACGCGCGTGCGGCAGCCCATATAGGCGATTTCAGTCTCCGGAATTCCCTCTTTATAGTACTTGATGTTAAATGGGGCGTCGACGAACGCAAAATTGGGGAAAAGCCGTTTTGCGCTGCACCTACACGCCAGCTTAAACAGGTCATAGTTAGGGTCGCCCGGGTCGAGGCTTACCCCCTTCTTGACTCGGAACACATGGATTGGGAAAATCGGCGTTTCGCCATTGCCCAGCCCGGCCTCCGTCGCAAGCAAGACGTTTCTTATGACCATGCGCCCCTCCGGGGATGTGTCCATCCCATAGTTTATCGTCGAAAAAGGAGTCTGCGCACCTGCACGCGAATGCATAGTGTTCAGATTGTGCACAAAGGCCTCCATGGCTTGGAAAGTCGCGCGGTTAGTCTCCTTTTTGGCAAAGTGCAGGGCGGTCTCCTGAACGGACTTCATCCCATCCTCCCCATATTTCTCGAAGAGTATTTTTAACTCATGCGCCAAATATTCCCCATTGTCTTCCAGCGTCGGCGGCTTTCCTATCTCTGCGCTTACGCAATCAATCATCGCTTCAATCTCATCTTCCGGGTCGTCAATCGCTTTAAACAACATAAGCGCCTTTGCGAGGTTTTGCCGGTACAGCCTGACGAAGGTCTTCCTGACGCCATCGGCCATGCCATAGTCAAAATTGACTATGCTCTGCCCTCCGTGCTGGTCGTTCTGGTTTGATTGGATTGCAATGCACGCAAGCGCCGAATAGGACGCTATATCGTTTGGCTCGCGCAGGTTTCCGTGTCCAGTCGAAAAACCGCCTTTGAACAGCTTTTTGATGTCTATTTGGCAGCATGTCGTCGTCAGCGTCAGAAAATCAAGGTCATGGATGTGGATATCCCCCTCAGAATGCGCTTTCGAGTGCTCAGGATTTAGAACAAACATGTTATAATACTGCTTTGCCCCTTCGGAGCCGTATTTCAGCATGACACCCATTGCGGTGTCGCCGTCGATGTTCGCATTTTCCCGCTTGACATCGCTGTCGCGCGCATCTGCGAACGTTATTTCCTCGTACGTCTGCATCAGGCGCGTCTTCATTTGCCTGACTCTATTGCGCTCGCCCCTGTAGAGTATGTACGCTTTCGCAGTCGAGACATACCCATTGTCCATCAGCACTTTTTCCACTATGTCTTGAATATGCTCGACTTCGGGGACTTCGTTGCCCTCCAGTTCCAGTATGGACACCACCTCCATAGCCAGCTTTTCCGACAACTCATCAGTGCCCGGCCTGTGGGTAGCGTTGAATGATTTGTTTATTGCTTNCGATATTTTGCCTATGTCAAACCCCACTATCCTTCCGTCTCTTTTTTTGATGCTGGTAACCGGCATTATGCCCCATCCTTCCGTGAGTTTTTATTAGTCCGGCAGGCTTTTTGTCCAAGCCCGCTCCACAATATATTGTGCCCTTTTTCCCTCGTGCGCACACCATTATACAATCGATAGAATCGGAAGTCAACACGTAATTGCTCATGTTTTTCATAATTATTGGAAATGCTGCAACACTGTGATATAATTTCAATGTAACTGCTCAAAGGGGAATGCATATGCCTGATTTAGAAGTTCCGAGCACCTTTCTCAAAGCAGGCGCACGAAGCCTGTTGCGGGAAAACGCACCTAAGGTTTTCTTCGCAAGCCTGCTTTTTGTTGTGCTCGTCTCAATTATAACCGAATTGCAATTCCGACTTCCGGGCACCCAAGCGGCATACGCTTCGTACATTGAGCAGATTTCCGCAGGCACTCCCCACAGCTTAGGATTGCTTATATCATTCTTAAACCCTATCGGCACTGCATTTGTCGTGCTGCTGTGGCTTTTTAGGCGCATCGTCGGGTTTGGACTCATGAGCTACTGCATAAACTTGGTGCGCATACGGCGAAGCAGTGCGCTGGACATTCTGGATGGTTTCCTTTTTCTTGTCAAAATCGCTTCAATCCTGCTTATTTCGTCTGCGCTCACACTTTTGTGGTCTGCGCTTCTTGTGATACCGGGGGTAATAGCCTCTTATAGGTACCGCCAAGCATATTATATCCTGCTAGACGACCCCCAAAAAAGTGCCATGCAATGCATAAGGGAATCAAAATCCCTAATGCGCGGCAACAAACTAGACCTTTTCCTGATTGATTTTTCTTTTGTTGGCTGGAGCTTGCTTTCTGCATCAGTTACCCTGCTAACGCTTCTCTTTTCCCCTATCTCGCTCCCGGTTGCCTCAATCTTTGTATCTCCATACATGGGGCTGGCCCACGCAGCGTACTATGACACAATTTTGAAAAAAGTGACAGCCTAGCTTTATAGGAGGTTTTTAGACATGCGCTTTAGCAGCTTTTTCGCACTTATTTCTAGGATGAAAAACATAACCAGGTGGACTTTGATGAGAAATAGCGCAACTGAAAATGTTCAGGAGCACTCACACATGGTTGCAGTGATTGCCCATGCTTTGGCAGTAATTCGAAGGGACGTATTAGGCAAGGATGCTGACCCCGGCAGTGCTGCGGCTGCCGCCCTTTTTCACGACGCTCCCGAAATATTCACAGGTGACATGCCGACGCCAATCAAGTATTTCGATCCGGACATCACGACCGCATATAAGAGGGTCGAATCGCTTGCCTCACAAAAGCTGCTTTCGTCCCTGCCGACACAAATGCGCAAGGCTTACGAGCCTCTGCTATCCCCTCCAGAAAATGAAGGCACATCTGAGCTCATTAAAGCCGCTGACAGGCTTGCGGCATATATCAAATGCCTTGAAGAACTAAAGGCAGGCAATCTAGAATTCCGGCTGGCTGCAGAGCAGTCGCTGACCAAGCTCCACTTGCTCAAGATGCCTGAAGTTGACTATTTTATGGAACACTTTATAAAAGCATTTGAACTAACCTTGGATGAATTAGATTTTAATTTTGAACAACTATGATATTGACAACGACCAATCAATTTCCTCACTGGATTCCGCGACTACGCGCAGAATGACGAAAGTGCTGAGCAGTTACAAAATCTATTACAAAGGGGAATTAAAATGGAAAAAATTGCAGACAAGCGTCCTGCGGGCGCATATTTAAAGTTCATAATTTTGCCTTTGATTGGCATCTTTGCGTTCTTTATCGACGTCCCCATGCCGGAATTTACGGTTATGGGCTTTACAATGGGCGCAAGGTCTACGATTCCGATAAACCACCTGACGGGCCTGATTAGGGCCCTCTTATGGGACGGCACGCTAAAAGTCATGCCATACGTAGTGCTTGCAATTGCGCTGTACGGCGTGGCGGACTTAATATTGCGCCGCAAAAAACATTTTGCAAACACGCTTGGAAAGGTTTTTGCAGTCATCAAGCTTATTGGTGTCGTTTTCATTGTTTTTGCGGTTTTTGACGTCGGCCCTTACTTCCTCCACGAACCGCGCGAAGTGCTTGCCGCAAGGGTCATAGTAGACGGCGCCGCTACGTACGTTCCCCGCAGTATTTCGGTATTCGTGCTAAATGGGGTGCTGATAACAATAAGCATAAGCATACCGCTTGCCGCCGTTTTCCTGCCCTTCCTGCTAAATTATGGGCTTGTGGAATTCGTTGGGGTACTTGTGCGCCCCATCATGCGCCCCCTGTTCAAGCTTCCGGGGCGCAGCGCCGTCATCCTTGTCAGCGCATTGCTGGGGAACTTCTCCGTGGCGCATATTGCGGTCGACGACCAGTATCACAAAGGGCAAATGACGGAACGGGAAGCAATCACCATTTGCACGGGCTTTTGCTCGTCGTCCATTGCTTTCATGATGGTTTTGGCGACCAATGCGGGGATAATTGACAATTATTGGAACGCCTACGTCTGGTCGTCGTTCCTGATGATAATAATAATAACCCTCATCGGGGTGCGGATATTCCCGCTGTCTGGGATTAGGGACGGCTTCGCTCCAGACGTGACGCCGCAACCGGAGAACGTATACAAGCAAAGGCTGTTTCAAAATGCGCTTTCCGAAGGGCTCACAGTTTCAGCGACAGCGGATAATCCGATTATGGGCATAGCGCATATAATGAAGGCCACGGTAGGAGTCCTTGCCGCAATTATCATGGGTGCGGGCTTTTCCACCTCTGCCGGAATGCTGCTATATATATTTACTCCGATTTTCGAATGGCTTGGCATTATTTTCCGCCCAATCATGTGGCTCGTCCAAATTCCCCCGGATGAAGTTGTAACTGCGGCGACAGGTGCGGCCTTTTCCTTGCTGGAGGTAACGATNCCCTCCATGCTCGTCATGGCGGGCGACTGGTCATACCACATCCGCTACATGATGGCGGTCGTGCCGATAACCTCGGTAATCTTCCTCGGCAGCTTCGTGCCAAGCCTGATCAGCACAAACCTTCCAGTGAAATTTTGGCACCTCATGGTAATTTGGCTGGAGCGCATGATTCTGTCGGTGCTTTTCTCCGGATTCTTTGCCCTATTGCTGTTCGGCATACCGAATTAGGTTGATTAGGTTAAATTTTTGTGTAATTTGTTGATTTATCTCTAAAAAAGGTCTTGCAAATATGGTAACTTTTCTGATATTATTTTAGAAGGTGAAAAAATCATCACAAATACGAATGGAGGTAATCTAGTGTCTCAAAACAACAAAGCTTTCCCCGGCACAGCACCACCGCCTGTCGGAGCCGACAAAACCGTCGTAAAGGCAGCAAACCTTAGCGGCGGCATCTTTGGTGCGTGCCCCGCTCACGTTGATGTTAAAGACGGCAAGGTAATCCGCATGAGGCCGCTCCACTACGATTCGAAGTATGACTACGACAGCTTCAATGCGTGGGAAATGGAGCGCAACGGCGTAAAATGGAAGCCACTCAGCAAATCCTGCCCTCCGCCTTGGGGACTGGCGTACAAGAAAAGAGCCTACTCCCCCAACCGCGTTATGTTCCCGATGAAACGCGTGGATTGGGACCCCAATGGCGAGCGCAACCCGCAAAACCGCGGCTCAAGCAAATTTGAGCGCATCTCGTGGGATGAGGCCACAGACCTCATTGCGGCTGAGATTAAGCGCGTACACAAGGAGTATGGCCCGCTGTCTATCCTCTTGCAATGCGACGGCCACTCTGAAAGCAAGTTGATTCACGCACCCCACGGTTGCAGCACGCTTCTGCTCGACAAAATGGGCGGATTCACCCAGCAGGTCAGAAATCCCGACAGCTGGGAAGGCTGGTATTGGGGTGCAAAGCACGTATGGGGCAAGGGCTTTATAGGCAACATGGCTCCAGCAGAAAACCTCGTAAACGACATTACGGAAAATACCGAACTCCTCGTAGTCCAAGGCGGCGACCTCGAGACTACGCCTTGGGGATTCCGCGGACAGATGGCAAGTCGCTTGATGTTCTTCTGGCAGCAGGCAGGCATTGAAAGCGTTTACATCTGCCCCGACCTTAACTACAGTGCGGCTATCCATGCCGACAAATGGATTCCGGTTCTTCCGAACACCGATGCGGCGCTTCAGCTTGCAATCATCTACACTTGGGTCACCGAAGGCACATATGACAAGGAATATGTCAAGACCCACTGCGTAGGAATGGAGCAAATCGAAGATTACGTCCTCGGCAAGGTTGACGGCGTGCCTAAGACCCCGAAATGGGCCGCTGAGAAAACATCAATCCCCTCCTACACAATCAAAGCCCTGGCAAGGCGCTGGGCACAGAAAGTCACGACTGTGGGCCACTACTTCGGCGGCGGATACATCCGCGGCCCATACTCCACAGAGCCCGCCCGCCTCGAAGTTGTGCTCCTTGGCATGCAAGGCCTCGGCAAGCCGGGTCAGCATCATGCACAAATAGCATACATGGGCATGCCCAAGAACATCACATGGGATCAACTCAACTACGATATCGCGAACTCCGACACCTCAAAGGGCTTCCAAGAGTATTCAGGTACCTTCGAAACCATTAGGCAGAAGGATCCCGAGCTCCATGAGAGGATATTCAATCCCCACCGCGGCACGCCGCAGGCATGGGGCAAACAGCTCATTCCAAAAACCCTCATTGA
The DNA here is from genome assembly GCA_009787995.1 of Oscillospiraceae bacterium. Taxonomy (GTDB): domain Bacteria; phylum Bacillota; class Clostridia; order Oscillospirales; family Oscillospiraceae; genus WRMH01. The sequence continues at coordinate 9,460 of WQSH01000067.1, forward strand.
GGACGCCATAAAAGCCGGCACGGACAAGTACATTGAATTCTGGGGTACGGGCGGCCATGAGGAAGAGCCCATAGACCAGGTAGTCCGCTACACCTACCCGTGTAAGAAGGGCGACCTCCGTTATGATCAGGCTAAGGCAGCAGCGGAAAGAGGCAACCTGAAGCATGACGATACCGACCTTGACAGGACATACACCAAGATTGACTATGACGGCACTCCAATCCACATGGTATGGACAGACACCCCCTGCCGTCAGACATGCTGGGGCGATGGCTTCAACATAGGCATGACAATCCGCGACCCGCAGATTGAATTCGTCCTCGCCCAGCATCCTTGGCTGGAAAATGACTGTATCTACGCAGACATAGTCCTCCCGACCAATACCTACCTTGAAGTTGACGACGTAATGCCTTGCGTCCGCGACGGCGAGCACTTCCAGGCGATGCTCAACATGAGGCAGGCCATACCGCCCGTTGGCGAATCAAAAAGCGACTTTGAAGCCGTTGTTGAAATTGCCAAAAAGCTGGGCATGGAAAAGGCAGTGACAATCGGCAGGACAGTCGACGACTATGTCAAGGGCGTCTACGAAGGCATGAACTTCGACAAGATTGTTCCAACGAAGGAATGGGAAGAAAAAGACTACATGGTCATTCCTGTTTCAAAGAACTGGAAAAATCTCCCCGCAGGCCTTTACGAGTTCTACAAGGATCCCGTAAAGAATCCCTTGCCGACTCCGACGGGGAAACTGGAATTCGTCTCGACGAACCTCTCCAAGTACTTCCCCAACGACCAGGAGCGCCCGCCATATCCGCAATGGATTGAGAAAGGCATCACCCACGACGAGCGCCTCTCCAGCCCAAGGGCGCGTACGTATCCGCTGCTTGTCATCACAAACCACCCCCGGTGGAGAGTGCATGCCCAAGCCGACGATATACCGTGGACCAAGGAAGCTGACACAGGCAAAATCAGGGGCTTCGACGGCTACCTCTACGAGCCATGCTGGATTAATCCCAAGGATGCAGAAGCAAGGGGCATCAAGCAGGGCGACATCGTGCGCGTGTTCAACGAGCGCGGCAGCGTGCTGTGCGGCGCATTGGTGTTTGAGCGCATGATGCCGGGCGCACTGTCCGTTGACCACGGCGCACGTACGGATATCATCATTCCGGGCAAGCTCGATCGCGGCGGCGCAATCAACACAATCACCCCAAGCGGCCTCACATCAAAGCACGCCGGCGGCCAGGCCACGACGTCCTTCCTCGTTGAGGTTGAGCGCGTGAGCATGGAGCAGTACGACAAGTGGAGAACAGAATATCCCGAGGCATGGAACCGCGATTACGACCGTGCTTCCGGTCTGAAATCCTCTGCGTGGGTTGAAAGGGGTTGCAAATAATGGGAAAGAAAGTATTTCTAATTGATACTAAAGGCTGCAATGGCTGCTACAGCTGCCAAATCGGCTGCAAGGACGAACATGTCGCCAACGACTGGACTCCGATAGCTAAGCCAATGCCCGAGATTGAGCATTTCTGGTTCAAGCTGCATCAAAAAGTCCGAGGCCAAGTGCCCAAGGTCAAAGTCGCATACCGCCCGCAGATGTGCATGCACTGCGACAAACCGGCTTGCTTTGACGCCTGCAAGCACAGCGCCAAGTACAAGAGGGACGACGGCCTTGTGATTACCGACCCCGTCAAGTGCGTCGGATGCCGCAACTGCGTTGACCTCTGCCCCTATGGCTCCGTCTATTTCAACGAAGATTTGAACATAGCGCAGAAATGCACCGGCTGTGCGCACCTTGTTGACGGCGGCTGGAAAGAGACAAGATGCACCGACAACTGCCCGACAGTTTGCATGCGCTTTGTCGATGAGGACAGCGATGAAGCAAAGGCGTTCATCAAAGACGCCGAAGTGCTAAGGCCGGAGCTTGGCACAAAGCCTCGCGTGTACTACAAGGGTCTGCCAAAAAAATTCGTCGCCGGGACTGCCTTTGACCCCGTTGCTGATGAGGTGTACATCGGCGGAGACTGCACCCTCACGGGCGGCGGAAAAACATACACAACAAAAACAGACCATTTCGGCGACTTCTGGTTCGAAGACCTGCCTGACGGCGTTTACAAGCTGGAAATCAAAGCCGGCAGCAAGAAGAAGGTTATCGACGGCATCGATGTAACCGAAATTGATGTCAATATCGGAGACATCCCCCTGTAGATTCGGAGTGCGAATTTCGTAATTCGTAATTGAAAAGTCGAAAGCACGGCGGTCGCATCGGCTGTCGTGCTTTTGAATTGTAAGGAGATTAACTAATGGCCAATATCATGGTTACAGAAGCGTGCAACCTCCGCTGCCCATACTGTTTTGCAGAGGAATTTGTAAATCATTCTCCAAAGGAAATGTCTGTCGAGGATTTTCGCATAGCTTTGAATTTTGCGCTCAGCGACCCCGACGACAAGCAGGTTGGCATTATCGGCGGCGAGCCTCTGCTCTACTCCCATATTGAGGAGG
>WQSH01000068.1 GCA_009787995.1 Oscillospiraceae bacterium
TAGTTTACTCGCCTCCTTCCGGTGCGCGGTATACTCCAAGCGGGAAGTACGGGAGCATTTTTTCGCTGAGGAAAGCCATCGCCTTGGCAGGGGATACGCCCCAGTTAGTCGGGCAAGTGGAGAGGAATTCAACAAACGAGAAGCCGAGGTTCTTATCCTGTATTTCAAATGCCCGCCTTACCGCTTTTTTTGCGTTTTTGATATTGGCGGGGGAGTTTAGAGCAACTCTTTCGACATAGGCGGCGCCATCCAGCGTTGCGATCAGTTCGCTCACGCGCATTGGCGCCCCGGCCTGCTCCACTGTGCGGCCATTTTGTGTGGTCGTTGATTTTTGCCCTATGAGCGTGGTTGGCGCCATCTGTCCGCCGGTCATGCCATAAATAGCGTTATTGACAAAAAACGATGTAAACTTCTCGCCTCTCGCTGCGGCGTGGATGATTTCTGCCGCCCCGATAGAGGCAAGGTCCCCGTCGCCCTGATATGTGAAAACGAGGTTGCCGGGGTGCACTCGCTTGATGCCGGACGCAACAGCCGGGGCGCGCCCATGTGCCGCCTCGAGCATGTCCACATTCATGTATTTATGGGCAAGGACGCTGCACCCTATCGGTCCTACGCCTATTGTGCTGCCGAGCCTGCCCATCTCGTCAAGGACTTCCATTATGAGCCTGTGCGATATCCCATGGGTGCAGCCCGGGCAATAATTTGTCTCGCCGGGAATCATTCCCTTTGTATATTCAAAAATAGGTTGCATGTGTGCTATCCTCCTACCTCTTCAAGAATCTTCTTTGTCCGCTCGGCTATCTCAACCGAAGAGAGAATCATGCCACCGGTGCGGTTTATCAGCTTTACGGGAAAGCGGCCGTCAACGCCGAGTTTTACGTCTTGGATAAGCTGGCCCATGGACAATTCGGCTGAGATGACCACCTTTGTCTTGTCTGTAATTTTTTTAAACTCGCCGTAGGGGAATGGCCACAGCGATATTGGGCGGAGCAGGCCGGCCTGGACGCCTTGCTCAGCAAGGATATCGATGGCCTCCTTGGCTATCCTCGCCACGATGCCATATGCTACGATGACGACCTCCGCATCTTCCAAGCCATGGGACTCGACCCTGACAAGCTCCTTCTCGGCTTTCTCATATTTTTCAAAAAGCTTGTGGACATGCCTTTCCAGCACATCGGGCTGCATGCGCAGGGAGATTATCGTGTTGCGTTTTTTATCGTCTTCGCCATAGCCAGTGAGGGCCCATGGCTTCAATGACCTAATATCCTCGGGTTTTACGTCCGGGTGCGGCTCGGGGAGAGCCACCGGCTCCATCATTTGCCCGAGTATCCCATCGGTAAAAATGAAGAATGGATTTCGCCACTTATCAGAAAGCTCCATAGCCTCATAGACTAAGTCTGCGCCCTCCTGTATTCCGGATGGTGCAAATACGGGGATTTTGTAGTCGCCATTGCCACCGCCGCGAGTGGCTTGGAAATAGTCGGCTTGTCCGGGTTGTATGCCGCCTATGCCGGGCCCGCAGCGGGAAACTGTCAGCACCACTGTAGGAACTTCGGCAGAAGCAAGGAAGCTCAGCCCCTCCTGCATAAGGGCAATGCCGGGGGAGGAGGAGGTTATGAACACCCTGCCGCCTGCGGCTGCTGCGCCATAAGCCATATTGATTGCGCAAATCTCGCTTTCGGCCTGGATAAAAGACCCGCCGCGCTTCGGCAGCTCACGGGACATATATTCGGGGATTTCGTTTTGAGGGGTTATGGGATAGCCAAAATAATATCGGCAGCCGCCGCGGATTGCCGCTTCGGAAAATGCCTCATTTCCTTTCATCAGAACTCTTTCGCTCACTTTGACGCTTCCTCCTTATAAATGGATATCGCCCCATCCGGGCAAACCAACGCACAGGACTTGCAGCCGACACATTCGTCCATCCTTTCGATTTCAGCGGGGCTGTAGCCTTTGTCGTTGATGTGCGAGCTTATTGCTATGATTTTCTTTGGGCAAAAAAGAACGCACAGCTCGCAGCCCTTGCATGTTTCTCCGCAAATGCGGACATCGAATTTGGCCATGTATATTCTCCTTCTAAAAGTTAGGTGTCCAGCCACTTAGGGCGCATGTAGAGACCCAGCGGCATTAAATATCCGGAAAGTCCTGATAGCTCGTCGGGGTTGACGATTCCCTCGGGGTAACAGCTGCACAATAGCTGCGCGCCTATTTCGCAGCAGACCTCCAAGCAGAGCGTCCTGCCTTCTTTTACCATATCCGCCGTCGTCTCCCTGAGCATATGAGAGTTGTTGACAATGGCGGAAACACTTAGTCCCGTAGCCGCTTCGATTGAGGCAATATGCTTGAGCACGCCACCGGGGCTGCTTGTGTCGGGACGGTATTTGTTTACTACGGCGAGCAAGGTCGTCTCGGCGTCGTCGAAGTATTTTGTAAACTGATTTAGGATGAGCGCACCGCTGTCATTGCCGCCAACGTCAATAACCACTTGATAAGTGCTGTCTTCGAGTGGCTTGCGTAGCTTAGCCCCGATTGCGGGGAGCTCCGCCGTAATCTCTTCGTCATATGCACTGCCATACACCGAGACGCCCGACTCCTCGAGCAGCTTGCGCCGCTCGCGGGAGCGGAAATAGGGGTTGATTATGTCTAGGTCGATAATAGCGAGCTTCTTATCCTGCATAGATGCCCTGAGCATTGCGAGGGATATGGAAAACTCCGTTTTACCGCTGCCGTAATGCCCGGTCACGAGGGTTTTTCTTCCGAGGCTGCCAAGGAAGCGCATGTCTGTCATTGTTTTGCCCCTTTCTTGCCGCCGGCAACAGACTTCCTTTGAATGTCGCCTTATGCTATTTTAACATGCGGAGCGAAAATAAACAACCTGTTCATTGTGCATACTACTGCAAAATGAACAGGTTGCCTATGGCGTCATGGATTCGATATGGATTAGTAAGCAAATTCCTCGAGCGTTGGTTCGGGTCTGGGCAACACTTTCAGCACTGGTTGGAATCCTCCGCCCAAAAGGCCAGAAACATGAGCTTCCTTATTTTGGTCAACTGGTTGATTGCCTGCCTGCTGAATCTGTGATTTAAGGTAGTCGTCGAAAGCGCGTTTTGATGCTGGTTCGCCGGTCGACGCAACGCCGGCTTGTTGTGAAACAAATGGGTTTTCTGGGTAGGTTGTATTTACTTCGTTAGTCGAATGTACACGCATAATGGTTCCCTCCTTGGATGTGATTGTGCCTAGGCTTCCTGCCGATAGAGTGCTGCGGTCACCCGTTTTTCACACTCTAACTTGCACAACCTCCAAATCGGTCCATCGACGCCAAGCGGAGAAGAAAGGCATACTAAAATAGGCATTCCAACTCCTTATATAGTATATCGGATAAAACATGCGTGAACATGAGCATTAAATTCGCTATTGCAAAATTTTCTCCCATATGCTAGTATCTTGTGTGATATTTTATACGAGGTGATTCAGCAATGCAAAAGGGAATAGTAGATTTTAATGTTAGGCTGACGGAAAAAATGGCAGAGCGCGGCATCACGCAAGCGGATCTTTGCAGGCTTACAGGGCTTGCATCGTCTATGGTTTCGCATTATTGCACGGGCCAGCGTATGCCATCTGTTCCTGCTGCGCTAAAGATTGCGTCTGTACTTAACACCAGTGTTGATTATCTAGCCTATGGCAGTCAAAGGAAATCGCAAAAAACCTCTGACGGAGCCCCCGCTGTCAGTGAAAAAGGCGAGGCGTACAATCTCAGGCAGTCGCGCATGAAGCGCTTGGAAGACGAGCAGTCGCTTATACAACTGTTCCAGTCACTGGGCAAAGAAGGCAAATCTAAAGTCTTTGACTATATGGAGGACTTGATTTCGACAGGCAAATATTAAGTGTATAGGTGTTCCCTTGTCTTGCGAAGAAAGCACTCCACGAGACAAACAAACTCCCGGGGGTTAAGCTACGGAACGCCTAGCTCTACACCCCCGGGAGTTTGTTTGCCGCATTTAGTTTAGTATTTTTTTATGCCGCCGTTGCCTGAAGGCAGGCCTGCCGACGCATGGCTTGGTTTTGGTGAGGATAACGCTTTTTGCCCAAAATTGTTTTTATCAAGACGTTTGAGTGAGAATCTGCCAATGACAGATTCAAGCACGTCAGACTGGCCGCTAAGCTCTTGGGCTGAGGCGGCGCTTTGTTGTGCCGTCGCACTATTTTGCTGAACAACCTGCGCAACTTGGTCTATGCCGCTGTTGACTTCGGATATCCCGCGCGATTGTTCTTCGGACGATAGTGCTATGTCACCGACAAGTCGGGTGCTGTCGTTAATGCCGGAAACGATTTCAACTAGGCTTGATGCTGTGTTTTCTGCGATTTTTGCTCCGAGCTCAGCCTTTTCCATTGAGCTTGCGATAAGTCCGCCGGTATCTTTTGCAGCCTCGGCGCTCTTGGCAGCAAGGTTCCTGACCTCTTCTGCAACAACTGCAAAGCCCTTTCCGTGCTGACCGGCTCTGGCCGCTTCAACAGCTGCATTAAGCGCAAGTATGTTTGTTTGGAATGCAATATCATCAATAACCTTAATGACCTTGCTGATGCTTTGGCTGGCTTCGTTAATGTCCTTGACGGCGACCATCATTTCATCCATTTGGCTGCTGCCTTTTTCTGCACTTTGCTTGATGCTGCCTGCAAGCGTCGCAGCGTTTGCTGCCATAGTTGCATTCTCTTTTGTCTTCCGTGCAATCTCAGAAATCGATGCTGAAAGCTCTTGCACTGTTGCGGCCTGTTCGGTCGAACCCTGCGCCAGGCTCTGGGCCCCATCTGCAATCTGCCTTGAGCTGCCGTGGACAAGCGTCGAGGCATTTTGTATTTCATTAAACATCGTGTTTAAGTCTTCTATCATTCTTTGCAGATTGTCTACCAGCAAGTCATTTTCGCAATGCGGATTTATTTCGAAGTTTAAGTCTCCGCCCGCAATTCTCTGGAGGTTTTCACAAACTTCGTTGAGGTAGTCAAGCAGCTGTACATAAGATACAAAAAGCGTTCCTATTTCATCCTTTCGGCCTTTATAGTTTTCAAGGATAATCAGTTCCTCGGGTTTCCACACAATGTCGCCGTTTGCGGTCAATTTCATCCACTCATCGTACTCACGAAGCGGTTTGCTGATGCTGTGCGAAACTGCGATTCCGAGCAATACAGAGGCTATAATTGCAACCACGATTGCTATGATAATTATGGTGAGCATGCTAGTAAATAGAGCAGCATTGTCGGCGCTGGTCTGCGAAGATAGGCGAACCATTGCTTCAAGGACACTATTGAGGCCGGCATTTACGCCTTCTATCGTAGCTTCAGCAGAGTCTGTCTCTAAAATGAGGTTGTCTAAGTCTCCCGCAAGCGCATGCGAAACTACGCGGTCAAGTGCAGGGAAGTAAGTGTTGTTTAGAACTCTCAAGACATCTGTTAGCGTTATGTGAACCTCCGAGCCGGGCACTGCTGACTGCAAATACGAAGTGAGGTAGTGAGTTACACTGCCCCTAGCGCTATTAAGCAAGCTGATGGTATCAGGGATCAGGTGATGATTATCCTGCATGATTAAAACTTCGAGTTCTTTGGAGTATATCCTCATATATTGAACATGTTCTATGGAATACGCCAGCATCGGCAGAGGCCTTAATTGCAGCTCGTACATTTCAGTGCTTGCGTCGTTAATGCTTGACATGCCGATAAATCCGACAACTCCGATGAGTATTGTCAAAATAATAACAATTGTAAAACTAACTAATAACTTGTTTGCGATTTTTAAATTTTTCATGGACCCCCCTAAAATTTAACTTTGATAAAGCATCAGGAAAATGCATTTTAGATTGCCAGAAGTATAAACTATAAATGCACAAAAAACAAGCAACATTTTACTTGTCTTTTGGTAAGTATTGACTGAATTGTTACTGCACATATGCAGGCCCATGAAGCTGTGTTTTCCAGCATTTAAATTGATATGCGCTACCAAGAACCAGACATGATAACCAGTGCTGCCACAAATGCAACAACGGCTGTGGCGACTATGCCAAATCCAATCAGAAACCTTTTTATGCTTGCATCGCTGAATGGGCTTTTGGAGTTGGTGTATGTTTCTGCATACTCGGTTGATTGGGCATTTTGTGGATTGTGGGGGGAGCGTTGTCTATTTTGAGTTTGATGTGTGTTTTGCGATGTGGGCCTGTATGGCGCATAGCCGGGCTTTTGAGCGCCCCGCCCCGAATTGGGTTGCTGGTGCTCGTATGGATTTCCCGGGTTGTCGGATCTTTGCGTTGCTGTGGAATTTGCAGATTGGTCAAAAGGTGGCTTCGCAAAAAAAGGAATGTCCCCGTCGCCCTGTGCAGATTTCGCCAGGGGGTTTGGCATTTCCCCCTGGTGAGGGGAATCGGTTCTTGCATGGTTCGGCTCGCTCCCGGAAAAAGGTTCGCCTTTTCCGGAAGCAAACGCATCCGGCCTCGCTGCCCCGCATTTTGGGCAAAACCGAGAGTCGTCGCCAAATTCTGTTTTACAACTTCCGCATAACATATATTCCACCACCTCGATTTAGATTTTACGCCATATTTTCTATAACGCACCCCGCTCCTGTGAACGTGACGCCCCTTATGCCCAGTTTCTCCGCAGCCTTGGCATTTGCTTCGACGTCGTCAAAAAATATGCACTCCTCCGGAGTTAGGCTGTGCTTTTCCAATAAATGGCGATAGATTTCCTCTTCGGGCTTTAGCAGGCGGACATCGCATGAAAAGACCCCGCCGTCGAACAAGTCAAAGAACCGGTAGTTTTGCAGCAGATAGTCGCGGGCATCAAAGCTGATGTTCGACAGATAGTATATTTTGTGGCCTTGTTCCCTAATTTTGGGCAGCAAATCGGTTGTTTCGGTTATGGGTGAGTAAAGGTTGTTGACGTTTTTAAAAGCCAGGCGGATTTCTGCATCCAGCTCGGGCATGCGTTTGCAAAGAATTTCACATGCTTCGCCAAATGTCAGCGTGCCTCTGTCTAAGTCCAGCCATTCCTTGCCCAAAAAAATAGCTGCTGCAAGTTCCTTGACGAATGGGCTTCCGGGGAACAACCCCTCAATGTAGGTATAGGGCTTGTACGTTACGAGCACATTACCGATGTCAAATACAAAGTTCATACTTTAAGAGCCTCCAAGTGGAAAAGTGTTTTTGCTGACTTAGATTATAGCACAACGCAACGAATAAAGATAGTAGCATGTCAGAACTACTTGTTTTTTGTCGGCAATAATGGTATTCTCGTAAAAACACAAAAGAGGGAGGTTGCGGGGATGAGAATCAAGGAGCATCCGGTTCTAAGCTTCGAGAGAGGGGGGAAGATTTCCTTCTATTTTAACGGGCAGGAAATTGAGGCATACCCGACAGAGACCATTGCGGCGGCCTTGCATGCCGCCGGCGTGCGCAAGCTGGGAGAAAGCCCTGAGCTGCACAGGCCGCGCGGCCTATTTTGCGCCATTGGCAACTGTTCTTCGTGCTTTATGATAGTGGATGGAGAGCCCAACATGCGCATATGCGTTATGAAGGTCAGGCCCGGAATCCGTGTGGAAGAGCAGAAGGGGAAGGGCGTGATAAAAACATGAAGGCAGTCGAAGTCATGGTGATTGGAGGCGGGCCGGCAGGGCTGTGCGCAGCGCTGTCCGCCGCTTCTCTGGGGGCAAAAGTGCTGCTTGCGGAGAGGGACGGCACGCCGGGAGGCCAGCTTGTCAAGCAGACGCACAAATTTTTTGGTTCAGAGAAGCAATATGCAGGCGATAGGGGAGTGCATATCGCTCAGATGCTGCTGGATAAGGCGAGGGTGGATTCAAACATTGAAATTTGGACTGACAGTGCAGTGCTATCGATATATGAAGACGGCGTGGTGACGGTGGAGCATGAGGGCAAGCACGCCAAGGTCAAGCCTGGGCGCAGCATAATCGCCACGGGAGCGGCGGAGAAATTCCTTTCCTTCCCCGGCAACGATCTGCCGGGAGTCTACGGTGCGGGCGCCGTGCAGACCTTGATGAATGTAAGCGGAGTTAAGCCGGCAGAGCGCGTACTTATGGTGGGGGCCGGGAATATTGGGCTTATAGTTTCATATCAGCTGGCTCAGGCAGGAGTCAAGGTTGAGGCTGTTATAGAGGGTGCCGCGAGGATTGGGGGATACTTGGTCCATGCCTCAAAAATACGCAGAGCTGGGATTCCCATTATGACCCGCCATACTATCCTTGAGGCTTTTGGGGAAAAGCAGGTAGAAGGCGCCGTGATAGCGCAGCTTGACGATAATTGGTTGCCTGTCGCCGGAACAGAGCGTAAGATTGCCTGCGACGCCATATGCCTGGCTGTCGGGCTTTCACCTTTGGCGGAGCTGGCTTGGCAGGCCGGTTGCGAAATGGCGTATATCAAGGAACTCTCTGGGCATGTGCCCATTGTGAATGAATTTCTAGAGAGTACGATTTCCGGAATATATTGCGCAGGGGATGTTAGCGGCATTGAGGAAGCGTCCGCCGCAATGGTCGAAGGGCGCTTGGCCGGAATTTCTGTCGCTGTCAGCCTTGGACACGGCGGCGGTGCGGCAGAAGCGATGCAGCGAGAGGCTATGGGCGAGCTGGGCGAGCTGCGCGCAGGGCTGATGGGCAGGCATATCCGAGAGGGTTTGGCTAAGATGGATAGCCTGGCGGCGGAATTTGGCATCCGGAATTCGGAATTTAAAACTCCGCATGCTGCTGCAGAGCTGGGCATAGGCTGTGAGGTGCAGGATATCTCCATATCGGCAACCAGCCCTGCATCTGCGCTTTTTAGCAGCGGTGTGCCTGCAAATGAGGATATTGCCAAAATTTGCCCTTCGGATGAGAGATTTGCCGCCGGGCCTGTCGCTGTTGTGGAGTGTTTTCAGGAAATACCTTGCAACCCATGTGTAAAAGCGTGCAATCGGGGGGCCATTGCAATGCCGCGCGATATCAATGATATGCCGGCGTTGAATGCCCGGCTTTGCAATGGCTGCGGGCGGTGCATTCCGCTTTGCCCGGGGCTTGCTATATTTGTCATTGACATGGATTATGGCGAGGATTTGGCGCTTGTTAAGCTGCCTTATGAGTATGTGCCCATACCGAAGGCGGGGCAGCTTGCCTTGGGCTTGGACAGATGCGGCCGGGAATTGGGGCGATATGAGGTTGTCAGGGTCATGCCGGGGGGAAAGAGGAATATGACGCACACTGTCGCCTTGGCAGTTCCAAAGGAGCTGGCAATGGAAGTACGCGCAGTGGGCGTTCTTTGAGGCAATTTGCCACTATAGAGGGTGTTTTGGCCATAGAATGGAGGTCTTTTTTTGGAAAATAGGGATTCAGAGACGATAGTATGCCGCTGCGAGGATGTAACGCGAGAGATGATTCTTGCTTGTATTGCCGACGGATATGAGACGCTTGATGAAATTAAGCGCGTGACTCGCGCAGGCATGGGCCCTTGCCAGGGGCGCACTTGCAGGCAGCTTATTGCTGCTGAGCTGTCGAGGCATTATGGGGTTTCGATGGAAGAGGTGCTTATGACTACGTTCCGCCCTCCGGCGAAGCCTATTTCGCTGGGGGTTTTGGCTGATGCTTATGCATCGGAGAATGGGTAGTGTGAGCTATGAAGAGTTATTATGATGTGGTCATAGTGGGAGGCGGCATTATTGGCTGTTCTGTCGCCTTCGAGCTGGCGAAGCGCGGGCGCAGGGATGTGCTCGTGATTGAGCAGGGGTACTTAACGTCCGGGGCTACCGGACGTTGCGGAGCCGGTATCCGGCAGCAGTGGGGTTCTGTTTTGAACGCTGCTTTGGCGGTGGAGAGCACGCAGATTTTTGAAAACTTGGAGGAGCATACCGGCTATGAAGGCGATTGCGGGCTAAATCAAGGCGGTTATTTGCTGGTGGCATATACGCAAAAGGAGTGGGAACAGTTTCAGAGGAACCTCGACGTTCAGCATTCGGTGGGGGTCGATTCCTATGCTGTCGATTTGGAGGGCATAAAAGGGATAGTGCCGCATATCAACACCGATGGGATGCTGGGTGCGTGCTTCTGCGCTAAGGATGGGCATGCGGATCCTTTTCACTGCACATACGCTTATGCAAGGGGCGCTCAGAGGATGGGCGTTGATATAGAGACTTATACGCAGGTGCTCGGGTTTGAGGTTGATGGCGGACGCATCAGCTCTGTCAAAACTGACAAGGGCAATGTCGGCGCAAATGTTGTTTTAAACTGCGCCGGAAACCGTGCTGCGCAGATGGCGGCGCTTGTCGGGGACGAGCTGCCTATTGCTCCTGAGCGGCATCAGATATTAATCACGGAGCCGGTGGCCCATATTATGTCTCCGATGGTTATGTCGTTTCACCGCCATTTTTATGTACAGCAGACCCCGCATGGCAGTGTCATCATGGGCATCGGAGACCCATCGGAGCCGGTTGGGTGCAATGTCCGTTCGTCATGGCAATTTTTGGAGCATTGTGCGTGGCTGGTTACCCAAACCTTGCCTGCATTTAGGAATTTGCGGGTGGTGCGCCAGTGGGCGGGTTCTTATGATATGAGCCCTGACCGCAACCCCATAATCAGCGAGGCTGGCGGCGCTGAGGGTTTTTTCACCATTGCCGGTTTTTCCGGGCATGGCTTTATGGTAGCGCCGCGCACCGCTATTTTGGTGGCGAATCATTTGACGGGACTGGAGGACAGCCTCGATATTAAGCGTTTTTCGGCAAGTCGATACAAGGAAGGGGAGCTTCTGCTGGAGCCTTCGGTTGTTTGAGAAGCCTGCAGCAGTCGACCAACATATTGTGCTAAGGCTGGCGGAAAAAGCGCCGGAAAGCGACGGGCGGGCTTTTTGGCACCCGAACCATTTATGCATAATCTGAAGTTGTCTATTGACGCTACATGCTTTTGTGCAATATAATTGCATTAGTAAAGGCGACCTCCAAAAACCTGCCAAGATGGCGGGCGGTAGTTTTTCGGAGGTCGCCCAAAGTTAAAAGGGGAGAATTAATGCGGACGCTTCGAGCAAAAGCCGTTACCGATGCCGTGAGCAGGATGTGCGTCACGGCAAATTGCGTGCTACCTGATGATGTGCGTAGACGCATCATTGCCTGCCGTGAGTCTGAGGATTGGCCGGCGGCGAAGGGCACGCTTGACAGCATAGTTGAAAATTATGAAATTGCGCAAAGCAATCTTATGCCCATCTGTCAAGATACCGGAGTGACCTGCGTCTTTGTGGAGATTGGGCAGGACGTGCATGTGGAGGGCGACATAAACGAGGCGATAAACGAGGGGGTGCGGCAGGGGTCCAAGGAAGGGTACTTGCGCGCTTCTTTGGTGTCCGACCCAATCCGGCGAAAAAATACCGGCGACAATAC
>WQSH01000069.1 GCA_009787995.1 Oscillospiraceae bacterium
CGCGAGTGGCGTCGTCCAGGCCTGCAAAAGGCTCGTCGAGCAATATGAAGTCTCCGCCATGTGCCATAGCCCTTGCAATGGCGAGCCTGCGCCTCATGCCGCCGCTCAGTTCCTGGGGCAACAAGTGGCTGGAGTCTTTAAGCTCCATGCGGCTGAGCCACTCCATTGCAAGGGGCTCCTGGTTGCTCTCCAGCACTGCCAAGACATTGCCCAGGGCGGTCACGCCGCCTAAAAGCCTGTCCTCCTGAAACACATATGAAAGTCGCTTAAATTCGACAACTACCCGCCCGCAGTCTGGCTTCTCCAGCCCCGATAATAGCCGCAGAAGCGTCGTCTTGCCAAAGCCCGAAGGCCCCATAAGCGAGACTATTCCGCTGTCGGGAAGCTCAAGCGAAAAATTCTGGAGAACGGCGTGGTCTCCAAAGGATTTTGAAACATTTTCAAACTTAATGCCCAAGACTCCGCCCACCCTTCTTTCCGGCCAGCCGGTTGCTAAGCAGAGCGAGCAGCCGCACCATCAGCTTTTCTAACAATACGCTCATAATGATTACCGCTATAGTCCATGCGAACAAATCAGCTGTAAGCAGGTGTATCCTTGCTTCATGCACATGGCTGCCCATCGCGCCTGCCGGGCGGGCTATGACCTCGGCAGCTATGGCGGACTTCCAGGCTGCCCCCAGTCCATTGGTTAGCGCAGAGACGATATATGGCATCAGCGAAGGCATATAAATGTACCGAACTCTTTTCCAGCGCCCGAATTTGAAAACTTTGCCCATCTCAATGAGTCCAACATCAATGACTTCAAGCCCTGCAAATACATTTGTCCAGACAATGGGCATCACCATAAGGAAAACAACAAACACCGGAATGCGCGATGTCGCCAGCCATACAAGCGCCAAGATGATGATTGAAGCTACCGGCGTTGCGCGGACTACGCCCAGGAAGGGCTGGAACAGGTGCTTTAAAAAGGCTGAACGGCTGGTAAGCACAGCGAGGACGCTTCCAAGCAAGATGGCGAGCCCAAATCCCTCCAGCACCCGCATGCAGGTGCCGAGCACTGCGCCCCAAAATCTGGCGGTTCCCGCCAATTCTAACAGGCGGCTCGCAGCACGGACAGGAGATACAACAAGTATCTCCCGCCCGACGTATCTATATACAGCCTCCCACACTAGGAGCCAAAATATAATTGCGATGATTTTGATGCCTAGCTTCTTTTGCCGACTACTCAAAGAAGAAGAAATCCTCACTCGGCATCGCCCCTCCCACTGTCTGCGGGTTTGCGTCATACAAAACCGACAAGTTTGCCATTATCAACGGCATTATTTCAGCGCCGTCAATATGGACTAAGTTGCTCTTTGGAATCGCCTGCCTGGCGATCGGCGCCGGGATAATGTCAAAAAAGCCTATAAGCTCCGCCGCTTCATTGGGGGACGCATTGACGGATGCGACAGACTCCTCATGGTCGCGCAGGAATAACTCCACTGCGTCGGGATGCTCTTCCAAAAACGCCGCGCGCGCGACAAGGACGCCTTGGATAAACTGCGAGCCGGGGTTTGCCGCTACCCATGCTTCCGTGAGGTCAATGGCTATGCGCACGTCCTCGCTGTTGTTTAGCACCGTTGTTATAAAGGGCTGCGGCAGCATTCCGAGGCTTACGTTGCCGGCTACGATGAGGGAGGCGAGCTCCGCATGCTCTACATTAAACACGATTTCTATGTCAACGCCCGGCTCTATGCCATTTTGGCGCAGGATGTGCTCAAACGCAAACTGTGGAATCCCGCCTTGCCCCGTTATGTTTATGGTTTGCCCGCGCAAGTCCTCAATATCGTTAATTTCATCTGTGCTGTCCAAAATGGCTAGGTTGCCAAGGGTGCTGATGGCGATTGCCCTTATCTCCCCTTCTGTCCTATTGTAAAGCACCGATGCCAAGTTTGGGGGAACCGCTGCGATGTCAAGCTCCCCGGTTATGAGCCCGGCCGCCATTTCATCGGGCGAGCCGCCTATTGTAAAATGGTAGGTGTTGGCGGTTGTGCCGTCACTGGCCCATTCCATTAGTGGAGCCATGCCCATTCCGGTAGGTCCCCTCAAGGCACCGACCCTGACGTACGTGCCGACGAGCTCATGCGAGTCTGTCAAGCCTGCATCATCGGGTTCGTCCGTCGCATTGGCTTCGTCTGCATATCCAGGTTCGCTGGCAACGCCAGGAGCCTCGGTGGGCGGGGGCTCCGTCGAAGCCGCAGGCGCCGCAATTTCAGAATCGCCGCACGCTGAGAGCATTCCCAGCGACAGGATGCAGATTAATAGTACTGCAAAATATTTGTTGAGCCTCATGTTAATGTTGTCCTTTCTTCTTGAGACCGTGCCATTCTAGCACGGTAAGAGCTGTTTTTCAACCTCATTTAGAATAAATGGTTTTTGCTATTACGCCGCTGAGGCGTCCGATTTTTCCCGACAACGCGCTGATGGTATCGTGCGGAGCGTCCATCACTACGCTGATGATACTTACTTTCTTTTCCCGATATGGAAGCCCCATGCGGCCAATTATGCAGTTTGCGTAGTCATGCAAAATGTTGTTTATTTCAGATGCGCTTTCGCGGTTTTCTACGATGATTGCGACCACGGCTACCCTCGTCTCCATGTTATCCTCCTTCTTTATAAAAATAAAACGTGCGCCTCGCAAGGCGCACAAATCCTGCATTATCTCTAAAATTCGCATAAAATGCACAGAATCAGGGCACCTTGGTCATCGAGTGAGCATAGCGCCCAGTCTTTGCGTCAGGAACGGGTCAAGTTTAGCACAACACAAGCTAGGTTGTCAAATCAAAATTATGCCAGACATTCTGGACATCGTCGTTGTCCTCCAGCAGTTCTAGCATTTTTTCCATGTTTTTGATGTCGGCCTCGTTGGTCAGGTTTATGTAATTTTGGGGTATCAGCTCGATTTGGGCTGAAAGGAACTTATAGCTTGCGGACTCCAGAGCATTGTTGACGACGTTGAAATCGTCGGGGTCGGTGTGCACCTCGAAAACCCCGTCGCCGCTCTGGACATCGTCTGCCCCCGCTTCGAGCGCATCGTTTATTAGGGTGTCCTCGTCTACTGAGCTGTCCTCGTTGTCAATGATTAGCACGCCCTTTCTGTCAAACGACCATGAAACGCAGCCTGATGTCCCCATGTTACCACCGTATTTGTCGAAGTAATGGCGCATGTCCGCAGCAGTCCTCTTGCGGTTGTCCGTCATTGTCTCAACGATGACGGCGACGCCGGAGGGGCCGTAGCCCTCGTAGGTAATGCTCTCGTAGCTGTCGCCTCCGGCAGCCCCGAGCCCTTTTTCTATTGTTCTCTTTATGTTGTCGCCCGGCATGTTGGCCGCTTTGGCTTTCGCTATGACTGTTGCGAGCCGCGAATTGTTTGAAGGGTCGCCGCTGCCGCCTTCCCTGACGGCAACAATCATTTCGCGCGCAATTTTGGTAAAAACCTTGCCCCTTTTCGCATCCTGGGCGCCCTTTGTCCTCTGGATGTTCTTCCATTTTGAGTGTCCTGCCATGCTAGTCCCTCCGAAAAACGAGATTTTGTAACCAGTTACCGAGATTTTAACATATAGCAGGAGATGCCGCAACCGCAAAATATAATACAGAGTGTAATTTGATGGTGCACATATGAATAATAGTTATGACTATTCATATTCGGGCATGCGGCGCGCAAGGCTTTGCATAAACAGGGGGCAGAGCCCATGTGCAAATCATTCAAAATATTCACAAACTGCATGTTTATTTTACCGAAATTTTATCTATTAATGGTTTACATAAAAAAGGACATAATTTTTAGTACAAAAAGTTGTCAACATTCTCCACAGAGTTATCCACAGCCTATTTTTCTTGCAGCTGTCAGGTTTTCGAAAATAATTACCAGAATATGCCACAAGCCTCAAGCGAGGATTAAGAGTTTTGGAGATGTGTGAGAATGGTTTACATAATATGGAGGTGGATATTTTTGCGCATGATATTCATACTCGGATTTTCCGGGTAGTTTTTTTCAGTGCGGCATTGTCTCTGCTTTGCAAAAAGTCTATGGTAAAATATGGTAAAGGTGACAATTTGTGGGTTAAAATTAGCAAAATTTCTTGCGTATCCCATACAATTATGGTACAATTTTAATAGCATCTGGGCAGGCCGTTGGCAGGCACGCCGTAATTGCAAGGGCAGCTGATTTTTGTCCGCTTGCGTTGCGCTCTGAATGGGATTTTGATAGTGCCGACATTAAGGTATAAAAATAATGGATTTGGCTATAAACAAAATAGTTGATATCGTTTTGGCATTTAACAAAGAAACAAGTTACGACAGGCTGTTGGACGTTGTCTTGACGGAACTGATGGAGTTTACGAATTCAGAGGCCGGCACCCTGTATACCTTGGAAGGCGATGCGTTGCATTTTCGCATTTCTAAGAACCATGCTTTGAACATTTCGTCGTCGCTAGGGGATGCATTTGATTTGCCGCCCATAGTGCTCAATCCGGACAATATTGAAAATATCAGCGCATATGCTGCCATAAATAATGAGACTATTTTGATAGATGATGTTTACAATTGTGATAGGTTCAATTTTTCCGGGCCGCAGAAGTTTGATAAAATTACAGGGTACCGTACCTGCTCTATGCTGGTTTTTCCGCTCAGGGCACAGTTTGACGAGCAGGAGAAACTAGTGGGCGTTATTCAGCTGATTAACGCCATGGATATGGAAACAGGCAAAATCACCGCTTTTAAAGGCATCTACGACCCGCCGCAGTTCTTCCCCGCCCTTTCCGGTATAGCGGCTATTGCCCTCGCAAACCTCAGGCACAGGCACGAGCTTAAAAAAGCTATGGAAGACATGCGGCGGGTTGAAATCGCTGAGGAGGCAAATCGGGCAAAGAGCCAGTTTTTAGCGCAAATAAGCCATGAAATTCGCACGCCACTAAACTCTATTTTAGGCATCACGGAAATCCAGCTGGGGCAGGCTAAGTCTTCAGAGGAAACCACGGAAGCATTTTTGCGCATTCATAACTCCTCTAATTTGCTGCTTGAACTTATCAATAATCTGCTAGACCTTTCAAAAGTGGAAGCGGATAAAATGGAAATCATAGCCAGGCCTTATGCAGTGTCAAACCTTATCATCGATGTCGTGCACATGAACCTAGTCCATACCGTCAATAAGCAGCTTGATTTTTCTGTGAAGGTGGATTCAAAATTGCCACTCATACTTATGGGAAGCATGCTTAGGATTAAGCAGGTTTTGAACAATGTTTTGTCAAATGCATTTAAATACACGGATTTTGGTTCGGTGGAGCTGTCGTTTATTTGCGGCCCGGAGTTAGGGGAGCCTTGCGATATAGAGGGCATAAACCTTACGATTAGCGTTAAAGATACCGGAAAGGGTATGACCGCTGGGCAGGTTCGCCAGCTGTTCGGGGAGGAATACATCCGGTTCAATGAGCGGGAGCATATTCAAGGCACCGGATTGGGCATGTCGATCACCCACAAGCTCGTGACATTGATGGGCGGCGTGATTGCGGTAGAAAGCGCGCCCGACGAAGGGACCTGCGTCACCGTGCAAATTCCGCAGAAGGTAGAGGGGGAAGGGGTTATCGGGGAAGATGCAGCGAAAAGCTTGCAGAACTACGAGAGTACGCAATCCTCCCAAAAATGGGTCGCGGGCTTTGCCCATGAGCCGATGCCATATGGGCGCATTATGGTCGTAGACGACCAAGAATCGAACCTGTACGTGGCAAAAGGACTTTTTTCTCCCTATAAGCTTACGGTCGAAACAGCGGTAAGCGGGCTGGCTGCCATTGAAAAAGTTGCGGCTGGGGAGGTATATGACGTCATATTTATGGATCACATGATGCCGGACATGGACGGCGTTGAGGCTGTGAAAATTCTGAGGAAAATGGGTTATGAGCACCCTATTGTCGCACTTACGGCCAACGCTATTATAGGCCAAGATGAAATGTTTATGCAAAATGGGTTCTCCGACTTTATTTCCAAGCCGGTCGATACACGCATCCTCGATGCCTGCCTAAACCATTTTGTTAGAAAAAAGCAGCCGCCGAAAATAATCAAATCCGCCAAATTGACAAGTGAGCCGAGTCGAGATGCGCCAAAGCACCACGATGTGCCAGTAGAGCATTTTTTGAGGGATGCCGACAAGGTTGTGGTCACTCTGGATGCCTTTGTGCAACAGCAGTCCTTTGATGCGGAGGCGCTGAGGTCGTACATCCTAAGCGTCCATTCTATGAAAAACCTCTTGGCAAGCTTGGGCGAGAGTGAGCTTGCCAACCGTGCGAATGCTTTGGAGAATGCCGGGAGGAACGCCGATATTGAAGCAATCAAAGCGGATGCGCCGGCACTATTGGCGTGTTTTTGCGATTTTGTCGAAATGCTAAAAGTTGAAGCTGCGGAAGAATTGAAAGAGGTGGAGGGGGACGATGGGGCTCCCGAGGATTTAGAATATTTGCGCATGCAGCTGTCATCGATTCAAGCCGCTTGCGAAGACTATGATAAGATGGGGGCAGAGAGCGCTATGGATGCGCTGATGCAAAAGCCGCGCTCGAAGCAAACAAAACTCTTTTTGCGCGAGGTGTCCCTACTCTTGCTGCGCGGCGACTACGAGGATGCCGCCGCATTGGCAAATCAAACTGTTAAGGCGCTGCTGTGAGTACGAACTCTGTGTGGCGCAAGTTATCCCTAAGCTTCGTTTGCTGTGTTCAAACTGCGTAAGGGGGTGGTAGTGTAAAATGAACAAAAGGGCTATCAAGTCCATAACTGTGCTAGTCCTGCTGTTGATAGGCTTTGCGTTACAGGCCTGTATTCCCCAATTCAATGATTCCGAGGTGACCTTGTTGGGGGAAGCAGAGGCGGTTGCGGTAACGCAAGTCGTGTCTTTTGACGGCCTCTGGAATCCGCAAAATATTTTTGATGAGCTGTACTACCCCATCGGCATCGCCCTCATGGGTACATATGTAGTTGTGGCCGACTCTATGTGCGACCGCGTGCAAATCCTTGATGGCGGGGAGAACCGGCGCATAGGTAGGCATGGGCGCTACGGCCTGTCTTACTATGACTCTGGCGCATTTGTAGATGGGTTTCTCGAGCATGCCATGTTCAGGAAGCCCTCCGGTGTATTTGCTGCGCCCGGCGGAGACATTATCGTAAGCGATACCGGAAACCATGCCATACGCAGAATACGAGGCGAATTCGTGATAACCATCGCAGGCAACGGTACGGCAGGGTTCCGAGATGGGGACGAGGGAGAGGCCCGGTTCAACCAGCCCCGCTCTGCTGTCATGTGCCCAGACGGCTTCATATATGTGGCAGACACCCTGAACCATGTCCTGCGCCGCATATCTCCGGATGGGCGCACCAGCCTGTTTGCAGGTATTCCTGGCGAAAGCGGGTTTCGCGACGGGGCGTTGCTGGAAGCGATGTTTTTTGAGCCCTCTGGCCTTTATCTCACGGAAGCTGGAGCCCTGTATGTGGCCGATTCGGCAAATCATTCCATCCGCAGGGTGAAAGACGGCATTATAAGCACGGTGGCGGGCAGACCCGGTGCGCCGATCAGGTTTTCAGATTACTTTGAAGGCGGGCATATAGATGGCCCCAATGGGGAGGCGAGGTTTGATTTCCCCCGGGATGTCGCCTTGCTGCCGGACGGCTCAATCTTAGTAGCGGACAGCCTAAACCATTCTGTACGGCTAATCACGCCCGAGGAGACGCGGACGCTGGTAGGCGGCGGGCTGGCAGGACGTTTTCACTGTTCGGCCGAAAATTTGCGGTTTACAAGGCCGGAGGGGCTCGCCACAGATGGGGAAACGCTGTTTATATCCGACACTATGAACAACCGAGTAGTTGCCCTACCCCTCACCGAAAGGGTTTTGGCAGGGCGGCCGTCCCGCGGGCAGATGCTTGCCGACACAGGTCTTACCGTAGACTCGCGATTTGCATTTCGCGGCGACATCCGCATATTTCTGGGAAATCAGAGGGTGGATATGGGAAGGGTTCAGCCGTGGATTAGCGGGGATTCGGTTTTTGTGCCTATACGCCCATTTCTTGAGGCCCTCGGTGCGGTGGTGCAGCTCAACGAACCGACTGGCGAGCTTTCCATATCGATAGGCGGGACAGTGACGCTCCTTATGCGGGACAGGGACTATTTCATTATGAGGGGAGTAATGGTCACAACCTTGGGAGAGTTAAACAGGCTGTTTCCATATGTAGTAGAGTGGTTTCCGGAATTGAGCCTGATTGCGCTATATATTCCGCAGGATTTAAGAAGGTAGCTAGGTATGTATAAAAAGCTGAAAATTATGCTGCCCATCGCGCTATTTGTTTTGTTCGGGCTGATGCAGTATTTTGAACTGCTCCCGGCAGTAGATGCTATAATACACGACAATGTGATGGTTTCTGGGCGCCCCCCTGCAGACGACGTCATCATAGTAGGTATAGACGAGCGCAGCATAAACGAAATTGGCACTTGGCCCTGGCCGCGCCTGTTTGTAGCCGAAGCTATCATGCGCCTCACGGAAATGGGGGCTGCGGCCATTGGGGTAAATGTATTATATAGCACTCCCGGCCCTGTGCCCGAATATGACGAGATGCTTGTTTACGCAGCACAAAGGGCGGATGGACTTGTGCTTGGCGGCATGGGTGTCCTGAGCTACTTTCAAAGGCCTGGGGAGCTGCTGGAAATTGCGTACTACGTGCTTCCGTTTGACGAGCTTGCAGATGAGGTGCATGTAGGATTTCTAAACCCCCTGCCCGATGCCGACGGTATATTGCGCCGCGCCCTCGCCACAATGCGCTTTGGGGACATAACTGTCCACGCTTTTCCTCTCGAAGTCTATTGGGCTTACCGCCGCGCCATGGGCAAGGAGCCAGCGCAGGATATCCCTTTGGACGAATATGGGAGGTTTCCGATACGTTATGCCGGAGGGCCGGGGAGCTTTAGGGCTGTGTCCCTTTGGGGCGTAATAAACGAGGAATACCCCAGCGCCATGTTTAGGGATGCCATAGTCCTAATTGGGCCGTTTGCACCGGGGATAGGCTACGGCAGTTACCCAACACCTATGAACCGCAGCGTCGCCACCTTGGGTGTGGAGATGTATGCCAATGTCATACAGAATCTTCTTGAGGGCATTTTCATAGTGGACGCCCCTTGGTGGCTGAACTTGGCTGTCCTAGCTTTTACTGCGCTTGTGGTGATATTGCTCTTTCAATGGCTAAAGCATTTGGCGGCGTTTATTGCCACGGTGGCGCTAATAGCTGCGCTGCTGGTGGGCGCAAGATTAGCGTATGACTGGCTTCACATGATTGCCAGAGTTGGAGATATATTGATTTTCATTGGCACATGCTATTTGGCAAATCTTGTCCTCGGCATGTTGTCAGCCCAATATGAAAAGCAGCAAATCAGGGGGATTTTCGGGAGGTTCGTGGCTCCAGAGGTGGTCAATGAAATAATAAACGGCAATTTGGATATCCAGTTGGGTGGTGTTGTAAAAGACGTCAGTGCGCTGTTCGTCGACATTAGGGGTTTTACGGCTTTTTCCGAAACCAACCCGCCTGAAAGGGTCGTGGAGATAATAAACCGCTACTTGGCGCTTACCAGCAGCGCTATACAGAAAAACAGCGGGACGATAGATAAGTATATCGGGGACGCAACTATGGCATTATTCAATGCGCCAAACGATGTCCCAAACCATGCCCTGTGCGCTGTAAAAGCGGCTTGGGCTATAAAACAAGACTCCGCAGCCCTGCAGAAGGAAGTGTTGGCGCAATACGGTGTCGATTTGCAGTTTGGCATAGGGGTAAACACAGGCTCCGCAGTGGTGGGCAATATGGGCTCGGATTTTCGCATGGACTACACAGCCATAGGCGATTCTATCAATACGGCGGCACGCTTGGAGGCCAGCGCCGGAAAAGGGCAGATTATCATTTCCAACAGTACGTACAATCTAGTGAAGCAGTATGTCGAGGTATGCAATTTAGGCGTTATAATGGTGAAGAACAAGAACGTTGGCATACAGATTTACAGCGTCGAAAACGTTAAAGGGTGAGGGAGGTTCCGGTGGTTAGAAAATTGACAGCCTGTATATTAATACTTGCGATGATGTTTTTGTCGGCTCCCATGTCCGCTTGGGCGGCAGACGATGGCCCACAAGTCGGGGCGGTGCGAGGCGCAGTTTTCGTGCATAGGGCAGGGGGGCATAATTTGACTGCCGTATACCGAGGAATGAGCATTTATGATGGCGATGTAATGGTTACCGGCATTAACTCAACCGCAACCATCAAGTATTATCAGCAAATAATAGTCATGGGAGAGCTTACCAAGCTGTCCGTCAATTCCGTATGGCAGCGCCACGGGCGCAACAACAGCTCAATTACTTTGGTTGAAGGTATGGTCAAAGTGCGCGTGGATGTGCAGCTCGGCGAGGAGTCGCGCAATATGGTGCAAGCCGCCGGCACAATTGTAGGCGTGCGCGGCACTGAATATATACTTGTCTACCGCCGCATGGTTTTTGGCGATTACGAAGGCACGGCAAACCCATTTGTCCGGCTGCTAGTAATCGAAGGCGAAGTGGTGGTAGATTTGCCCGACCCGGACAGAGAGGGGGAGGTGGCCAGCTTTTTGGTGACCCCGCAAGGGGTGTTCCGCCTGATTGAGGATATACAGGGCAGGCAGGCATTTAGCGATTTGGATTATATGCTGGACATGTTTGTCGTACCGCTGGAGAGCTTGGATCTCGCTATCCTTGAGATGCTGAGGGACGATCCTAGGGCATTTGAGCAAAACCCGGAGCTTTTCAGCCACATAGAGGACGCCATTGAGTGGCGGAGGCTTGAAAATGAGATAAGGGCGCAATTGCTGCCGGAAAGGCCAGCGCCACAAATTATTTTTGCATCAGAGGCAGATGAAGTCCTGCCTACGTTGCCCGTGCCGACAGTGCGGGGGGAGCCTTTGTCCAGCGATGATATGCCGTCGAGTGCCGATATCGCTGCCGCCGTGCTCGAAGCAAAGCGGCAAGGTGCTGCGGAAGCGGCCACTCCGGCGGATTCTGCGCCGGGGCTTATGCCAGTGCCGCCCTCAGTGCCCCCGGCGGCCCCGGAGAGCACACCTGTGCAGCAAACCCCGCCGCCGGCGCCCCCAACAGAAGTGCCGGAGCAGCCAGCGCCGCCCATAGCGCCCCCGCCAGAAGCGCCGGAACCGCCGGGGCCGCCCGCAGAGCCCCCGTCAGAAGCGCCGGAACCGCCGGGGCCGCCCGCAGCGCCCCCGCCAGAAGCGCCGGAGCCGCCAGGGC
>WQSH01000070.1 GCA_009787995.1 Oscillospiraceae bacterium
TTTCTGCTGGCCTGGTTCAGCCCGCGAATCTGCGCCCTCATCTTTTCTGAAATGGCAAGACCCGCCGCATCGTCTGCGGCGCGATTCACGCGCAGGCCTGAGCTGAGCCTCTCCATGCCCCTGCTCAAATTGCCCTGGTTGATGCCATACTGCCTGTGGCTGTTTACCGCCGTAATATTGTTTTGAATCCTCACTAGGCTCCCTCCAAAAGCCTCGTCCTTGAGTCAATGTTTTCTATCATCCATGAAATGGCAAATCTCAAAATGTGTACTTTTTTGGACTAGCCATTTCTGCACCCTGACCGGCCGAAAAACAACTGTTAAATACAATAAATTTTGATAAAACGCAAAATATGTGTAAAGTTTTGCTCATAAATGCCGAATGACATGACAAGCGTCAAATTTACAGCGAAGTCCAAAAAAGTACACTTTTTTGGACTTCATTTTCTTCGCGCTGCCACCCTGTGCTCCCGCAGGCGATTGTAAAATGTGGATTTCTTGAAGCCTGTCAGCTCCAGAGCCTCCGAAATTGACAGCCTTCCACGCTCCCAGCGCCTTACGATATCTGCAAAATTTTCGGGGGGCTTTTTTGGAGGGCGGCCAAAGCGTACGCCCCTGATTCTGGCGGCGGCTATGCCTTCGGCTTGGCGCTTTTTTATGCTGTCTCGCTCGTGGGCGCTCACAAATGACAAGATTTGCAGGACTAAATCTGCTATGAAGGTCCCCATAAGGTCTTTGTTCAGGCGGGTGTCCAGCAGGGGCATGTCGATAACGGCGATGTCAACGCCACGCTCCTTCGTCAGGATGCGCCACTGGTTTTGTATCTCGTCGTAATTTCGCCCTAGGCGATCGATGCTCGAAATGTACAAGAGGTCGCCTGGTTTGAGGCGTTTCAAAAGGGCTTTATATGCGGGTCTCTCAAAGTCTTTTCCCGACTGCTTATCCACGAAAATCTGTTCCTGCGGTATCTTCAGCCTAATCATTGAGAGCATCTGCCTGTCTTCATTCTGGTCAGCCGCGCTGACCCGGACATAACTATAAGTTGACATGCGAACTATCTCCTCTCACAGGAAAATGGGTAAAGCAATAGCCAGCCTAGGATAGGTACCCCTGACTGACTATTGTCTGAATATTTTGTGCAAATAGGTCAACCGCCGCAGGCTAAAGGCATGTGCGGCGATGCGGGGGGCGGAGGTCAACTGGTGTGGGCAGCCTCGCCTGCCCGGTTAAAATCCTAAATTGAGACCGCCCGTAAGCTTTGACATGGACTCGCTCATGCTTGCCTCGGCCTTGCGCAAAGCCTCGTTGACCGCAGCCATGACCAAATCCTGAAGCATTTCTACATCCTCGGGATCGACTGCGTCAGGCTCAATAACCAGCTGCGTAAGCTCGCGCTTGCCACTTATCACCGCTGTCACGACCCCGCCGCCGGACTGGGCCGTATATGACTGCTCCTCCATCTCGGTTTGCATCTTCATCATATCGCTTTGCAATTTTTGAGCCTGTTTAATCATGTTTTTGTTCATGCCGCCGCCGCCATAGCTGCCGCCGCGAAAACCGCCTTTTGCCACTTGACATCTCTCCTTTTAATGCATATTATTCATAGCTCGCTATGTCGAAAGTATTGATTAGTTTTTCCAATTTGTCGTGCTTGCTTTCCTCAATGCCGCCTTCCGGCAGGGCTGTGCGCAGTATGACCTCGTGGCCCAAAACCTTTGCCGCCGCGGTCCTTAGGGGGTCTGAAAACATTTTTGACTCGATCTGCGCCATTGAAAAAGGGGTTTTTGTGCGGATAAGCAGCACATTGGCCTGCAGCTCGACAGAAATTTCAGAACTGTCGCTGAGCAGGGCGTGGACAGAAACGTCGCCCTTTAGCTGCTCAAGGATATCCTGCCAAAAAGCGCCGTCCCTCTGCGCCTGCGGCTCCGGCTTCAATTTAGAATTTGGGGCTTTTGGTTCCGGATTGGCCGGCGTTTTTGGAGCGCTCTTTTTATCGCCAGGTTCCTCCACGCCCTCAGGCGCTGCGTTTTTTTGCACAGCAGGCGGCGGCGAAGCCGCTCCGCCGGATTCTTGCCCCCCGGGCCTCACCAATCCCGAATTCTCAATCCGCTCTACCCTTGCCAGTAGCGAGGCATTGTCGTCTGACAGCCGCTCGTCGCATAATCTAAAGACGCACATATCCGCCGAAAGTTTTGCACTGCCGCCACGGGAAAGCCCTAGTCCGGCCTCCCTAATCACGTTGAGGAAAGCGAACAGGCGCTCAGGTGCGAGCATTTCTGACAGCTTGGACAGTTCAGTGCGCTCAAAAATGCCGCTGAGCAGCGGGGAATCGGGAGATAGCTGAAAAACAAGGACATCCCGCATCAGTGAAGCGAGCTCGCTTAACAAAGACGACATATCCCTTCCGTCGTTATATAGTCCATCAAGAATCGATAAGGCGGCGGACGCGTCCCTTCTTGCCGCAGCCTCGGCAAGCTGCGCAAGCGGAGCCTGCCCGGTAAGCCCGATAGTGTCAAGGACTCGCTGTAAATCTATATTCGAATCAGAAGCGCATTGGTCAAGGAGCGACAGACCATCGCGCATTGAGCCGTCGGCAAGCGACGCAAGTTTTTCTGCGGCGTCGGCAGACAGGGTCAAGCCCTCCTTTTCTGCCACTGCGCCCAGTCGGGCGGCGATTGTCGAGGGGGAAAGCCTTTTGAAAGAAAAACGCTGGCACCTAGACAGGATAGTCGCCGGGACTTTGTGCCGCTCGGTAGTTGCGAGGATGAATATCAAATGCTCCGGGGGCTCTTCGAGAATCTTCAAAAGAGCGTTGAAGGCGGCATTCGACAGCATATGAACCTCGTCGATAATATAAATGCGCTTTGACACGGACGCAGGCGAATAAATCGCCTCCTCGCGCAAGGCGCGCACATTTTCCACGCCATTATTTGAAGCGGCGTCAATTTCCAACACATCGAGGATGCTGCCGCTCTCGATGCCGACACAGGAAGCGCACTTGTTGCAGGGCTCCCCGTCTTCGGGGAAAAGGCAGTTCATCGCGCGCGACAGTATCTTTGCGCATGTGGTCTTCCCCGTGCCGCGGGTGCCTACGAACAAGTAGGCGTGCGACAGCCTATCGGTCGCCAGCTGGCGCCGCAGAGTCACAGTGATGTGCTCTTGGCCGGTAACGTCGTCGAACCGGCGGGGGCGGNATTTTCTGTACAAAGCTTGATACATTAGCGTTAAAACCTCCGGTTTTAACTGAATTCGCCCCATTTGCTCCGCCGAAAGGCCGCACACCGATTTTTGAAAGTGCGATACACCCGCTGGCTTGACAGCCGGCTCGGAACCGGTTGCCTTGCGGCACACGTAAGGTTTCGCTTAATGCTGCTCGGTTCCCCGCCTGACATGGTTCGCGAATTTACGTTGCGCAAGACCGGCTCGTCATCACTGCTTATCAAGAGCTAACAATACATCACAAGTCCGGGAATCGGAATTCATTCCTGCTGTAGCGGGTTGCAGGTAACAGGGCACCGCTATCTCCCCAACTAGTGCGACCTTTCCACGGAGCAAAGAGCCTAGAGCATAGTATACTATGTCTCAAAAGTATTATCAAGCACTTTAGACAGGCTGTGCCAACAAAAATTATGCTTTACAGAAGGTTAAATTTGTGTTAATATGCTTGGGCTTGAGGCGGTTTCTAGCCGCCCGAATCCATGCTCTTA
The DNA here is from genome assembly GCA_009787995.1 of Oscillospiraceae bacterium. Lineage (GTDB taxonomy): Bacteria > Bacillota > Clostridia > Oscillospirales > Oscillospiraceae > WRMH01. Next base: position 3,707 of record WQSH01000070.1, read on the forward strand.
GTTTCGGGGCAAAGCCGGACTACGGCAAGCGGGGCAAAACCCGAGGGCTGCGGTACCTTTTCCACCCGATACTCGGACATAGGACATATCGGCCGCAACTGGGCCTAAAGAAAGGATTAGAAAAATGATTACCAAAGAGCAAAAGACCGATGTAATCGAATCAAACCGCACCCACGAGACGGACACGGGCTCGCCCGAGGTGCAAATAGCCATCCTCACGGAGCGAATCAAGCAGCTGACTGAGCATCTGAAAGTCCACAAAAAGGACAAGCACAGCGAACTGGGCCTACTAAAGATGGTCGGCCGCCGCCGTAACCTGCTCGACTATCTCTCAAATAAGGATATTGAGCGATACAGGGCGTGTATTGCCAAACTGGGCATCAGGAAATAGGGTCTGACTTGGAGCCGTTCCGGAACTTCCGGCGCGGCTTCGTTGCGAAAAAACAACATCCTTAGCACCGGGGCGCGGTCCCATAGCAGTTGAAAATGCACCCGATTTGGCTTTGCTGGGCAAAATGCAAGGGGCCACCGCAGAGCGGGAGGTCAGCGGGCCTCCGGCCTTTAGCCAGCGCCGAGGGGGGCGGCGGCAGGATAGCGGGCATATTTTCAAGTGCTAAGTGATTCGCTGCTCCGGAAAACAAAACACCAATAAAAGGAGCACTACAATGATTATTCAAAAAAGAGAATTCCCGCAAGAAAAAAAGTATTCGATTGATTTAGCGGGGCGTACGCTTACGCTCGAAACCGGAAAACTTGCGGAGCTGTGCAACGCAGCCGTGCTTGTCCGCTACGGCGAGACGGTGGTCCTCGTAGCGGTAACGGCGTCGTCCCGCCCGCGCGATGGGATCGACTTCTTCCCGCTCTCTGTAGATTTTGAAGAAAAACTATACGCAGTCGGCAGGATACCCGGAGGATTCTTGCGCCGCGAGGCCAGGCCGGGCGAGCGCGCAGTGCTTGCGGGGCGTATGATCGACAGGCCCATGCGCCCGCTTTTCCCCGATGACCTGCGCAACGATGTTGCGATTACGTGCACGATAATGGCAGTGGACCACGACTGCTCGCCGGAAATTGCGGCGATGATAGGCGCATCCGCAGCCATCTCGATTTCAGATATCCCCTTTAGCGAGCCTATCGGCGGCGTTGGGCTGGGCCTAAAAGACGGGGAGTTCCTGATAAACCCCACGACAGAGCAGCGCGAAACGTCCGAAATGTACTGCACAATCGCCTCAACGTCCAAAAAGGTCGTCATGATCGAAGCTGCGGCAAACGAAGTGCCGGACGATGTGATGTTTGAAGGGATCAAGGCTGCGCACGAGGCCATCCAGCCTGTCATAGCGATGATAAAGCAGATGGTCGCAGAGGTTGGGAAACCAAAGTTCGAGTATGCGAAGGCCTCGTTTAACGAAGAGCTGTTTGCAAAGCTAGTAGACAAATACCTCGGCGACGTGAAGCATTCCATGGATACGGACGACAAAAACGTGCGCGAAGAGCGTTTTAACGCTATCGTAGGAAGGATGATCGAAGAATTTGGCGGCGAGTATCCTGAAATAGATGCGCAAATGGAAGAAATAACATACAGGATTCAAAAGAAAGTTGTCAAAGCATGGCTGCTTGAAGGCAAGCGCGTCGACGGCAGGGTAATGAACCAAATCCGCCCAATGGCGGCGGAGGTCGGCATACTGCCGCAAGTGCACGGCTCGGGCCTATTTACGCGCGGGCAGACGCAAGTCCTCTCGGTTGCGACTCTCGGGACAATCTCAAATGCGCAGAAGCTAGACACAATTTACGAAGAAGAATCAAAACGATACATGCACCACTACAACTTCCCTTCGTTTTCTGTTGGCGAGGCGCGCGGCTCCCGCTCGACCTCGAGGCGCGAGCAGGGCCACGGTGCGCTTGCGGAAAAAGCGCTCGAGCCCGTACTGCCCGGCGTGGATGAATTCCCCTACGCCATCAGGGTGGTGTCTGAGGTAATATCCTCAAATGGCTCGACGTCGCAAGGCTCAATCTGCGGCTCTACTCTTGCGCTGATGGACGCAGGCGTGCCTATAAAAGCCCCGGTGGCAGGTATCTCCTGTGGGCTTATCTCGGATGGGGACGATTGGACGACGTTCATTGACATCCAAGGCGTCGAAGACTTCCACGGCGAGATGGACTTCAAAGTCGGCGGCACGAAGAAAGGCATTACGGCGATTCAGATGGATCTGAAAAACGACGGACTTACAATGGAAATCATCAAATCCGCATTTGATATGTGCAGAGAAGCTCGTATTCAGATGCTCGACGAGATAATGCTGCCGGTCATATCGGCTCCGCGCGTAGAGCTTGCGGCGACGGCGCCTAAGATGATAATGATGAAAATCCATCCCGACAAAATTAGGGAAGTCATCGGGAGCGGGGGCAAGGTCATCCAGAAAATTGTCGCAGATACCGGGGCAAAAGTCGACATAGAAGACGATGGCAGCATTTATATCGCATCGGCCGACATCGAGGCCTGCCGCGCAGCGAAGCAAATTATCGACAATATCGTGTTTGTGCCGGAAGTGGGCAAGCTCTATTATGGCAAAGTCGTCAGGGTCATACCAATTGGTGCGTTTGTTGAGCTGGTGCCGGGCAAAGATGGCATGGTTCACATTTCGAAACTGGAAAACCGCCGCGTAGAAAAAGTAGAGGACGTGCTAAACGAAGGCGACATGACATGGGTCAAGGTTATGGAAATAGACGACCGGGGCCGAGTAAATCTCTCAAGGAAAGATGCGCTCAAAGAGCGCGAAGCGCAGGGGCTTACAGACTAGCTGCTCGCCGCAAGGCGGCCTTGCGCCGCACTTGAGCACATAATAAAAAGGCATAGCGGGAAACATAGCCGCTATGCCTGTTTTTTATTATGTAAACTAGCTACTTGCCAGCATAATACCTAGATTCGTACGTGGGTCTGTCAATATCTGCTTCAAAAAATAGCGCAATGCAGCCCGGGCCGACATGGGCGCCGATGACTGGGCCCATCATAACGATTTTGAACTCGCCCACCTCAAAAGATTTTTTGATTAGCTCTGCGACAAGTTCGGCGTCGCTTTCGCAGTTGGAGTGGCTGATTACCACAGTATCGAGCTTTGTGCCCTTATTTATGCTGCGTTTCATTTGGGCAGCAATGGTTTCCAAAGCAGCCTTGCGCCCACGCGCTTTGTCCTTGAGCTTGAGCGTGCCATCGGGGGCTACGTTGAGCAGAGGTTTTATGCCGATAAGCGAGCCTGCAACGGCTTGGAGCTTGCTCAGGCGCCCACCGCGATGCAGGTAGTGGAGGTCGTCTACCGTAAAGAGGGAGAGGCAGCTGTGCCTTTTTTCTTCCAGCCATTTTGCGGTTTCTTCTAGGGATAAGCCTTCTGACCTCTTCTTGACAGCCAAAGCAACAAGCACGCCGACGCCGCCTGCGGCGTTGAGACTGTCAACTGTGAAAATTTGGCAGTCGGGATGCTTCTCCTTGACCTCGGACAGCGCTATGACAGAGTTGCCGTATGAGGGGGAAAGTCCGCTGCTGAGGAAAAGCGCCAAAACAGGCTCGCCCTTTTCCGCATATTTAGTGAAGATCTGCACGTAAGTTTCAGGGTTTATTTGGGCGGTGCCCGCCGAACTGCCGTCGCGCAGCTTATTGTAAAAATCCACATCGGAAATCTCTTGCCAGCGCCCTTCCGGGTGCGGGGTTCCGTCTAGGTGGAATGGGATGGGTACTACCGCAATCTGATTGTCGTTAATGAACTGCTCGGGCAAATCATAGCTGGTGTCGGTCAGTATGGTAAAAGTGCTCATATAAATTCTCCCTTGCAAAAATTTAATTGTATAATATCATATAAAGGGAGACAACGCTGACACGGAGGGAAAAATTAATCATTTGTTCATAAAATGAAGGAGGAGGCCTATGACACTATCAGCACGGGGGATATCAAAAAAATATGGCAAAAAAATGCCGGAAGCCTTGTCGGGCGTTAGCATGGAAATTACGGCCGGGGGAGTTTTTGCCATTGTAGGCCCGGCAAAATCGGGCAAAAGTACGATCGCAGAAATCCTGGCGGCGGTGGAAAAGCCCACCTCAGGCGAATGTTTGCTCGACGGCATGAACATTCACAAAAAGCATAAGAAGTACCACCGTGGGTATGTGCCGCAATATGTGCAGCTGGAGGAAGGGAAAGACCGGACGCTGCAAGGCTGGGGCGGAGATATAAAAAGTTTCCCGCCAAGCTGGACCTTGACGAGGTTTATCAAAGAGCTTTCCGGCGCAACAACTATGGAAAGTGGGGGGCGCCCGGACGAGGCGTATGCTCAAAAGATGATGAGGATGGTTGGCCTTGAAGAGGACGCCAATTCAGCTCTAGCAGGCTTTTCTGTTGGCATGGTCAAGCGTTTTGCCATATTGATAGCATCATGGTGCTCCCCAAGCGTTCTAATCTTGGACGAACCATACAACGGCCTAGACCCGGAATTTTGCGACTCACTAAATTCCTACCTCACGGAGCTGGCAAAGACGCGCATAGTGATTTTCAGCACCGAAACCATTGCCCACGTAGAATCCACCGCAACGCATTTGGCAGTAATGAATAAGGGGCGGCTGGCCTTCGGAGGCACGGTTGCCGAGTTCACAAAAGACACAGAGGGCGATGTGAGGGCAGCGTACAACAGGCTTACGATGCTCATGGGCTAAAGAGCCTTTGCCCCATATATGTCAGGCCTATTTTAGGACATCCCTGACGAGCCCCGCTATGACCAGCCATTCGGGCAGGACTTCATTTATGTCTTTTGTATTGCCGCTCATGCAAGCGGTGATGAAACCATCGTTAGACCTGCAGATAAGGGCATTATACCCTTGCTCCTTTAGGATGCTGCGCATGTCCTGGTCTTTAATCTCGTCAATCATCCCTAGAAAAACGTCTGCTTTCATGCTCGCAACTGTACTCAAGGAGAAAGAGCCGCCCGCAGGCCCCGCCGCATTTGGGGTAAACCAAATTTCGGCAAGAGTCAGCGGCCCTTGCGTTATGCGGCAGGAGGTGCCGCCATACATATCAGCCTCGCTTATGACGGTGTATCCGGCCCTTTCCAATCCCCATGTAATATCCTTGTAGGTTGCAAACTGCGGGTATTGGGATACGCGGGGCTGCTCGGACTCATTGCTGCCGCGCGATACAAATGCTATAAGTGCAAACATAGCGAAAAATGCCGCCAAGACTACTATAGCAACCAATATAACTTACCCCCTACCCTTGTACAACAGGGCTGCGCTCCTTTTTAATCATCGCATTGAACTCGTCAAGCGACATTGTGCCCAAATCGCCCTCAGAACGCCTGCGGACGGTCACGAGCCCGCTTTCGGCTTCCTTGTCGCCAAGCACCAGCATGTACGGGATTTTCTGAACCTGTGCCTCGCGGATTTTAAAGCCAATCTTTTCGCTGCGAAAATCCGTCTCAACGCGATAGCCGTCTGCGGCCAGAGAATCTGCGACGGACTGCGCATAATCGCGGGTACGGTCGGTAATAGGCAGGACAATCACCTGAACCGGAGCGAGCCAAAGCGGGAATGCGCCAGCATAGTGCTCGGTGATAATTGCTATGAAGCGTTCGAGGGAGCCAAGCACCGTCCGGTGAATCATGACTGGGCGGTGCTTTTCGCCATCGGCGCCTACATATTCGAGCTCAAAGCGTTCAGGCATCTGGAAGTCAAGCTGCAAGGTCGCACACTGCCACGTGCGGCCCAGGCAGTCCACGAGGTGGAAGTCGATTTTTGGCCCGTAAAAAGCCCCATCTCCCGGGTTTAAGCGGTAGGTGATGTTCTTCTCTATAAGCGCATCTTCCAGGAGCTTTTCGGCAGCGTCCCACCGCTCAATTTCGCCCATGAATTTCTCAGGGCGGGTGGACAGCTCGACGAGGTAATCAAAGCCGAAAACCTTGTAAAACCTGTCAACCAGCTCGATTGTGGAGACAATCTCCGAGGGCACATGCTCAGGAGTCATGTATAGATGAGCATCATCTTGCGTAAAATTGCGAACGCGCATCAGCCCATGCAATGCCCCCGAAAGCTCGTGGCGATGGACAATGCCAAGCTCAGCCATGCGGACTGGCAGCTCGCGGTAGCTCCAAAGCTTGCGCTTAAAGGCGAGCATGCCGCCGGGGCAGTTCATGGGCTTTATAGCGTAACCCGACTCATCGATATCGGTGAAATACATGTTGTCTTTGTACAAATCCCAATGCCCCGAGCGCCTCCACAATTCCTCGCTCAGAATCATCGGTGTGCTAATCTCTACATAACCCGCCTTCCTGTGCTCGTCGCGCCAGAAATTGACAAGCTCGTTTCGGACAAGCATGCCTTTAGGGAAGAAAAACGGAAAACCCGGGCCCTCGTCGTACAGTGCGAACAAATCAAGCTCGCGCCCCAACTTCCTGTGGTCGCGCAGCTTCGCTTCCTCAATGCGGCGAAGGTGCTCTTCAAGCTCGGGCTTGCTCATAAAGCAAGTGCCATAAATGCGTTGGAGCATCTTGTTGTTGGCATCGCCGCGCCAATAGGCGCCGGTGCAGTTTGTGAGCTTTAATGCATTAGCCTTTATTCTTGCAGTCGTATCGACATGGGGGCCTGCGCACAAATCGGTGAAGTCGCCTTCGCGGTAAAAGCTTATGACAGCGTCAGCTGGTAAGTCATGTATTAGCTCCGCCTTATAAGGCTCGTTTTGTTCCGCCACAAGCTTTAGCGCATCTTCCCTGGATAATTCAAATCGCTCCAAAGCAAGTTTTTCCCTGCAAATCTTGCGCATCTCGCCTTCGATTTCCGCAAGGGATTCGGGGGTGAAGGTCTCGGCAGAATCGATGTCGTAGTAAAACCCATCGGCAATAGCAGGCCCAATAGCAAGCTTGGCGTCCGGGTACAGCCGCTTCACGGCATGGGCAAGGATATGGGCTGCCGTGTGGCGGTAAGCGTGCTTGTATTCTTCGTTTTCAAACGTGTGCAAATTTTCAGACATAAAAAATCACTCCTAATTAGCTAGAAGTCTACTACGAAAAAGCCCAAGCTGTCAAGACAAAACCGACATAAGAAAGGCTGCACGCTCATCTTCCTTAGGTCAGCTGCGTGGCAGTAGCTGGAATTCCCTCAGAAAATTTTGCGTGCAGCTTTATTTGTTCCTGCTGCGGGCGCGAAAGCATTAAAAACGCAGTTTTTTAGTGTGGCCTCCCATCCATGCTTCAGCATCCAGTAACTTCATCAATCCATTTCGTATTGGCGGGCAAACCACCCATTAGGCAGCTGGCAGGAAAAGTTGAACACAAGCAGCGAGCCTTGCCCCTGCGATTAAA
>WQSH01000071.1 GCA_009787995.1 Oscillospiraceae bacterium
GTGATTTGCGGGTGTTTGTTTTCTCAATGGTGACGGCTTACGCCGTCAACCCCAATTTCTGCTGCCAGCCAAAGTTTGTGTAAGTGTATTCCTTGCCGCCCGCTGTAAACTGAACTGTTGCGCCTCTCCAAAACTGGTGAATCTTTAGTGTGCCTGTCGGGTACTTGGCTTTGAATGCTTCTTGGAGTGCTGCCTTTTGGTCAACCACTTTTGGAAGTTTCGCAATTGCCCATGCTTTTGTCAGGGCTTCGCTCATTGTGATGCTGCGGGTGCGGCGCATTGCGTGGGCTGTTGTCATTATATCGCTCGTGTCGTATCTGAATTTAGAAACGCTATGCAAATTACTCGACTGCCAACCCGGCGACATCATTTCCGCAAAGGGGTTCGGGATTTTCTTGCAATATTTTTGTTGAGTTTGCCGCCTTTTGTGCTACAATTGTCTTAATATTAGCCAATCAGCACAGGGGCAATTTGTCGACAATGGGTACGTTTTTCACTCGCTTATTCTAAGCGTGTGACCCACTCTGACGGTTAGGCGTTGCCATAATCGCAGTGGGGGTCTGCCGACGGCTAAAGGACAAAACCGTGTGCCGCTGATGATAGTGGTGTAGGAAATTTATATAGTATGCGGGAGGCAAATAATGAATAGCATGGTCAGTGCAATAAAAAAGAAAAAATACGGAATATCCCAAGATGTTCAGTCAATTTTTGAGGACATCTTGCAAAAGTATCAAAGCGAATATGGCCCGCATTTAGTGGGCTATACAACTTTTCACCCTGAATGGGATGATGAGTTTTGCCAAGCTATGGGTAAGCATTTAACGAAAGAGCAGCGTTTCATGCTGTATGAAACACAAGGTGCCTGCAACGGTGCAGGTGCAGACAAGGAGCGCAAAGCCTTTGCAACTGATTATGCTCATCTTGCTCTTGATGAAAGAATGGCGTTATTTGCGGAAAAATTTGGTCGATGGCAGCCTGTACTTAATGACGATAACACCCTTACCCTTACTTTCAAATGCTTTCACGGTTATTATAAACGTGCCAGAGAGGGCAAATATAACACACCGCCATCAAATGTTGAGGGATATTTTGAGAGATGTGCAGGTGGGAGGCTGTATGAGTTACAAAAGGCACTTGGAGTAAAGTTGAAAATAAAATCCGTTGATGTAGCCCCATTGAATGAGAACGTCAACAATCCTGTTGTGTTCATATTTGAATTGATGGAATGACCGCTCTCATGTGCGGTGTACACAACCAATCATTATGATGGCGCGCTCGGCGCGGCTTACTATACCACGCAGCGGTTTATACCGATGGCCGCCCGCGCATGATGGGAATTACCGTTTTGCATATATGTTTTCTGTAGACGAAAAAGCAAAGGAGTTGTGGTGATTTGCGGGTGTAGTGCTTAACGGTTGGTTCTAAAAGACTCACCTTCGTGCGCTCAAGATGGGCTCTAAGGTAACGACAAAAGGCGACAGTGTTTCACAAAGCCGCCGTCCATCGTTATGCTTTCAAAAGCAGAGGATTACTGTGCTGAGGGGGATTCCAAAACTTGCTCTGTCGGGGGTCTCCGCCCTGTAATGTTTCGAGCTATTTCAAGAACGAAGTGCTGGGCAGCCCCGATTTTCCTATTTTGCCTTGGTTTTTGCCGCAACTTTTTTCTCAAAGCCGGCGCAGGGCTCCCCGGAAGACTCAAATACGGCGACCGACGGCATTCGCGATGTTTTGAAGCCATACAGCCTGCAGCTCCTTGGATACTTCGAGTCCCAAGTAATCACAAAATGTTTGCATTGAAAACAATTTGATTTTGTACCATTTCTTGTCATATTATGCAATCAGCGTGCAGAGGATTTACTCAATAATTATCTGCCTTAATTTCAAAATACGCTTTCGGGTGCGCACATGTTGGGCAGGAATCGGGAGCATCCTTGCCTGGTATTGTCCTCCCGCAGTTTATGCAATGCCAGAGTTTTTCTTCTTTCCTAGCAAAAACCTGGCCGTCCTTGATATTTGCGAGAAGCTTTCTGTAACGCTCTTCGTGCTCTTTTTCGATTTTGCCGACCTGCTCAAACAATGAAGCAAGTTCACTAAACCCCTCTTCTTTTGCAGTTTTTGCAAAATCTGCGTACATCTCTGTCCACTCTTGATGCTCGCCTTCAGCAGCGTCTAATAGGTTTGCTAGAGTGTCTGGGACGCCTCCGCCGTGGAGGAATTTGAACCATAGCTTTGCATGCTCTTTCTCGTTTGCGGCAGTTTCTTCAAATATGTTGGCCACCTGCTCGTACCCATCCTTTTTGGCCTTTGAAGCGTAATAACTATATTTGTTGCGCGCTTGGGATTCGCCTGCGAATGCAGCCATGAGATTGGCTTCTGTTTTTGTTCCTTTTAACTCTTTGCTCATCAAAAAATTGCCCCTTTCGTATTGTTGGACTTCTACCGTGCTTCAGTATAGCACATAAACTGGTAATTGAAAATGAAAATTTATATTACATTTACCGTTCCGTTACAGCAACTGCTACTATGTCAGTGCTGCTATCAGTCCGGCATTGAGAAGCCTGCACACTCCTCTACGCTCGGTCAGCTGACGTGACAGTAGCCGGAATTCCCTCTCTACGATGAGCGTACAGGCTTCTCAATGAGGTTTTCTTGTCTGGCACTGAATAGTAATCAACAACTTGCCCAGTAGCCTGTTACAAAAATAAAGCAAACAACTGAGTTCTGTTTTTAACGTTGGTTTTAGAATAGATATTGGAAAGGTGCTTGCTCAGTGTAGCGTGGGTTATGAAAAGAGATTGGCACATTTCGTCGCTGCCCTTGCCTGCGCATATAAGGGAGACAATCTCGGTTTCTCTTTTCGTCAGCCCAAAACCTGCGGACGTCTTGAAAATCCGGTCGCCGCCGTCGCCGCTGCTTATTCTGCGGTCTTCAAATAGGCTGAAAAACTTCCTCTCGAGCGGGTCTTTAAGGGTGTTCATAATGTAGATGTCACGGTCGGAAAAATCGTTTAGCGATTTTTCGCGCTGAATGCCGAGGACTACGAGTGGGACGTCTTTGTGAACCAGTGCTGTGAACAAGCCCCAAAACATGCCCTTTGGCTGCCAAACATCTCGGTAAACCCTCGTTTTTTCCCATTTCCCTGGCTGTATTATGTCAGATTGACGAAAAACGGAGCTATAGGGGAGCATGACAAACTCGTCCCAGTGTGGGTACTTGCCTTCAATAAAAAAGTTGTGCGAAGATCTGTCGTCAGCATATTCCGTGGATATTGGGCTGGTTAGCAAAACCCTGCCGCTTGCCCTTCCGGCCTGAAATACAACACCTCTGCCGTATGGTATGAGCGTGCGGATTTGCTGCAAGAATGTATTGCAAATTTCGGGGTATGTCTCACAATAGTTGATTCGGGTTGTCATTTGAATCAAAAATTGCCATTCATAATCGAACAATGTGGAACGCATATGTCTAACCTCCGCAAAAAAGGCCTGTTGAGGAACGCAAATTTTGTGTTATTTTACTATAGTTTGTAGTAAACAAACACAATTTTTCCACGTTATACATAAAATTATGTATATTGTAATAATTAATTTAGCATAAAACTTGAACAGTTTCAAGAAAAAGTATTAAATAGTGTAATATAATTATTTTTTTAAAATTTATATAATGTGTCCTGGCCGTGTGTTCGGCCTTGTTTCGTGTTTATAGGCTGTATCGTGATATAATCAATAAGTAGGAGGAAAAGGAATGATTTTTTCAGAAAAGCATGAACTCATAAGGAAGCTGGCCCGCGAATTCGCCGAGAATGAACTGCCTAACGATCTTCTCGATGCAATCGATGAAGGTGCTGAGTATCCCAAAGAGCTGCTTGCGAAAATGGGCAAAGCTGGATTCTATGGCATCAAGACACCTGTCGAGTATGGGGGGCAGGGTTCGGATCACGTTTCGTATGTAATAGTGGTCGAAGAGATAGCCCGCGCAAGCGCTGTGTCGGCAGTGTGGATGTCCGGCGCAAACTCCTTGGGCGGCGGGCCGCTGATGTTCTCGGGCACTGAGGAGCAACTGCAAAAATACCTGACGCCGGTGGCGAAGGGCGACAAGATTATGGCTTTTGCGCTGACTGAGCCGGGTGCGGGCTCGGACGCCGGCGGCACGACTACGACCGCTGTCAAAGACGGCGACCATTATGTTCTAAACGGCCGCAAGACATTCATAACGACTGCCCCGGTGGCGGACTGGGCAATCGTTTATGCAAAAACCGATTTCAGCGATAAGGCGAGGGGCAAAAGCCGCGGCATATCCGCTTTCATAGTCGATATGAAGCTTCCTGGCGTTTCATGCGGCAAGGCGGAGCATAAGATGGGAATTATTGGCTGCCCGACATCGGACATCATCCTTGAGGACGTCCGCATCCACAAGGACGACCTCCTAGGTGAAGAGAACAGGGGTTTCCAAAATGCGATGAAGACTCTTGACCTTGGACGCATAGGTGTGGCCGCTACGAGCATCGGCGTTGCGCAGGGCGCATTTGACGAAGCTGTCAAGTATGCTAAGGAGCGCAAGCAGTTCGGCAGGCGCCTCGCCGACTTCCAAGCAATTAGCTTCATGATTGCTGATATGGCGACAAAACTCCAAGCAGCAAAGGAACTGACTTATAGGGCGGCGCAGCTCAAGGATATAGGCAGCCCCGAGGCGGGCACCGCAGCTTCAATGGCAAAGTACTACGCTGCGGAAGCATGTAATGAAATCTGCGCAAAAGCCGTTCAAATCCACGGTGGGTACGGCTATATCAGGGAGTACAAGGTTGAGCGCATGTATCGCGACTGCCGTGTTTTCACCATCTTCGAGGGTACGTCCCAAGTCCAGCAGATGGTCATAGTCGGCAACATTATAGGCAAGTAGGAGGGGAGCTTAATATGAAAATATTTGTTTTGGTAAAACAGGTACCGGATACAAACGAGGTAACGATTGACCCGGTGACCGGCACGCTTATCCGTGAGGGCGTTCCCTCCATACTAAACCCGGACGACGCAAACGCACTTGAAGAGGCGCTTGCCTTAAAGGACAAACACCCCGGCACGACAGTCGATGTGGTATCGATGGGCCCGCCCCAAGCGACGTACATGCTCAGGGAGTGCCTTGCCATGGGTGCGGACGGCGCCTACCTGCTGTCCAGCCGCGCATTTGGCGGCGCTGATACCTGCGCCACTTCGACGACCTTAGCCGCCGGAGTCAAAAAAATGGGCGATTACGACATAATTTTTGCGGGCCGCCAAGCCATCGACGGCGACACCGCCCAAGTTGGACCGCAGACGGCTCAGCGCCTTGGCATACCTTCAGTCTCATATGTTCAAAAAGTCCGCGAGGTTAAAGACAAGACTGTCGTCGTCGAACGCGCACTTGAGGATGGCTTTGAAGTCGTCGAAGTTCAAAAACCGTGTGTACTGACGGCGATTAAAGAACTCAACACTCCGCGTTACATGACAATCAAGCAAATTGAGGATGCGTACAAGGCGGAGATTACTGTTTGGGATGAAAAGGCTTTGAATGTCGACACTAAGACTGTTGGCCTGATTGCAAGCCCAACGCAGGTTATGAAGAGCTTCACTCCGCCGCCTAAGGGTGCAGGAGAGATGCTTCATGGCACGATTCCGGAGATGGCGGCAACCCTTGTCGCAAAACTGACCGAGAAGCATGTGCTTTAATTAGGAAGGGGAGTGAAGTTAAATGGCAATTAGAGTTATAAATGAAAAATGTAAGGGTTGCGAAATCTGTGTCAAGAAATGCCCGCAGGGTGCGATTACCATGGAGAACAAGCTTGCGGTTATCGGACCTGCGTGTAATGTCTGCAACCAGTGCTTGGAGCCTAAGTTTTGCCCATTCGGGGCTTTTGAGAAGGTCGTGGAAGAGGGCGTCGCAGGCGTAGATATTTCGCAATACAAGGATGTTTGGGTGTTTGCCGAGCAGCGTGACGGCAAGCTGATGAATGTCTCCCTTGAGCTATTGGGTGAGGGCAAGAAGCTTGCGGACGATATTGGATGCAAGGTCTGTGCAATTCTCTGCGGCGAGAATGTTGACAGCCTCGTTTCAGAGCTCTACGAGTATGGTGCGGACATAGTTTATTATGCAAGTGCGCCGGAGCTTAAGACATACAATCCGGATTCTTACACGAAGGTTATTTACCAAGCCGTTTTGAAATATAAGCCCGATGTGGTGCTCTTCGGCGCCACGCATGTCGGTCGTGACCTTGGGCCTAATGTGGCCGTCCGTGCCGAAACCGGACTCACGGCTGATTGCACGCAGCTCGATATCGACCCAAGCGACAAGAAGCTCATGCAAACCCGCCCTGCATTTGGCGGCAACCTCATGGCGACAATCGTCTGCCCGAAACACCGTCCGCAGATGTCAACAGTGCGTCCGGGCGTTATGAGCAAGCTTGAGCGCCAAGCGAACAGGAAGGGCGAACGCATTGATCTCGAGGTGTCCTTTGCACCCGGCGACATCCGCATGGAGGTTGTCGAAATCGTCAAGGCTGTGAAGGAAATTGTCTCGCTGACCGATGCGGAAGTCATCGTGTCCGGTGGAGCCGGTCTTGGCAGCGCCGATGGGTTTGGTTTGATTAAGCAGCTTGCGGACAAGCTCGGCGGTGTTGTCGGGGCGTCGCGCGCATGCGTTGATGCGGGCTGGATTGACCACTCCCACCAGGTCGGGCAGACCGGCACGACGGTCAAGCCCAAGCTTTACATTGCTTGCGGCATCTCTGGCGCTATACAGCACCTTGCGGGAATGCAGTCGTCCGATTACATCGTTGCGATAAACAAGAGCGATGTGGCTCCGATTTTCGAGGTTGCCGATTACGGCATCGTTGGGGATCTCTTTAAGGTCGTACCGGCGATTATTGATGCTTTAGATTAGACAGGCAGGCAACGAATAAAATAAGCGGCGGACTGCAAAGCTACAGCCATGCAGTCCGCCGCTTTGCCCATAATAATAAGGGGCGAACGCCGAAAAGAACAGGTACTTAGACAACAGCCCGGACCTTCTTGAGCCTTGCAAAGCGAGGCAGCCCATTTTCGACCAGGCGCCCATTCTCGCCTTGGATTAGCGGCAAGGCATAATCGATAAAATCCTGCGTGACATAGGTGCCGGCATCGTTTATCCACTTGCGGGGCACCTTCTTTTCCTTGTTGGCGCATACAGACAGCGGCTCATAGGCGATGCCGCACTTATACTTGCCGCCGGCAGACTCGCGGGTGAAGCAGATCATCTTTCCGGTGTGCCCGGCAAGCGCACATTCGACAGCCGATTTGCCGGCAAGGAAGGCCTCGTCGATGTCCGTCTGCGAAGCTAGGTGCGCCGCACAGCGCTGGAGCAAGCTAAGCTCAATACCCCTAACCTTTGCCCCAGTCCCCTCCCGGGCAGCCTGGGCGAGCCTTGCGGCCAAGCCGCCGAGTTGCGCATGGCCGAAGCCGTCCGTCCCGGAAATCTTTGCCTCAGCCACAAAGGTGCCGTCGTGGTGGCAGATGCCCTCAGAAACTGCCACGAGGCAGTTCTTCTTTGCCTCATACGTTTTTTTGACATTTTGCAAGAAGGCTTCGGTTTCAAATGGGACTTCAGGCAGATAAACAAAATCAGGGGCATAAGCTCCATTTTGACCGGCGAGCGCAGCCGCCCCCGTCAGCCAGCCTGCGTGGCGGCCCATGACTTCAATTACGGTAATCATCCCGGTGTCGTAGACATGCACATCTTTATAGACCTCGGCAACCGTCGTGGCGATGAATTTTGCCGCACTGCCAAATCCGGGGCAATGGTCCGTCCCGACAAGGTCATTGTCAATAGTCTTAGGCACGCCGACGACACGGCACTCATAGCCGACACGCTCGAGATAGTCGCTTACCTTTTGGCATGTGTCCATGGAGTCGTTGCCGCCGTTATAGAAGAAGTAACGGACATCATATTTCTCAAATATCTCATGGATGCGCTTTAGTTCGCTCTCTTCCTTTATCTTGTACCTGCAAGACCCGAGCTCAGAGGAGGGAGTGTTCATCAGAAGCTTAAGCTCGTGCGCATCCTCCTTGCCCAGGTCGTAAAGCTCGTCATTGAGCACGCCCACAATGCCATGCGCAGCGCCATAGACATTGGTTATTTCGGGTGCGTCAAGCGCTGTCCTGATCACCCCGTATGCGCTAGAGTTTATCACGGCAGTGGGGCCTCCGGATTGACCGAATATACATGCTCCGATGAGTTTGTTATCCATTTGATGAGCCTCCAATATAAATTATTATTTGAAGGATATCACAGCAGTGCTGAAAAATCAAATTGCAATTGGCAAAATGGTAAACTTTTATGAAATTGACTGTTATTAGCATTGAATGTGTAGTATACTGGCTTTGTTGCCAACAATAAGTATGGAGGTTTGTTGCTATGCCAATCATTACATCGACAGAAATGTTCAAAAAGGCCTATGAAGGGAAATATGCTATCGGCGCATTTAATGTGAATAACCTTGAAATAATTCAGGGGATAACGGAGGCGGCGGCGGAAGTTAGCGCACCGCTGATTCTCCAAGTCTCCGCCGGCGCCAGAAAATATGCAAAGCATGTGTATTTGATGAAGCTCATCGAGGCGGCAATAATCGACACTGATTTGCCAATTTGCGTCCACCTCGACCACGGCGACGACTTTGAGATATGCAAGTCCTGCATTGACGGTGGATTCACATCTGTGATGATTGACGGCTCCAAGCACTCCTTTGAGGAAAATATCAGGCTGACAGCCGAAGTTGTGAAGTATGCGCACGACAAAGGCGTGGTAGTCGAAGGTGAGCTTGGGAAACTTGCGGGGATAGAGGATGACGTGAACGTATCGGAAGAAGATGCAAGCTTCACGCGACCCGAGGAGGTCGAGGAATTTGTTTCCCGCACGGGAGTCGACTCCCTTGCCATAGCTATCGGCACGAGCCACGGCGCATATAAATTCAAGCCCGGACAGAAGCCTCAGCTCAGGTTTGACATACTCGAGGAAATATCAAAAAGGTTGCCGAATTTCCCCATCGTCTTGCATGGGGCGTCGTCGGTCGTCCCCGAGTTTGTGGAGACTATCAACAAATACGGTGGCAAAATGCCTGATGCGATTGGCATCCCCGAAGAAATGCTGCGTGAGGCGGCGAGGTCGTCGGTTTGCAAAATAAATATCGACTCAGACTTGCGCCTTGGGATGACAGCGGGAATCAGGGAACATATGGCAAAGAATCCCGCAGATTTTGACCCGCGTCAATACCTCGCCCCTGGGCGTGCGAACATCAAGGCGCTTGTGCGGCATAAGATAACTGAAGTCCTCGGTTGCGATGGAAAAGCCTAGGAGCAGTGCTTTGGAGAGTGTGCTATGAAAACAAATTACAACCCTTTTGAAAATGCGCAGCTGCAGTTTGACAATGTTGCGGAGTATATTGAACTGGACGGTGGCATGCGCGAGTTTTTGCGCCAGCCGATGCTGGAACTACACTTTACCATTCCTGTCAAGATGGACGACGGCACTACAAAAACACTTCAGGCATACCGCATAAGGCATAATGACGCCAGGGGTCCCGCAAAGGGAGGGATACGCTTCCATCCTCATGAAACGGCCGACACGGTGCGCGCACTTGCGATGTGGATGACGTGGAAATGCGCATGTGTCGATATCCCGCTCGGCGGAGGGAAAGGCGGAATCGTGTGCGACCCCAGGCTTCTTTCTAAAGGAGAGCAGGAGCGGATGTGCAGGGGCTACGTTCGCGCGATTCACAAGCAGCTAGGGCCAAATGAAGACGTCCCTGCGCCGGACGTCATGTCCAACAGCCAGCACATGCTTTGGATGATGGATGAATACGAAACTATAGCAGGCTCCCGTTATCCCGGCGTGATAACAGGCAAGCCCGTGGGGATGGGAGGCTCGCTGGGGCGCACCGAGGCTACCGGGTATGGGTGCATTTATACCTTGAAGGATTTGCTGCGACAAATTGGCCTACCCGCAAAAGACACGGCAGCGAGCATTCAGGGTTTTGGCAATGTGGCGGAGTATGCCGCTCGTATGTACACCGACCTAGGCGGCAAGGTAGTCGCCGTGTCCTGCTGGAACCAGCCTGACAGCACCGCATATACATTTAGAAAAACCAGCGGCTGCGATATCGCAGAGTTGGTTTCAATCAAGGATGTATTCGGGAGCATAGACAAAGAAAAAGCCCTCGCTCTCGGCTACGAGGTATTGCCCGGCGACGATTGGTTAGCTCAGGACGTAGACATCCTGATACCTGCGGCCCTTGAAAACCAAATTACCCCAGCCGTATTCCCAAGGATTTCCGACAGGGTTAAGATTATTGTAGAGGCGGCAAATGGCCCGACGACCCCCGACTGCGACTCCCTGCTGAAGGATAAGGGCGTCATTGTCCTGCCTGATTTCCTCTGCAACGCCGGCGGTGTAACGTGCAGTTATTTTGAACAGGTTCAGAGCAACATGAATTATTTCTGGGATAAAGCGGAAGTGCTCAATAAGCTGGAGTACGGTATGACAAAGGCGTTTCGCGCTGTTTATGAGCTGTCTAAGGAGAAAGGCCTCTATATGCGCGATGCGGCTTATATCATTGCTATAAACAGGGTTTCTCAGGCAGTAAAGTTACGTGGGTGGGTGTGAATATGATTAATGCGCAAGATAGGGTAGTCAACATAGAGGGCAAAATGTTCAAGCGCTCCGGGGCTTGGTTCGGGCTTTTCCAAACGGGCAGCTCGTTTGGTGGGGTTTCGCTCTATCTCGGCACATGCCGGGGTATGGCTACCGTTGCGCCCGATGGAAATAAGCTGATTAATATTTTCCCGACATTCGGCGGGGAAAAGGTGCCGTTTACCGTTGAGGCGAGTCCGTCACAGCTGTCGGTCGTCACACACTATGGCT